>NC_013947.1:5140259-5480519 GCF_000024545.1 Stackebrandtia nassauensis DSM 44728
CGGTCGCGGAGCTGGACGGCGACTTCACCCGCGTCAAGGACGACTCCGGCGAGAGCACGATGGGCAACCTCACCGCCGACGTCAACCTGTGGACCGCCAACCACTCCCACGGGGGCGAGGCCGACTTCGCGATCACGATGACCGACCCGCACAAGGGCAGCAACGCCATCCGCGCCGATCTGAAGGTCGCCGACAGCGGCAAACCCGGCGACGCCGAGGGCAGAGTCATGGAGGGCGAGGCCTGGGACGCGTACGGGTACAACAACCCGGTGCTGACGGTGTCGCTGACCGGCGAACAGATCGACGCCGCCCTGGAGCAGCAGTGGACCTCGGCGAAGTTCGCGCCGCTGGCGGTGTCGTCGAACGTCGAGTACTCGTTCTCGGCCTCGGCGCCGATCGGCTCCAAGGTCGAACCCGGCGACGTCCGCATCGACGGCGAACCCCTGGACCCGGAGCGGACCTACCGGGTCGCCGCGCTGGCGTACACGCTGCTGGGCAGTGACGGCATCGCCGCGTTCACCGGCTTCACCGAGGCGCACCGCAACGACCCGCCCGACTTCCTGGCGTTCATCGAATACCTGGAGCAGGCCGGCACGCTGGCCCCGGCACCGCTGGATCGCGTGGACGTCGGGTAGGTCTCGTCCTCAGGCAAACTTCAGGACCGCCGGGTATTTTTCAAGGTCACAGCCCCTCGAAGCAGAATGCGACCTCCCCACCATGCGGCTCCTGATTGTCGAAGACGAACAGCGGATGGCCAACGCGCTGGCGCGCGGCCTCAAGGCGGACGGTTTCGCCGTCGAGGTCGCCGCCGACGGCGAGGCCGGGCTGGAGGCGGCCCGGTTCGGCAGCTACGACGCCATCATCTTGGACATCATGCTGCCCAAACTGTCGGGCTACGAGGTGATCCGCACGCTGCGGCGCGAGAACAACTGGGTGCCGGTGCTGGTGCTGTCGGCCAAGGACGGCGAGTACGACCAGTCGGACGGGCTCGACCTGGGCGCCGACGACTACCTGACCAAGCCGTTCTCGTACGTGGTGTTGTTGGCCCGGTTGCGGGCGCTGCTGCGGCGCGGCACCCCGGCGCGGCCCTCGGTGCTGACCGTCGGCGACCTGACGCTGGACCCGGCGCGGCACACCGTCCACCGCGAGGACACCGAGATCTCACTGTCCACACGCGAGTTCTCGTTGCTGGAATACCTGATGCGCAACGCCGAACAGGTCGTCACGAAGGTGACGCTGTTGGACCATGTCTGGTCGGCCAGTGAGGACACCCACGTCAACCTCGTCGAGGTCTACATCGGATATCTGCGCAAAAAGATCGACACCCCGTTCGGACGCAGCAGCCTGCAGACGGTCCGGGGGGCGGGCTACCGGCTGACGGCGGACCGCCGATGATCCGCCGCTGGAGCACGCTGCCGCTGCGGGTCCGGCTGGTGACCCTCGGCGTCCTCGGCCTGCTCATCGGCTTCGCGGGCGGCGGCACCGCGCTGGTGCTGTCGCTGCACTACTCGCTGCGCGCCTCGGTAGACGACGCCGCCACCAAGACCGCCGAGGACATCGCGGGCCTGCTGGTCGACAAGAAACTCCCCGACCGCATCACCACCGGCCGCGACTCCACCATCGTGCAGATCTACGACGCCGACGGCAAGTACGTGCGCGGCTCCCAGGGCGCCGACCCGCTGGTGCCGCTGCTGAAGGAGGAGCAGCTGGCCGAGGCCCTCGGCGACGGCGAGCACTTCACCGTCGACGTCTCCCGTTCCCAGACCAGCGACCCGTTGCGGGCCACCGCCAAACGCGCGGGCGACCAGATCGTCATCGTCGGCGTCTCGCAGTCCGAACTCGGCGCGGTCTCGCAACTGGCGGTCGGCCTCACCATCACGCTGGCCATCCTGGCGGTCGCGGTGACGATGGCGCTGTGGTGGATGGTCGGCTGGACGCTGCGTCCGGTCGAGGCCGCCCGCGCCAAACAGCGTTCCTTCGTGGCCGACGCGGCCCACGAACTGCGCAGCCCGCTGGCGAACATGCGCACCGAACTCGAAGTGGCCGAACGCATCGGCGCGCCCGACGACCTGGTCGCCGACCTGCTCACCGACGTCGAGCGGCTGTCGCGCATGACCGAGGACCTGCTGCTGTTGGCCCGCATGGACGACGCCCGCAGGCCCTGGCGTCCCGAGGACCTCGACATCGTCAAGCTCCTGGAAGTGCTCGCCGAGACCTACGACGACGCCCGGGTCCCGGTCACCACCCAGATGGACCGCGCCACCCTGAACCTGCACGCCGACCACGACGGCCTGCACCGCATCTTCACCAACCTCATCGACAACGCGGTCCGCCACGCCGAGGCCACGGTCGCGATCACCTGCACCACCGACGACTCCGAGGTCGTGGTCTCGGTGTCCGACGACGGCCCCGGCATCCCGTTGGAGGACCGGGAACGCGTCTTCGACCGCTTCACCCGCCTCGACGACGCCCGCGGCCGCGACTCCGGCGGCACCGGTCTGGGCCTGCCGATCGTGGCCGAACTCGTCGCCGCCCATCGCGGCTCGATCCGGCTGCACGGCGTCATCCCGCACGGCCTGTGCGCCGAGGTCCGGCTGCCGCGCGAGTGAGCTACCCGTCGGCGGCGAGCTTGACTCCGAACCCCAGCAGCGCGGTACCGGTGACGGCGTCCATCGCGCGCCGCACCACCCGGCGGCGCAGCCAGTCCCGCACCAGGTGCAGCCCCGCCACCAGGACCAGCAGCCACAACAGCGTCACCGCGGCGTGGGTGTACGCCAACCCCAGCAGGGTCCCGACCGAACCGTCCCCGCCCGCCATGAACTGCGGCAGCACCGACAGGTAGAACGCGAACGCCTTCGGGTTGGTGATGTTGGACAGGAACCCCTGCACTCCGGCGCGGGCCACAGCGCCCCGCCGTCGCGCTCGGCCGTCGCCCGCGGCCTCACCGTCCAGGTACCCGCCACGCCACGCCGACCGCAGCGCCTGCACGCCCAGGTACACCAGGTAGGCGATGCCCGCCCAGCGGATCGCCTCGAAGACCGGCCGCCACTGGACCAGCAGCAGCCCCACCCCGAACACCGCCGAGGTGCCGTGGACGACGTTGCCGAGCGTGATCCCCACGGAGGCACCGAAACCGAGCCGCCGTCCGCCGGTCAGGCTGTTCTTCAGCACGACGGCGGTGTCCGGGCCGGGCGACAGCGCCAGCAGGAACGCGAACACCAGGAAGCTCAGGAACATCGCGGTGGTCATAGCTCGACCCTAACGCGGTTCACGCGAGCGCCAGCGCGGCTTCCACGGCGGGAGTCACCGGCAACCGCCGGATCTCGTCGACCTCCAGCCACACAACCTCACTGGTGGACCCGCCGACGTCCTGAATCTCCAGCGGCTTCGGCTCGGCCACGGTCGCGTCGTAGATGACGTGGATCCCGTGGAAGTCCTCCACCCGCCCGCTCGGCCCGATCGACTCGGCGTGGTGAATCGACTGAACACACCGCAGCCCGCCCAGCACGGCGTCCTGCGAGGTCTCCTCGACGATCTCGCGTGACAGCGCCTCGCGCGGCCGCTCCCCGAAGTCGAGGCCACCACCCGGCAGGTGCCACAGCCCCGCCATCGGAAACCCCTCCGGGATCAGCGTCATCAGCACCCGCCCCAACGGATCGGTGACCCAGGCGTAGACCCCGACGCGCTGCACCTGCCCGTCCGGAACCGGCGACGGACGTGTGGGAGGCCGGGTGCGCACCATCGGCACGGCCCGCACGCCCAGCACCTCCGCGTTGAGCTCGATCATGCGTTTCCCGTCGAGGTCGGCCAGATCGCACCACACGTTGTCCGCGTCGTCGGACAGCTCCCCCACCTCGGTCTTCAGCCGTCCCCCGACGTCCTTGACGTCGTACACGACCGACACCTTGTGGTATCGCCAGTCCGGGCCCAACTCGACCAGCTGCGTCTCCACGGTGCGCAGCGCCGTGACCTCGACGTCGAGCCCGGTCTCCTCCCGCATTTCCCGCACGACGGCGTCCGCCGGGTCCTCGCCGTGGTCCAGGCCGCCGCCGGGCAGCCACCAGGAATCCGGGACGTCCGAGTTCGCCCGCGTGCGCTGCATCAGCACCCGCCCCCGGTCGTCGGTGAGGATTCCGTAGGCGCTCACGCGCGTCGTCTTGAGCATCGGGCAAACCTAGCAACGACAAGCCACCCCGGCCCATCGAAATCCGGGCCGGGGTGGCGTCGTCGATCTTGTCCTACTTCACCGACACCCGGTCGGTCTCCGACGGAGTCAGCTCCGGGTTGTCCTTGAGGAAGCCCCGGACGAACCACTGGTCGTGCGGTCCCTTCTCGAAGTCCTTGAACTCCTTGAAGGCCGCGAACCCGTCCAGGCCCAGCGCCGTGTACGCCAGCATCGAGACCCGGTAGGTCTTGGCCGGGTCCAACGTTTCACCGTTGATCTGAACATCGGCGGGGTTCACCCGGTCGCCGATGGCGGCATCCGCGTCGAAGCTGTACTTCACGTTGGACGACACTCCCAGCGGCGCGAACTTCGTGGCCGTCCACTGTTGTTCGAGCCCGGCCTCGATCTGCGCCCCGGTCAGCGGGACCGTCAGGATCGGATTACCGAAACCGTAGGCCTTCCACACCTCGAACGCGGTGACCCGACCGTCGGCGTCACCGGGGTACTCGCTCTTGGCGAAGAACATGTCGCCGTTGAGCGAAGTCGCTCCCTTGTGGGACTCGGTGGCGACCAGGCCGAAGTCGGCCTTGCCGCCGTCGGTCTGCTCCGAGGCGGCGAGGTTGATGTCGGCGGCCCAGTTGCCCAGGGTGCTCTCGCCCGAGTCGTCCTTCTTACGGGAGATGTCGCCGGAGTTCTTCGCGACCTCGCTGGCGGCGGCCTTCTCGCCCTTCTCGATCCAGTAGTCGGTGACCTTCTTCATCTCGGCGTCGGGCTCGATGTCGCGGGTGACGGCGTGGTTCTCCGACGTCGACTCCTCCCGCACCACCTCACCGGTCGACGGGTCGAGGGCCAGGTTCATCTCGTTGACGACGTTGCCGCGATCCCCGGCCTCGATGACGAACCGCGGGTTCCCGGCGGGGTCCGGCACCGAGCAGTTGAACCGCCCGTCGCGGTGGCCACCCATGATGGCGTCGACGTCCGGCGAGATCTTCGCGGCGGCGTCCATCAGCGGACCGCTGATCTCCTCACAGCCGTTGTAGGGCGCGTCGGGGTTCTTCGGCTTGGCTCCCTCGTGGACGTTGACCACGATCGCGTTGACACCCTTGGCCTTGAGCTTCGCGGCGTACTTGTTGACCGCCTCGACCAGATCGGTGGTCTTGTATTCCTTGGTGTAGTTCGAGTTCATCTTCTCGGTACCGGTCACGGTGCCGTTGATGATCCCCACCGGAATCTTGGTGCCGTCCGGAGTGGTGACCTTCTTGACGACGTAGGGCTCGTACTGCAACTCGCCCTTGGCGTTGACGAGGTTCGACGAGGACATGTCGAACTCGGAACCGTGGAACCGCTTCCCGGTGGAGTCGTCGAAGCACGAGTCGACCCCCGGCTCCCCGAAGCAGGTCCCGTCCACCGTCCGCTTGAGGTAGTCGAGGCTCAGATCGATCTCGTGGTTGCCGACCGTGCTGACGTCGACACCCATGGTGTTGAACGCCTCGACGACCGGCTCGTCCAGGTACTCCCACGACTCGTACGGGTACCCACCGAACTGGTCCCCGGCCGACAGCAGCAGCGAGTTCTCCTGGCCTTCCTGGATCTTCTTGATGTGCGCGGCCAGGTAGTTCGCCCCACCGACGGTGAGTTTCTCACCGTTCGGGCCGGGCAGCTCGGCGTCGGCGCCCGTGGGAGGCGCGAACTGCCGGTGGAAATCGGTGATCGACAACAGCTGTACGTTCACGGGATCGGCGTCGGCGTACGCCTGACCGTAGATCCCGAGGGCGGCCAGCGCCGCCAAACAGGTGCCGCCCGCGAGCACGCGGCGGCGTGTTAGCTTGATTTTCAACGTTTACCTTCCAAAAGGGTCAATGCTGGGAGCATGCGTCGACCGCGCCACAATACCCGGTAGCGGTGAACAAAACCGCCCGATGACCTGTCGCGTTGGGTCAACTTCAGGCGCGTTCGCCGATGACCCGGGCGGGGACGCCCGCGGCGATGGCGTTGGGTGGGATGTCCCTGGTGACGACGGACCCGGCGCCGATGACGGCGCCGTCGCCGATGCGCACGCCCCGGGTGACGGTGACCTTGGTGCCGAGCCAGCAGCCGGAGCCGACGCGGACGGCGGACTTGACGATGCCCTGGTCCATGATCGGGGTCGTGGTGTCGGCGAAGCGGTGGTCGAAGTCGATGATGTAGACGTCGTCGGCGATGAGGGTTTCGGGGCCGATGTGGATGTCGAGGTAGGAGTTGACGGTGACGCGGGCGCCGAATACGCAGCGGTCGCCGATGTGGACGGTGCCCTCGTGGGCGCGGATGGCGCAGTCGGCGCCGAGACGGACGTCGCGGCCCAGGATGAGACGGCCGTAGGTGCGGCGGGCCGTGAGGGTGACGCGGCGGCCGAGGTAGACCATGCCCCGACAGCGGATCCAGGGGCGGCGAAGCCGCAGCCAGGCGAACCGCAGGTAATCGGGTGTGAATCTCAGCCGCCACACGCAGTTCAGAGACTCCGTCGTCCTGTCACGAGGACATTGTAGAAGAGGTCCTTGGGGAGGACCTGCGACAATCCTGAGTCGACCTTGGACAGTGTCTTCCAGGCGCCCGCGGCGAAGTTGGCCCAGCCGAAGCCGAGTTTGCCGGGTGGCACGGCGGCTTCGAAGGTGCGCACCGGCCAGCCGAGGAAGGCGGCGGTGAGTTCCTCGGTGCTGGTCTCGACCTCGACGGCTCCGGCGGACTCGGCCAGGTCGGCCAGTTCGCCGGGGACGAAGGTGTGCAGGTCGACGACGGCCTCCAAGGCCGCCGCGGCGGAGGACTCGTCGAGTTCCTCCTGGGGGCGGCGCCAGTCGGACAGGAACGGGAGCCTGGTGACCGTGGTGGTGGCCCACCAGGTGAGGCGGCCCAGGTGGCGGGCGTAGAAGTCGCCGATACGGGAGGGTTCGCCCGCGAACACGAACCGGCCGCCGGGTTTGAGGACCCGCAGGACCTCGCGCATGGCCTGTTCGACGTCGGGGATGTGGTGCAGGACGGCGTGGCCGACGACCAGGTCGACGCTGGCGTCCTCGCACGGGATGGTCTCGGCGTCGGCGACCCGGCCGGTCACGTCGAGGCCGAGGTTGTCGGCGTTGCGGCAGGCCACCTCGACCATCTTGGATGAGATGTCGGTGACGACGCCCTGTTTGGCCACGCCCGCCTGCATCAGGTTCAGCAGGAAGAAACCGGTGCCGCTGCCCAGCTCGAGCGCGGTGCCGTAGGGCCAGGCGGTGTCGTCCTCGCCGGTGGCCAGGGTGAACCGGTCCCGGGCGTAGTCGACGCAGCGCTGGTCATAGGAGATGGACCACTTGTCGTCGTAGGTCTCGGCTTCCCAGTCGTGGTACAGGATGTTGGCACGCTTGGGGTCGGATCGCGCGGCCTCGACCTCGTCGAAACCGGTCATGAGCCGCTGAAGCCGGGTTTGCGCTTCTCGGAGAAGGCGGTCATGCCCTCGTGGGCGTCGCCGGTGGCGAACAGTCCGGCGAACAGCTGCGACTCCCAGGCCAGGCCGGTGTTCAGGTCCACGCCCAGTCCCGAGTCGACGGCCTGTTTGGCGGCGCGCAGGGCCCTAGACGGGCCCGATACAAAAACCTCCGCGAACTTCCTGGCCGCGTCGAACACCTCACCGGCCGGAACGACCTCGTCGACGAGACCTATGCGCTGTGCCTCGGCCGCGTCCACCATGCGGCCGGTGAAGATGAGTTCCTTGGCCTTGGCGGGGCCGATGAGGCGCGGCAGCCGCTGGGTGCCGCCGGCGCCGGGGATGATGCCCAGTTTGATCTCGGGCTGGCCCAGTTTGGCGTCCTCGGCGCACAGCCGGATGTCACAGGCCAGGGCCAGTTCGCAGCCGCCGCCCAGCGCGAAGCCGGTGATGGCGGCGATGACGGGTTTGCCGATCTTGGCCACCGCGTCGAAGGCGGAGGACAGTTCGGGGGCTCGCGAGGACATGGCCGCGTAGTCCATGTCGGCCATCTCCTTGATGTCCGCCCCCGCCGCGAACACCTTCTCCCCGCCGTAGACGATGACGGCGTGGATGTCGTCGTTGGCGTCGGCCTCGATGGCGGCGGCGCGCAGTTCCTCTTGAACCTGCTTGTTCAACGCGTTCATCGGCGGACGCGACAGACGGATCACACCGATGCCGTCCGATACCTCAAGGTTTACGAAATCTGCCACACCCGGCAGGCTACACGGACTTCGCACACCGGCCCAGGGCCACACGAGGACGCTATCGGTCCCCGACGACCTCATCAATGGCCTCAAACCATTTGTCGGCCATTTTCCGGCCGCCGGAGTCGTCGGGGTGCAGACCGTCGTAGGTGTCGTCGCCGGGATCGAATCCGTCGTGCTGGTCGACGACGGTTATCGGCGAACTCTTGCGGTCCATGTCCTTGGCCCAGCCGGGTATCGCCTCGTTCAATTCCTCGACCTTGCCGGGGCATTGCGGACAGTCCTTGTCCATGGGTGAGGTCGTTATCGGAATCAATTGCGCGACAAGGATGACGATGTCCGGGTTGGCTTGCCGCAGCAGTCCCGCGATGGTGGTGTATCCGTCGAGGATCTCCTCGATCGACTTGTCGTCGCGAATATCGTTCGAACCGAGGTGCATCAACGCTATTCGGGCCGATTTCCCAGTGGTGCGCAAGGTCTTCAGGAATGTGGAATCCGGTTTCATGTCGACGACCCGGGTGCCGCTGTAGGCGACCGCGTCGTCGTCGAATATGGAGTCGCATTCCGGACCGATTCCGTTGCCGGTGAAATCGACGTTCTTGTGGCCGGTGCCGCGCAGTTTCGCCCACAGCAGCGCCCGCCAGCAGCCGGTGGATCCGGTGATGGAATCACCCATCGGCATGACCGTGATGGACCGATCGGAGGCCGGATTCATGCGTTCGGCGTCGTTGCTCACGTCCCGCCCGACCGTGGCCAGACTCACGGCGGCGACCAGTACCAGGGCCAGCAGCGGGACGACGGCACGTGCCCATCGCCTCATCGTCATCCCTCGTTCCGCTCAGCACTGGCTGTCGCGCGGCGGCTGCGTGGCGGCCGGGCGCGGGTCGACCATGCTAAACACGGCCAGCATGTTTCGCCAAGCCCCCGAATCGGGGATGAACACCTCACTGTGAGCGTGGATACCCGAGATCCGTTTGCCGGTGATGCCCTGCGAACCGAGGGTGCGGCCGACGTCGTCGGGGGCTTGGGGGTCGTCGGGGAGGTACCCGGTTTCCAGGCGCACCACACCCGGCAGGTCGTGCACCCCGGCGCCGTGGCCCAGGCCGGTGGCGGCCGGGATGTCCTGGACGTAGCTGATCGGGTCGCCCGGCGCCATCATCGAGTAGCGCTCGCGGCAGCGCGGCTGGTAGTCGCCCGGCCCGGTGACGCCGTATCCGGCGCCCGCCGAGGCGACGTGCAAGACGCGGTCGGCGTCGAAGCCCTGGACCTCTGCCAGGCCCACGACGGCGCCGCCGTAGGAGTGCCCGGCCACGGTCACCGCCACGTCGCGGTCGTCGAGCTGCCGGTTCAGGTCGTCCATGAACTCGACCAGTCGCGGCGCCGCGTCCTGGGCCCAGGACGGGTCGGCCTCGTCGACCCAGCCGGACGGCGACGGCGGCTGGGCCCACACGATCACGGCCAGTTCGCCGTCGGCGGCCTCGACGAAACTGTCGGCGCGGGCCGAGTAGCGGCCGAAGTTGCCGCTGGCGGCGAAGCCGCCGGGTTCGCCGGTGGTGATGAACGCGCTGCCGCCGGGCACCAGGACGGCGACGTAGTCGGCGGTGTCGAGTTCGCCGCGCACCTCGACCCACGAACCCATCCGCTGGTTGGCCGCCGGATCGAAGTAGATCAGCTGCCGTCCCGCGTCCAGCAGGTGCGAGTAGTCGCGGCGCGGCTCGCGGTCCGCCTCGGTCCAGGGCCGCGTGGGCGACGGCCAGGCCCGGGAACCGGCGACCACGGCCGCGGCCCGGATCCGGTTGGCGGCGATGCGATCGGACAGTGCGGCGCCGTTGAGGTTGCCGATCACGCCGGGGAACACGGCGGCCAGCCACCGGGTGGCCTCGGCGGGCAATTCGCGGTAGGCGCGGGCGACGTCGCGGACTCCGCCACCAGTGTCGAGTATGGACTTGAACTTGGCCAGCCCGGCCTCCAGCGGGTCGGCGGCGTCGGCGGCGGGGACGGCCTCGGCGCGCTCGCTGGCCAGCCGCGGGTCCTTCGCGATGGCGGCGGCGGCCTCGGCGGGGCCCAGGCGGGTGTACTCGGACGGCAGGTGGTCCTCGGCCAGCGAGGCGGAGCGGCCCTGCGCCATGGCGTCGGCGATGAGACCGACGTCGGCGTGGGCGGGCGTGGTGGTGCTGACCGAGCCGGTCACCAGCGCGGCCGTGACCGTGACGGCCACCCCGCAGGCGGCAACGCCACGCCAGGACCGTTCCCACGCCATTCATCGAGCCTAAACGCTGCGCGGCGCGGGACGGAAGATTTCAGGCGGCTCGGGCGGTGAATCGGCCGCCGTCGCGTTCCAGGCGCAGCGGCAGGCCGAAGGTCTTCGACAGGTTCTGGGCGGTCAGGACGTCGTCCAGCAGCCCCGAGGCCACGACCGCGCCCTCGGTCAGCAGCAGCGCGTGGGTGAAGCCGGGCGGGATCTCCTCGACGTGGTGGGTCACCAGGACCAGGGCCGGGGCGTCGGGGTCCATGGCCAGCTCGCCCAGCCGTCCCACCAGCGCCTCGCGGGCGCCCAGGTCGAGGCCGGCGGCCGGTTCGTCGAGCAGCAGCAGCTCCGGGTCGGTCATGAGCGCCCGCGCGATCTGGACCCGCTTGCGTTCGCCCTCGGACAGGGTCGCGTAGCGGCGGTCGGCGAGGGTGTCGATGCCGAACTGCTCCAGCAGGCCCCGGGCGCGGATCTCGTCCATGGCCTCATAGGACTCACGTCCCCGGCCCAGCACCGCCCACGCCGCCGTCACCACCGCGTCGGCGACCGGCTCGTCACCCGGGATCGTCTCGGCCAGCGCCGCCGACGCCAGCCCGATCCGGGGCCGCAGCTCGAAGACGTCCACTTTGCCCATTTGCTCGTCGAGGACCCGCACCGTCCCCTTGGTGGGGTGCGACCGCCCCGACACCAGGTTCAGCAGGGTGGTCTTGCCGGCCCCGTTGGGGCCGAGGATCACCCAGCGTTCATCCAGCTCGACCTGCCAGTCCACATGGTCCAGCAGTACCGAGGCGCCGCGGCGCACCACGACGTCACTGACGTCGATGACGAGATCCGAAGTCGAAGACACGCATTGAATACTGTCACGATCGCACGGAAGTTTCAGTAAAGGCCCCGTGGTCGTCACGGCGGTCACGTCGGGTCAGCGACGGACTTTCTCACGCCCCAGTATCCACAGTGCTTCGACGCCGTCCTTCCAGGTGATCTTCTTGCCCTCGTGACGGGTGCGGGCGCTGTAGGAGATCGGCACCTCGTAGGGCCGGATACCGCGCCGCAGCAGCTTCGCGGTCACCTCGGCCTCCATGCCGAAACCGCGGGAGCGCACCTTCAGCGAGCGGTACAGCGACACCGGCATCAGCTTGAAGCAGGTCTCCAGGTCGCCGATGTACGAGTTGTACAGGACGTTGGCCGCCAGCGTGATGCCCTTGTTGCCCACCACGTACCAGAACGAGAACGAGCTGTGGCTGCCGAAGGTGCGGTTGCCGTACACGACCTCGGCCCGGCCGTCCAGCACCGGCGCCAGCAGTTGCGGGATGTCCTCGGCGTCGTATTCGAGATCGGCGTCGAAGATGATCATGTAGTCGCCTTCGGCGGCCCGCGCGCCGGTCTTTATGGCCGAGCCCTTGCCGCGATTGCGGGTGTGGTGAAGCACCCGCACCCGTTCGTCGTCCACGTGGTCGAGGATCGCCGCGGTGCGGTCGCGGCTGCCGTCATTGACGACCACGACTTCCACGGGGCACGGGTATTCGACGGCGAGGACGAGTTTGAGTGCCTCGGCGACCCGTTCTTCCTCGTTGTAGACAGGCATGAGGATGGAGAGCTTCACGGTTTCCTCTTGGCAGGAGGGAATGTTCGCCAAAGCGTAACCTGTCCGAGGTAGTAATGGCGACACACCTACTGCGACACAGTGTTCAACGGTCGGGTTTAATTCGTCAATGCTCGTAATCGTCGCGGCGGCCTTGACGGTGACGTTGATAGCTTACGCTTGGCGACCCGCCTATGGACCGGGGCGATTGCGTCTCGCGGTCGTGCGTGCCTGTGTACTCACCGGTGCTGGTGCTGTCGCGGGAATCGAGCTGTTGTCGTGGTGCGGCTGGTTCGACGTTGTCGGGATAGCGGTCGTGTGGGCCGTGATGCTGGTGTTGGCGGCGATACCGGCCGTGATCCGGTTTCGCCGCGACGGCGGGTTCACCGGCTTTCGTTACCCACCAACGCGGGCGCTCGGTTTCTGGCGGGCCTGCGGTCGCTGGGAGAAGACCGGACTGGCGGTACTGGCGGCGTACGTGCTGGTCGAGTTGGTCTTCGCCGTGGTCGCCGCGCCGAACAACTACGACTCCCAGACCTACCATCTGCCCAAAATAGAGCATTGGGTGCAGCAGGGTTCGGTGGAGTTCTACGCCACCCGGATCCACCGGCAGGTCACCTTGGCGCCCGGCGCGGAGTTCCTGCTCACCCACCTGCGGTTGGCTTCCGGCGGCGACGACTACTACAACCTTCTACAGTGGTGCGCCGCTTTGGGCTGCCTGCTGGTGGCCAGCCGGATCTGCGCGCAGCTGGGCGGCGGACGCCGGGCGCAGCTGTTGACCGTGCTGCTGTTGGGCATGACGCCGCTGGTGATGCTGGAGGCGTCCAGTACCCAGACCGACCTGGTGGTGGCCGCCTGGACCGGCTGCGTGGCGACGATGGCGCTGGACGGGCTGCGGCGCCGGGCCGGGCTCGGCGAGGTGCTGCTGTTGGGGCTGGGCACCGGACTGGTCGCGGTGACCAAGACCAACGGGCTGCTGGGCGTCGGGCCGGTGCTGGTGCTGTGGGGGGTGGCGCAGCTGTGGCTGGCCTGGCGCGGTGCCCGCCGGGCCGCGCACGTGACCCGCACCGTGGTGGCCTCGATCGTGATCGTGGTGCTGGGCTTCGCCTTGGTGGGGCCGTTTCTGGGCCGCGTCGTGGCCGAGTTCGGCCACCCGCTGGGACCCGAGCGGGTGCGCGACTCGATCCCGATGCAGCGCCACGATCCCGCGTCGGTGTTCGTCAACGCGCTGCGCATCGGCCAGACCGCGCTGGACGTACCGGGGTTCACCCAGCCGGTCGGCGACGTCGTCATCGCGATCTCCGAGGCGCTGGGCGTCGATCCCGAGGACCCCGACATCACGTTCCAGGGCCGGGACTACCCGGAGCGGGCCTGGCATCCCAACGAGGACAAGGTGTCCTTCCCGATCACCGGGGTGTTGGCGCTCATCGGTTTCGCGGCCGCGCTGGTCGCGGCCCGTCGGGTCTCGCCCACCCGGGCCGGACCGCTGCGCGGCTACGCGGTGGCCGTCGGGGTGACGGTGGTGCTGTACGTGGCCACCGTCAAGTGGCAGCCGTGGGGCAACCGGCTGCTGCTGTACGCGTTGGTGTTGGCGGTGCCGCTGGCGGGACTGTGGCTGGATTCGGTGTTGCGGCACCGGTTTCGACGCGAATGGCGCCGCATCGTGTCCATTGTAGTTGTCATCGGGATGTTCGCGGGGCTCGCGCTGACCGGCGTGCTGTCGCTGGGCTACGGCATGCCCCGGCGCCTGGTGGGCGAGGGGGCGACGCTGACGGCCTCCGAGATGGAGACCCGCTTCAACTGGCACCGGTCCTGGCAGGCCGACTACGTGTGGGCGGCGGAGAAAGTGGACGCATCCGGGGCCGATCGGGTGGGCATGGTGCAGTCCCGCGACAGCTGGGAGTATCCATGGTGGATACTGCTGCCGGGTCGCGAGCTGGTCTCACTGACGTCGGTGATCCCCAAGCACCCGGCCGCCGACCCCGACGACGTGGACGCGATCCTGTGCTCCTCGCTGAGCCGCAAGCTGTGCCGGAAGTACGTCCCCGAGGACTGGGACCTTCACTTCCGCGACCACGCGGGTTACGCGCTGCCACCGAAGGACTGAGGACGGCTCAGGACTGGCCGCGCCGACGGGCCCGGGCCCGTCGGGTGGCGCCCAGCCGCCCGGGAGCGGGCTTGGGCGGCGGTTTGGGACGGTTGGCCAGACCCTGACGGCCCATGGGTTCCACGACCAGGCACCGGAACTCGTCGAGCGCGCGACGGTCGGGGTGGCCCGAGGACATGACCCGGTCCAGGACGGCGCGCGCGTCGATGCCCGGCAGCTCCCCCAGGCCCTTGATGATGGCCTCGGGTCCGTCCATCTCCATCAGCCGCAGCGAGGACTCGGCGGTCAGCAGCTGCCGTTCCGGTTCGGTCAAGTCCATCATGTCCAGTACCCCGGTCTCCACGAGACACACCAGGGCGGCCGGACCGATACCGGGGTCGGAACGCATGCGGCGCAACAGTTTCGGCGCACCGGAGTCCACGTCGTACAGCAGTTGCAGTATCGCCGCGGCCCGGGAGCGCAGCGGCGTGGCGCGAGCGACGTCCACAAGGGTCTCGATACTGGACTCGTTGGACTTCAGCCAGCCCGAGACCTCCACGACCCGGGTCTCCAGCGGGTAGTGCTGGGTGACGACGCCGAGCATCTCGGCCGCGTCGCAGTCCGCCAGTTCCCCGACGAGTCCGGCCTCGCGGCCCTCGGCCAGCATCCGGTCGCGCAGCGCCCAGGTGCCCAGGTCGGTCAGCTCCGCCAACTCGCCCGGAATGACCAGGTCCTCGGCGAGCCGGACGGTGGTCTCGGGATCGAAGGGGCTCAACGGTTCCCCGGTCTCGGGGTCGAACTCGGTGAGGTCCTCGCGGAACATGGCGTCGGCGACACCGTGGGAGCGGTAGGCGGCGCCCAGCTCCTCCAGCACCTGCCACAGCCGTTCCAGGTCGTTGTTGACCAGGCCGCGCTCGACGGCGGCGTGCTGCGCCGAGATCGAGTCCAGGTCGAAGAAGACGCCGCAGCTGTACTGCCACACCGTCTCGCCCAGCCGCAGCAGCGGCATCGGTTCGGGCAGGCTGTACAGCGAGTTGAGGACGTCGGGCAGCACGTCGGCGTAGGTGAACTCCAGCATCGAGCCGTCCTCGCCGGGCACCGAGCGGAACACCTCGGGCCCGATCTGCCCCAGGGTGTCGAAGGCGCGGCGCCACAGCGTCAGCGGGTCGTCGAGCAGGCTCGCGGACTTGGCGACCGGCACCAGCTTGCCCCGGTACTGCCGGGCCAGCCGGGTCCGCTTGGACCAGGCGACGTACAGCGGCACGTCGGCCAGCTCGATGTCCAGCCGCTGCGCGAGTTTGCGGGCGTCGGGACGCCGCAGCGCGCCGGTACCGGTCACGGGCCGGCCCTCGCTGCCCAGCCACTCGACCAGACCCCGCAGCCGGATCACGACCGGGCTGGCGTCGGCGGCCTCGCCCAGCTCCAGCGTCGAGGGCAGCTTCACCGGCAGTTGCGCCAGCGCCCGCCCCTCCCCCAGCGGCTGCCGGGCCGAGGAGTCGGCCAGCAGCCGGGTCAGCAGTTCCTCGTCGACCTCGACCTCACCGGCGCGCACCTGTTCCTGGAACCGTGACACGGCCCCGGGATCGGCGACGTCGACGCCGTGGGTGCGGGCGACCCGGGTCCAGAACTTGCTGACGCCGAAGCGTGCGGTGTCGTCGACGGCCTCGGCGAAGCTGGGCGCGGTGGCGTCGATGGCCTTCTCGTTGTCCTGCGGCGCGGCGCCACGGGGGTCGCGCAGCCCGTAGTCGGTGATGAAGCGCAGCATGGTGCGCAGCACCTCGGGGGCGCGGTCGAGTTCCCCGGATTCGGCGTCCATGTAGCGCGGAATCCACTCCAGCAGGAAGTAGCGGACGTGCCAGGGGGTCCAGTAGGTGAGCCGTCCGTCGGGGCCGTAGTGCCTGGAGTCCAAAGCGGACATGACGATGGTGTCGTCGCTGGGCCGGTCGTGTTCGGCCGCCCATTCGCGGCAGCGTCGGATCAGCAGGTCCCGGGCAGCGTGATACTCCTCATGTTCGGCTATGTCAAAACACGTACGCAAGCCGCGAACCGCCCTCCGGTGAGCTGATACCGCCCATCGTAGGTCCGCGACCGTGGGTACCCTGACCTGGGTGACCGACGAGAACCCCTTCACAGCGCCCAGCACACTGCCGTACCAGCTGCCACCGCTGGCCGACATCACCGACGCCGATTACCTGCCCGGCTTCGAGATCGGCATGGCCGAGCAGCGCACCGAGGTCGAGGCGATCGCGGCCGCCACCGAGCCGCCGACCTTCGACAACACGGTCGTGGCGCTGGAACGCACGGGCGGCACCCTGAGGCGGGTGGCCAAGGTGTTCTTCAACAAGGCCGCGGCCGACACCAACGAGCGGGTCCGCGAGGTCCAGAGCCGGGTGGCACCGCTGCTGTCGGCGCACCGCGACGCGATCACTTTGGACGAACGACTCTTCGCCCGGGTCGCCGCCGTGTACGACGCCCTGGACGACTCCGATCTCGACGACGAGTCCCGCTGGCTGACCCGCCGCTACCACCTGGACTTCGTGCGCGCCGGAGCGAAACTGTCGGCCACCGACAAGGAACGACTGCGCGCCCTCAACGAGGAACTGTCCAGTCTGGAGACGTTGTTCGCGCAGAACCAGCTGGCCGCCACCAACGCGGCCGCGGTCATTGTCGACGACGCCGAGCGCCTGGACGGACTCTCCCAGGGCTCCATCGAGACGGCGGCCTCGGCCGCCGCCGACCGGGGCCTTTCCGGGAAATACCTGTTGACGCTCAACAACCACACGGTGCCCAGCCAACTGGAATCCCTCACCGACGCCGAGCTGCGCCGCGAGCTGTACCAAGCCTCGATCGCCCGCGGCAACGACGGCGCCGCCCACGACAACTCCGCCACCCTGCTGCGCATCGTCCGCCTGCGCGCCGAACGCGCCCGCCTGCTGGGCTACGACAACCACGCGGCGTACATCATCGAAGACCAAACCGCCGACTCGGCGACCGTCGTCGCCGAACGTCTGGCCAAACTGGCCGCCGCCGCGGTGGCCAACGTCCGCGTCGAAGCCGCCGAACGCGCCGAGGTCCTGGGCCAGGACTCCCTCGAACCCCAGGACTGGGCCCTGGCCACCGAACAGCTGCGCGCCAAGCACTACGACCTCGACGGCGAGGCGATGCGCCCCTACCTCGAACTCGACAGCGTCCTCACCAACGGCGTCTTCCACGCCGCCAACCAGCTGTACGGCATCACCTTCACCGAACGGTTCGACCTCCCGGTCTACCACCCCGACGTCCGCGTCTTCGAGGTCTTCGACGCCGACTCCACCCCCCTCGGCCTCTTCTTGGCCGACTTCTACTCCCGCGACTCCAAGAACGGCGGCGCGTGGATGAACTGCCTGGTCGACCAGTCCCGCCTGTTCGACCAGCGCCCCGTCGTCGTCAACAACCTCAACATCCCCAAACCCCCACCGGGCACCAAAACGCTGCTGACCTTCACCGAGGTCACCACGATGTTCCACGAGTTCGGCCACGCCCTGCACGGCCTGTTCTCCGACGTCCACTACCCCCGCTTCACGGGCACCACGGTGCCGCGCGACTTCGTCGAGTACCCCTCACAGGTCAACGAGATGTGGAGCCTGTGGCCCCGAGTACTGGCCAACTACGCCCGCCACCACGAGACCGGCGAGGTCATGCCGGACAAGCTTCGCGAGAAACTGGTGGCCTCGCAAGGCTTCAACGAGGGCTTCAAGACCACCGAATACCTGGCCGCGGCCCTGCTCGACCAGGCCTGGCACCGCCTCAGCCTGGACGAGGTCCCCGACGACGCCGACCCCCGGGCCACAGTAGAACGCTTCGAGGCCGAAGCCCTGGCGGCAGCCGGAATCAACGTCCCCGAAGTCCGCCCCCGCTACCGCAGCACCTACTTCGGACACATCTTCGCGGGCGGCTACTCGGCCGGGTACTACTCCTACATCTGGAGCGAGATCCTCGACGCCGACACGGTGGAGTGGTTCAAGGACAACGGCGGCCTCGAACGCGACAACGGCGACCGCTTCCGCCAGCGCCTGCTGGCCAAGGGCGGCAGCGTCGACCCGATGGCCGCCTTCCGCGACTTCGCCGGCCGCGACCCCCGCATCGAACCCCTGCTGACCCGCCGCGGCCTCGACGCCGCGAACTGACGGGGCGGGGAAGCCGGGATAGGCTGCGGTCGTGTCCGACACCACGGAGCCGAAGCTGTCCGGTTCACCCAACCTGCGCGATCTCGGCGGGTACCGCACCGGTGATGGTCGGCGTACCCGGCATGGGTTGTTGTACCGGTCGGGGTCGCTGGCCACGTTGTCCGACGCGGACGTGGAGACCTTGGCGGGTATGGGTTTGCGGGCGGTGGTGGATTTCCGGTTGCCCGGTGAGGTGAGTTTCGGGGGTGCCGATCGGCTGCCCGAGGGTTTGACGCCGGTGTCGTTGCCCGTGGGCGGTGGCAGTTTGGACGGGTTCTACTCGTTGGCCAAGTCGGGTGACTGGGAGTTGATCAACCGGGCGCTGGGGGATGGCAAGGCCCATCGGTCCATGATCGACGTCTATCGGGGTTTCGTGTCCAAGGACGACGATCGGGCCGGGTTCGCCGCCGCTCTGCGGCGGATCACCGAGGGTGACGCGTTGCCGTTGTTGTTCCACTGCACCGCCGGGAAGGACCGGACCGGGTGGTTGGCCGCGATCGTGTTGAAGCTCGTCGGGGTGACCCGGGTGGAGATCTTCGATGACTTTCTGTTGTCCGACTTGTATTTCCTGCCCTCGGCCATCGCTCTGATGGAGGGTTTGGGGGTGTCGCGGGTGGAGGCCCAAGTGTTCCGGCCGTTGTTGTCGCAGGATCCGAAGTACCTGGAGGCCGCCTTCGCTGAGGCGGAGGGGCGGTACGGGTCGTTCGAGGGTTTTGTCCACAAGGGTTTGGGTGTTGGGCCGGAAGCCGTGGAGCGGTTGCGTTCTCGGTTGCTGGAGCCGGATTCGGCGTAAAGTCGTAGGCGTGTTCTGGACGCAACTCGGCCTGCTGGCTCTCGCCGTCCTGCTCGGCACGTTGATCGGCGCCGAGCGCGAGTTCGAGGGCAAACCCGCCGGGATGCGCACCCACGCCATCATCGCCGTCGGCGCGGCGTTGTTCACCCTGGCCAGTAAGTACGGTTTTCCGGGGGCCGACGGGGAGGTCACCGACACCTCGCGGATCGCGGCGCAGATCGTGTCGGGTATCGGGTTCTTGGGCGCCGGGGTGATCTTCTTCCATCGCAACCTGGTGTTCGGTATGACCACGGCGGCGTCGATCTGGTCGACCACGGCTATCGCCATGGTGTGTACGGCGGGGATGCCGTTGATCGCCGTGGGGGCCACCGTGGTGCACCTGGGGATCGTGTCGGGGTTGCAGCCGTTGGAGCGGTTCATCGGGCGCTACGCGAAGCATTCGGGGCGGTTGCGGTTGACGTACACGACGGGGAAGGCGCTGGAGGATGCCCTGAAGTTGTGTACCAGTCGGGGGTTCACCGTCACCGAGGTGAGCACCGAGCGCACTGGTGAGGACGACGTCCGCAAGACCACGCTGACGGTGCGGGGGCGCGGGAACATCGGCAAGCTGACCTCGGCGCTCAGCGATGCCGAGCATGTGCGCGGTGTGTCGCTGCACGAGGACTGAGGCACTGGGATCGACGACGGTCTGGCAATCTCCGCCAAGAACGGATACTATCGCTATCGATAATAGATAGCTTCGTTATCCGCATTGAGGAGCCCCCCGTGTATCAGGCCATGTTCAACCTCGTCTTCTACCTCGCCGCCCCGTTCTGGCTGCTCATGATCGTCGCGCCCACCTGGGGGTGGACGCGGCGGATCGTGGGGTCGCCGTTGATCGCGCTCCCGGCCGCCGCGATCTACGTGATCCTGGCCGTGCCGCTGTTGGGCGAACTGCTGCCCGCCGTGGCCAACCCGACCCCCGACGGGGTGGCCGAGCTGTTGAGCACCGATGTCGGGGGCGCGCTGGGCTGGGCCCACTTCATCGCCTTCGACCTGTTCGTCGGTCGCTGGGAGTACCTGGACGCGCGGGAGCGCGGCGTGCACCCGCTGGTCATGGCCCCGGTGCTGGTCCTGACCATCCTGTTGGGGCCGTTGGGTTTCGTCGTCTACCTCGGCGTGCGGGCGCTGCCGCTGTGGCGTAAACCAGACGACGCGAGTCCCACCCCCGTGGCATGATCGCCCTCCGGCACCGCTAGGAGAAGGGCAACCATGATCAAGCACGACACCGCCAGCGTCTTCGTCTTCCACCGCGACCCCGAGCACGGCTGGCGGGTCGGCCTCATCAAACACCCGTTGTTCGGGGTCTGGATGCAGCCCGGCGGGCACGTCGAGGACGACGAGACGCCGCGCGAGGCGGCGCTGCGGGAAGCCTGCGAGGAGACCGGCCTGGACGGGCTGCGCCTCGTCGGCACGCACCGGCCGCCGTATCTGGAGACCACCGACACCACCATTCCGATGCAGTTGCCGGTGTGGGTCATCGAGCACCCGATTCCCAACGGCGACAACCACATCCGCGACGCGCACGTCCACATCGACTTCAAGTACCTGGCCGTCGCCGAGTCGGCCGAACAGGTCACCACGCCCGACCACCCCTTCGGCTGGTTCACCCGCGAGGAGGTGGCCGGGCTGGACACTTTGGACGACGTCCGGCCGATCGCGGCCGCGCTGTTCGACCTCGTCGAGGCGCAGGTCGCGGTCTAGGACAGTCGCTAGCCCCGGGCCAGCCGCCGCACCGCCAGCTCGGCCAGCAGCGCGGCGCCGTCGGCGACCACCGAGTCGTCGAAGGCCGCCCGGGGCGAGTGGTTGGTGGGAGCCTTGGCCGGGTCCTCGTCGCAGCAGGCGCCCAGGAACACGTAGGCGCCGGGCACCGCGGCCAGTACCCGCGAGAAGTCCTCCGAACCCATGAGCGGGTTGGGAAGCGTGGCGTAGCGGTCCTCGCCGAACACCTCGCGCACGGTCGCGGCGGCGAAGTCGGTCTCGGCCGCGTCGTTGACGGTGGCCGGGTACTCGCGGTCGTAGCGGACTTCGGCGCGCATCCCGTGGGCGGCGGCGATGTCCTGGCAGGTCTTGACCGCGTACTCGGCGATCTGGTCGCCGATCTCGGACGAGAAGGTTCGCACCGTGGCCTCGAAGCTGGCCTCGTCCGGGATGATGTTGCGCCGAGTGCCCGCGTTGAAGACGCCCACGGTCAGCACCACCGGTTCGAAGGCGTCGAAGCGGCGGGTGACCATCGTCTGCAGGGCCGTGACCATCTCGCAGGCCACCGGGATCGGGTCGAGGGCGTCGTGCGGGCGCGAACCGTGGCCGCCCGAGCCGGTCACCGTGACGAACAGGCCGTCGGACGCCGCCATCAACGGTCCCGGCCGGGACGCGAACACTCCCTTGGGGAGCATCGACGAGAACACGTGGATGCCGTAGGCCGCGTCGACCGGGCCACCGGCCGCCGCCAGCACCCCCTCGGCGATCATGTGCGCGGCACCGTCGTGGCCCTCCTCGCCGGGCTGGAACATGAACACCACGTTCCCGGCCAGCTCGTCCTGGTGTGCCGACAGCAGCCGGGCGGCACCGATGAGGCCCGCGGTGTGCAGGTCGTGCCCGCACGCGTGCATGCTGCCGTCGTGCTCGGAGCGCCATGGCTGGGTCGACTCCTCGGCGACGGGAAGCGCGTCCATGTCACCGCGCAGCAGCACCGTCGGACCCGGCCTGCCGCCGCGCAGCACTGCCGTCACCGAGGACAGCACCTCCCCGGTGGACACCTCCAGCGGGAGCCCCGACAGCGCCTCCAGCACGACCGCCTGCGTCTTGGGCAGATCGAGACCGAGTTCGGGGATGCGGTGCAGCCGGCGTCGCAGCGCCACCAGGTCGGCGGCGATGGCGGCCGACTCCTCGCGCAGGTTCATGGGATCACTTCCGTTCCATAGGGGCTGTCCGCATCCTAAGGCCGGGCGGTCCGCGCCGGGTGACATGTCCGTGCCGCCACCGGTCACTGTGTCCCGGTGGCGGCGACGGCGGTTTCACTTGAGTCGGCGGATGCCGACGTACTGGAGCTCGGCGAACGCGGCCACCACGACCGCCATGACGATGATGAAGCCGGTGCCCATCGCGGTCAGCTCCCAGAACCCGGCCACCAGGGTGGCCACCGAGTCGATGACCCACAGGGTGTTGAGGCCGACGACGGTCCAGGCCGCGGCCCGGTTGATGACGGGCCGAAACGACAGCACCCCGACGGCGAGGGCGTACACGACGAGGAAGGCGCCGATGCCGTGGGCGGCACCGGCGGGGATGCCGGTGGGTTCGGCCAGCAGGCCGCCTCCGGCGGCCATGAGCGCTCCGGAGCCGAGGGTCGCCACCGCGTCGAGGCGCAGGACCAGCCGCAGGAACCTGTCGCTCTTGACGGAGACGGCGGAGTCGGCGGGA
Source organism: Stackebrandtia nassauensis DSM 44728 (assembly GCF_000024545.1). Lineage (GTDB taxonomy): Bacteria > Actinomycetota > Actinomycetes > Mycobacteriales > Micromonosporaceae > Stackebrandtia > Stackebrandtia nassauensis. The sequence goes on from NC_013947.1 coordinate 5,162,983, forward strand.
CGGGCGATGTTAACGGTGTTCACGGTTTTGCCTTTCGGTGTCGAGTCGTTGAGCGGGATGACATCGACACTGGTCAGGCTTTACTGCCACGTACACACCCGGCACTGCCAAGCGCTGCCAACCGGGGCGAATCGGCGGCGACGTCGGTCACATGTCGCGCAGGGTGTCGGCGATGAGGCGGGCGGCGGCGTTCTGCCAGTTGTGCAGCGACCGTTGCGGAACGGCGGTGCGGAACCACTGGAGCACCTTCTTGTCGAGGCTGGACAGGCCGTCGTGGCGGGCGCGTTGGCTGTAGGGGCGCAGGCCGACGACGTAGACGTAGTGCAGCGCGTTGTAGTGGCGCCACTCGTCGGACAGCCCGAAGTCGCCGGACGGTTTGAGGCGCTCGATGCCTTCGCGCAGCACGGCCTTCAGCTCGGCGGCCCGCTCCAGCGGCACGTCGGAGGCACCCCGGGCGGCCAACCGGGCGTCGATGACGGGCAGCGCGGTCAGCGGGCTGGACACGAGGCGGCCCAGATCGCCGTAGTGGCTCAGCGCCCGGCGGGTGAGCCTGGCGAACTCCTCGGCGTCCACATCGTCCAGTGGCCCCCGCCGGGGCAGGGCGTCGATGGCGTCGCGCAGTTCGGCGCGCTCGGCGGTGACGGCCTTGCCGAGCATCAGCCGATCGAGGGCGCGATGGACGGGGGCGGCCAGCACCTGGACGACGATGGCGGCGCCGACGCAGCCGTACAGCAGCCGGGTCAGCCCGGGCGTGGGTCCGGGGCCGAGCGCCATGGCCAGCCACACCTGGGCGGCGAACAGGAGGGCGACCAGCGCGGCCAGGACGGCGGAGCGCAGCAGGTCGGCGCGCAGCCGCTGGCCCTCGTCGAGGGCGTCGACGTAGGCGACCAGGATGCCCAGCACGACGAGGTCGGCCCCAATCCCGGCCAGCACGACGGCGGACGGCAACAGGTCGAGGCCCAGCAACAGTCCGGCGATACCGAGTCCGAACAGGACGGTGACCAGCAGGAGCAGCCCGAGCAGCCCCGACCCAGCAGCCCGACCCACGTGGCGGCGCAGCGTTACCGCGAACGCTGCCACCAGCCCGGCTGCGAGCAGCGCGAACACGATCGCCAGGCCCGTCCGCGAGCCAGACAGTGCGGCCGCGAGCACCGCGAGGGCCGCCACCGGCGCGTAGCCCCAGCGCCACCACGGGTCCAAACGCGACACCTCGCGGTCGGCGGGCAGCCGCAGCAGCACCCCCGTCCAGGCGATCGCGGGTACGCCGAGCAGGGCGACGTCCGCGACCGGGACACCGGCGAGGCCGATCGCGGCGGCGTAGCCGAGCAGGCCCACCGCCATGCGCCGCAGCAGCGGCTTGGCGGGATCGCGGGCCAACAGGTAACAGCCGAGCCAGCACGAGACGGCGAAAACGGGAAGCGACAGGGCAAGCATGACGGCACCGAGACTACGCGGGCGCCGAGCCGCCCAGCCGCCCCGCACGAAAGGCTGACCTGCGATGTCGGTGGTCGAAGCGGTGAGTTAGCGTCGGTGTTTTGGCGCGCGTTTCGATAATGGAGGGCTTCACGTGGTGTACAGCGAGACAGTCGAGATCCGGGGACACATTCTCGACTCCGGCACCTTCGCGCGGGTGCTCGACGACGTACTCGAATACTCCGGCGACTACCGGATCGAGAAGCTCGACGTCGGCCGCACCCACACCGACGAGTCCTATGTGAAGCTCACCGTCCTCAATGATGACCACGAGCAGCTGGACCGCATCGTGATGCGGCTACAGACCCACGGCGCCAACAAGATCGACCCCGGCACCGCGCTGCTGCGCCCCGCTCCGCACGACGGGGTGTTCCCCGACGACTTCTACTCCACCACCAACCTCGACACCAAGGTGCGCGTCGAGGGCACCTGGATCAAGGTCGTCAACCCCGAGATGGACTGCGGCATCGTCATCGACGGCGAGATCGCCCGCACCATCCCGGTCTCGGACGTGCGCGCCGGTGAGCAGATCGTGTGCGGCATCAACGGCGTCAAGGTCACCCCGCTGCCCGAGCCCGAGCGCGGCGACCCGTCCGAGTCGTCCTTCGAGTTCATGACCTCCGAGGTCTCCAGCGAGAAGCCGCAGGCGCTGCTGGTGCGGCAGGTCGCCGAGAAGATGCGCGACGTCAAGGCGCGCGGCGAGAAGATCCTGTGGGTCGGCGGCCCCGCGATCGTCCACACCGGAGCAGCGCCCGCGCTGGTGGCGCTCATCGAGGAGGGCTACGTCGACGTCCTGTTCGCGGGCAACGCGCTGGCCACCCACGACATCGAGTCGGCCCTGTACGGGACCTCGCTGGGCGTCGACCTCGACAAGGGACACGGCGTCCCGCACGGTCACGAGCACCACATCCGGGCCATCAACCGGATCCGGGCAGCGGGTTCCATCGCCGACGCGGTGTCCGAGGGCGTGCTGCGCTCGGGTGTCATGCACGCGATGGTCAACAAGGGCAAGCAGTTCGTGCTGGTGGGTTCGGTGCGCGACGACGGCCCACTGCCCGATGTGTACACCGACGTCATCGACGGTCAGCGGGCGATGCGCCGGGCCCTGGACGGGGTCGGCTTCGCGATCATGGTCGCCACGATGCTGCACTCGATCGCGACCGGCAACATGCTGCCCGCCACCGTCCCACTGGTGAGTGTGGACATCAACCCGGCGACGGTGACGAAGCTGGCCGACCGGGGTTCGGCCCAGGCGACCGGCGTCATCACCGACATCGGGTTGTTCTGCGAGCAGCTGGCCTCCGAGCTGGTGGTCGGCTACAAGCGCGACTGAGCCGCGCGGGCGAACCCGCGCGGCGGCTGCGGTCTCAGTTGAGGCCGGAGTAGATCACGTCGGTGAGGACGTTGGTCAGCATCTGCTGGTCCGGTTCCTTAAAGTGGGTGCTGAAGTTGACGCTGATTCTCGCCAGTCCGGTGACGTTGCCGACGCGGTAGGCGATGGCGACATCCCTGACGTTGTTGTCGAGTTTGGTCCGGACCTCGGCCTCCTCGCCGATGTCGAGCTTCTTGCCGTCGCCGTATCCGGTGGCGATGTCCCAGATCTTGGCGTACTCCTCACCGGCCTCGGTGGCGTCCTTGGCGGCGTCGAAGTCCACATAGAAGGTTCCGGTGGGGTGGTATCCGGCGTCGTTGGTCTCACCGACCATCGTCGCCTCGCAGACCATCCTGCCGGTGTTCTCGCCGTCGGGCGTGGTCGTGCCCTCCGGGTTGCCCTCGAACGGAATCACCTTCTCCACACCGGTCAGGTTGAGGTCGACGCACTTGTCGTAGGACTCGGGCTTGCTCATCGCCCAGGTCTCGCCGTCCGGGGGCGGCGCCTCGGTGGACGTGTAGCTGTCGGGGAAGGGATTCTGTTTGCCGTCCGCGGAGTCGGCACCGCCCGGGCCACCACCCCCGGGACCGCCGAGCAGGAAGAACCACACCGCGGCTCCACCCAGGAGCATCAGGACGATGACGCCGACCCCCAGGCCGACGATCAATCCGGTGCTGGACTTCTTCGGTGGCGGCGACGGCGGCATCGCCCCGGGAGGCGGCGGGCCGTAGCCGGGCTGCTGCGGCGGTGTGCCCATCACCTGCATCGAGGAGGTGGGGTCGTAGCCGGGCTGCGGCTCCAGGTCGTAGCTGGCCGTGGGCACCGGTTCCTGGTCGGGCTGCGACCCGTAGCCGGGGCCGTCGGGGTAGGGATACTGCTGGTTCACGGTTCTCCGTTGCGCTGGTAGGCGGTTCGAGCGCAACAGAGGCTAAGCGGGTCGTTCCCGATTCCGGCACGAGTCGACGGCCGAAACTCATGCGAGTGACGGAAGACAGCCGCGGTTAGCGGCGCGCCAGGTCGGCGGCGCCGATGATCCCCGCCTCGGGGCCCATCTCGGCCGCGGTGATCCGGCCGACCGGCAGCTGACCCCGGGCGTGCAGCACCGCCTCGAAGCGGTCGCGGGCCGGTTTCAGCAGCAGCTCACCGGCTTTGATGACGCCGCCGCCGATGATGGCCACGTCCGGGTCGAACAGCTGGATCATGTCGGCCAGCGCCTCGCCCAGGTAGCCGCCGATCTCGTCGAACGCGGCGATGGCGACCGGGTCGCCGTCGCGGGCGGCCTGGGTGACCATCGGTCCGGTGATGGCGGCCGGGTTGGCGTCGGCGGCCTCCAGCAGCTTGCGGGCCTTGCCGGGGGCGTCGAGCGCCGCGCGGCGCGCCACCCGCACCAGGGCACTGCCGCTGGCGTACTGCTCCAGGCAGCCGGAACGGCCGCAGCCGCAGGTGATGCCGCCGGGGACGGCGAGGGTGTGGCCGAACTCGGCCGCGATGCCGTGGGCGCCGCGCACCAGGTTGCCCTCCAGCACGATGCCGCCGCCGATGCCGGTGCCGACGGTGAACAGCACCGCGCTGTTGGCCTTGCGTCCGGCGCCGAACCGGAACTCGGCCCAGGTGGCGACGTTGGCGTCGTTCTCCACCACCACCGGTATGTCGATATTGGACATGAGTCCGTCGCGCAGCGGTTCGTTGCGCCACGCCAGGTTCGGGGCGAACAGGACCGTCGAGCGCTTCTCGTCGATCCAGCCCGCGGCGCCGACACCGATGGCCGAGACCTCGTGGTCGCGCCGCAGGTCCTCGATGATCTCGGTGACCACCTCGCGGATCTTCACCGGTTCCTGTGCCGGGCTTGGCCGCAGCGTCGAGGCCAGTACCTTCCCCTCGGGGTCGACGACACCGCCGAGCACCTTGGTTCCGCCGATGTCAATGCCGATCGCGAGGGTCATTCCGCGGCCTCCACCCGTTTCTTCAGTTCCTTCAAAGCCGAATCCATAATCATCTTCTCGGCTTTGCGTTTGAACATACCCAGCATCGGGATACTCAAATCGACCGCGAGGGTATATGTCACCACGGTGGTGCCGTCGTCGTGTTCGCTCAGGTCGTATGAACCGACTTGCGCCTTTTGCACCGAGGATGGCTGGTCGAGGGTCCAGCTGATCCGGGTCAGGTCGTCGGAGTACTCGTAGCGCAGTTCGTAGACGTCCTTGAAGACCCCGGCGTCCAGGTGGAACCGCACCAGGTGGCCGTAGCCGTCGTCGAACTCCTCCAGCACCTCGGTGGACTTCATGCCGCTGATCCACTCAGGATAATGCTGGAAGTCGGCGATCACCTCGGCGATGACCGCGGCGGGCGCGGCGATCGAGATGGACTGGGTTGACGAGTCGACCATGCTTGCAGACATTACCCGCCCGAGTGTGCGACGCGACCTTCGACATCGTCCTTGAACCGCCACAGTGTCTTGACCATCCGGTCACGCACCCGCCGTCGTCGCCAGGCCGATACCGAGCCGCCACGGCGATCGACCCTCACGAATGTGTGCAGTACACAGGCATCGGACGCCACCGCTTCGACCCACACCTCCGTCGAGCCCGAGTACCGGGCGTCGTCCAGCAGCCACCGCACCCCCAACGGTCCGCGATCCTCCGACACCACTACACTCCACAATGGCCACAATTCCCGGGCGAATCCGGGTTCACTCACCGCGCCGGCCACCGATTCCGAGGTAGCGTGCACGTATGTTTCAAGAATGAGATCGAGTTGTGTCATCGCCGTATCCTGCCCTGCTCTGTACAATCCCGCATACCCAGCGGTAGCGTGCTGCATATCATGTTTCGTTCCGAGCACCACGGAATTTCGCGTCGATTAATTCGCCGTGATCGCATTAACTGGAGTCCACCGTGCGCGAATTCTCTGTCCCACCGGTCTTCGACAACGCCGACGACCACACCACCACCACTGATCTGTGGGCTCACGCCGACAACTATCCCGACCACCCGCTGTTCGCCGTACCCGAGGGCGGCGGCTGGCGCGACGTCACCGTCGCCGAGTTCCACGCCCAGGTCGCGACCGTGGCCCGCGGCCTGGCCGAGGCCGGGGTCGGCCCCGGCGACCGGGTCGGACTGCTGTCGAAGACCCGCTACGAGTGGACTCTGTGCGACTACGCGATCTGGGCGGCCGGGGCGGTCACCGTCCCCATCTACGACAGCTCCAGCGCCGAGCAGGTCAAATGGGTGCTGTCGGACTCCGGCGCGGTCGCGTGCATCGCCGAGACGACCGAGCACGCCGCCACCGTCGCCTCGGTGCGCGACGACATCCCGGCGCTGGCCAACGTGTGGACCATCGACGAGGGCGGACTGGACACGCTCACCGAGTCCGGCAAGGGCTCCGAGATCGACATCGACGCCCGTCGCAGCGCCGTCAAGGCCGACGACCTGGCGACCATCGTCTACACCTCCGGCACCACCGGACGTCCCAAGGGCTGCGTGCTGACCCACCGCAACCTGGTCTCCGACATCTGCAACATCCTGCCCGAGCTGCAGTCGATGTTCAGCCACGACTCCACGACCCTGATGTTCCTGCCGCTGGCGCACGTCCTGGCCCGGATCATCCAGATCGGCTGCGTGCAGTCGCGGGTCAAGGTCGGCCACATCTCCGACTACAAGGTGCTGGTCGAGAACCTGGCCACCTACCGCCCCACCTTCCTGGTCGCGGTGCCCCGCGTGTTCGAGAAGGTCTACAACGGCGCCGAGCAGAAGGCCACCGACGGCGGCAAGGACAAGATCTTCCACGCCGCCGAGCGCACCGCCATCGAGTACAGCAAGGCGCTGGACACCGGCGGCCCCGGCCTGGGCCTGCGCATCAAGCACGCGATCTTCGACAAGCTCGTGTACAGCAAGCTGCGCACGGTCGTCGGCGGCAAGTGCGACCGCGCCATCTCCGGCGGCGCCCCGCTGGGTGAGCGGCTGGCGCACTTCTTCCGCGGCGTCGGCATCACCATCTACGAGGGCTACGGACTGACCGAGACCTCGCCGGTCGTGTCGCTGAACATCGACAAGGCCCACCGCATCGGCAGCGTCGGCAAGCCCATCCCGAGCACCTCGATCAAGATCGCCGACGACAAGGAACTGCTCGTCAAGGGCCCGCAGGTGTTCGGCGGCTACTGGAACAACGACACCGCCACGGCCGAGAGCTTCGTCGACGGCTGGTACAAGACCGGCGACCAGGCCGAGATCGACGAGGACGGCTACCTGAAGATCACCGGTCGCAGCAAGGAGATCATCGTGACCGCGGCGGGCAAGAACGTCGCGCCCGCGCCGCTGGAGGACGTCATCCGCGCCCACCCGCTGGTGGGTCAGTGCCTGGTCCTGGGCGACGGCAAGCCGTTCGTCTCGGCGCTGGTCGCGCTGGACCCCGAGGCGCTGCCCGGCTGGCTGGAACGCGCCGGGAAACCCGCCGACACGACCTTCGAGCAACTGGTCGACGACCCCGACGCCATCGCCGCCGTCCAGGAGGCCGTCGACTCGGCGAACCAGACCGTCTCCAAGGCCGAGTCGATCAAGACCTTCACGTTGCTGCCCGCGCCACTGTCCGAGGAGAGTGGTGAAGTCACTCCCAAGCAGAGTGTCAAACGCAACGTAGTCTTGGAAAAGTACGCCGAGGCTTATGAGGCGATGTACACGCGTCAAAAAACTCGGAAATAAGGGCCGTTCCCCGTCGAGGGAGCCCTGGACACCGGCACCTCTTGAGACGGAAAAGGGTCTATGAAGGACAGGTTGTGGCGCAACCGGCACTGGCTGCTGCCCTCCATGTGCATGCGTGCGGCACTGTTCCTCATCATCCTGATCAGCGGGCTGCTGACCGTGCCCGTCGGGCGGGCGCTGCTGTGGTGCCTGGTCCTGGCCGTGGTCTCGCTGCCGGGCACCTTCGCCCCGGCCCACCCCGTCTTCGGGCGGCTGGGCCGCCTCGCCGAGATCGCCGTCGTCGTCGCGCAGGTGATGGGCCCCGACGGCGGTGACAACTGGATGCTGCCGTTCCTGCTGGCCCCGCTGGGCGGCGCGGCCATGTTCGGCGGACTGCGCGACGAGACCGCGCCGGTGCGCCAGCCCCGTTCGGTGCTGTCGCGCTACCCGGGCCTGACCGAGGCGGGTCTGCTGGCGATCGGGTGCGTCGCGGCGTTGAGCGTCACCTCCTGGATCTCGCCGTTCGTCAACGGCGCCGGGTACGCCCGCGCGGTCATCTCCGCCATCGGACTGGGCCTGATCGCGGCGGCCGTCGGCCACTGGCTGCGGCAACTGCTGCACGCCGAGATGCCGCCCGGCGCCCGGCCCTACGCCGAGGCGACCGCGCTGTTGACCCAGCTGCGGGCCGTGGCCCGGCAGCTGCCCGGCGGCACCCTCGACCCCGGCGGCATCTCCGCCGACCTGCTGGAACGGCTGCGACAGGCCGCACCCGCCGACCGGGCCGCGGTCATGGTCGCCCACGGCGGCGGCAACCGGCTGGTCGTGCTGGCCCAGACCGGCGAGGGCGAACGCGTCGACTGGGAGACCTCGCTGCCCGCCAACACGCTGCTGGCCGACACCTGGGCCGGACAGCAGGCCCACACCGGCACCTCCTCGCTGGCCCGAAGCGGCACCGGCCAGGTCTCGTCGCTGGTGGTCCCGCTGGTGGCCGACCGGCGCACCGTCGGCCTGGTGCTGCTGGAGTCCGACCTGCCCGACGCCTACCCGTCCGACGTCGTCGACGCCGCGGTGGAGTCAACGACCGGGGCGGCGCTGCGGCTGGAGACGGCGCTGCTGTTCGAAGAGGTCCAGTCACTGGCCACGATGGAGGAACGGCAGCGGCTGGCCCGCGAGATCCACGACGGCATCGCGCAGGAGCTGGCAATGCTGGGATACGGCATCGACCACGCGCTGGCGCAGCTGCCCGCCGACGCCACCGACTCGGCCGAACAGTTGCAGGAGTTGCGCGACGAGGTCACCCGGCTCATCACCGAGCTGCGACTGTCGCTTTTCGAGCTGCGCAGCGAGGTCGACCGCCACGGTGGACTCACCACCGCCATCGCCGACTACGCGCGCACCGTGGGCTCCTCGGCGGGACTGCGAGTCCACTTGTCACTCGACGAGGGCGGGGCCCGGCTTCCGGCCGCCACCGAGGCCGAACTGCTGCGCATCGCGCAGGAGGCCATCACCAACGCCCGCAAACACGCCCGTGCCGAGAACCTGTGGGTCACCTGCGAAGTCGATCCGCCCTACGCACGCATCGAGGTCGCCGACGACGGGACCGGGGTATCCGGTGAAGGCGCCGACGGCCGCTACGGTTTGACCATTATGTCCGAACGCGCGGAGCGTATCCGCGGCTCATTGGAGATCCGACCCCGCGATCCACACGGTACAACGGTCGCGGTGCTGCTCGCGCCGTCCGATCGGCCGGGTACCGTGTCGTCCGAAGCAGTAAGGGAGTAGCACATCATGAATAGCCCCAATACCAACGAAGACGTCACGACCGTCCTGATCGTCGACGACCACGATTTGATCCGCAAAGGACTGCGCCACGCGTTCAGTCGGGATCCGCAGTTCGAGGTCGTCGCCGAGGCGGGATCAGCGGGGGACGGACTCCGCAAGGCGGCCGCGTTGCAGCCGAACGTCGTGATCATGGATCTACGACTGCCGGACGGTTCGGGTCTGGAGGCGACCCGCAAACTGCGCAAGGCCCACCCGAGCATGGGGATCGTCGTGTTGACCATGTACGCCGGGGATGACCAGCTGTTCGGCGCCCTGGAAGCGGGGGCCAGCGCGTTCGTGCCCAAGAGCGCGCCGTCCGACGACGTGGTCTCGGCGGCCCGGCACGCGGCGACCACGCCCAACGCGTTCACCGCCGCCGACCTGGCCGAGGCGATGAAGCGCCGCCTGACGCCCAGCGGTCCACAGTTGTCACCGCGCGAGTCGCAGGTGCTGAAACTGCTGGCGGACGGCATGAGTGTCGCGGGCATCGCCAAGCAGCTGTACGTATCGGAATCCACGGCCAAGACGCACATCTCGAAGCTGTACGAGAAACTGGGGGCGGGCAACCGGGCGCAGGCGCTGATGACGGCGCTGAAGCTCGGGCTGCTGGAGGCACCGGACTCGCCGAAGTTCTAACGCCTCACTCGAATCGGGAATCCCACGCGACCTCCCCGGACCGGCACGTGTACGCCACGACCAGCGTGTCGCCACCGTCCTGGGAGGCTTCGTGTGCGGTGGGCTGGTCGGTGGTGAAGGTGACCTCGCGCTTGACGTCGTTACCGGCCGGGTCGTCGGCGTCCCAGTCCGCCGCCGGGGTGACGGTGTCGCTGGCGATCGCGTCGCCGCGGCAGGTGACCGTGACGGTTCCGGCCGCGGTGGTCTTGGTCTGCGGCTCGGACTCGCCGCTGGGCTCGGGTTCCTCGGGCTCGCCGCTGGTGGTCGTGTCGGCGTCCTCGAGGGCGTCGCGAACCTGCGCGGGACTGAGGATCTGCGTCGAGGTCGTGCCCGCGCCGGTGAACAGGATCGCGGCCACGCCACCGGCGATGGCCGCGACCGCCACCACCATCCACAGTGCCATGCCTGCCGCGGCCCGTCTCATCCGGCCATTATCGCCCCGCTTCGGTTAAGAGCACGCTAAGACCCTGACAAGCCGGGGTTTCGACGGCGCGATCCCGCGGCTGACCGCATACGCTGGCCGACGTGCCCCACATTCTCGTCATCGAGGACGACGCCGAGGTCCGCTCCGCGCTCATGCGCGGGCTGGGCGATCGCGGCCACGCCGCACGCTGCGCCGCCACCGGCGCGGCCGGGCTGACCGAGGCACAGCGGCACGAGCCCGACCTCGTCGTGCTCGACCTGGGCCTGCCCGACGTCGACGGCGTCAGCGTGCTGCGGATGCTGCGCGCCGTCAGCCGGGTGCCGATCCTGGTGCTGACGGCCCGCGACGAGGAACCGCAGATCGTGGCGGCGCTGAACCACGGCGCCGACGACTACGTCGTCAAGCCCTGCGGCATCGCCCAGCTGGACGCGCGGATCCGCGCGGTGCTGCGCCGCACCGGCGGCGAGGGCCAGCCCGCGCTGCTGACCGTCGGCGGCCTGGAAATCGACCCCGCCGCCCGCACCGCGAACCTGGACGGCGCCGCCCTGGACCTGGCCGCCCGCGAGTTCGACCTGCTGCGGTACCTGGCCGAACGCGCCGGGCAGGTGGTCAGCAAACGCGAACTGCTCGCCGAGGTGTGGCACTACGGCTATCGCGGCGCCGACAAGACCGTCGACGTCCACGTGTCCTGGCTGCGCCGCAAGCTCGGCGAGTCCGCCCAGGCACCCCGCTACCTGCACACCGTTCGCCGCGTCGGCGTCAAACTGACCGCGCCCCAGGGTTCCTGACGTGCGCCGCCAACTGGCCGGACTGGTCGCCGCGACCACGTCGCTGGTGCTGGTGGCGTTGCTGATCCCCGTCGGCCTGCTGCTGCGCTCGCAGGCCGAGCAACGCGCGATCGCCGAGGCCACACTGCGAGCCCAGTCGGTGGCGCAACTGGTGCCGCAGTTGAGTTCCGACTCCGAGGCCCTCGGCGAGGGCGTGACGGTGTTCCTGCCCGACGGCACCGAGCTCGGCGACCCCGCGCCCCGCGGCGACTCGGTGAAACTCGCCCAGACCGGCCGCGCCTTCACCGCCTCCACACCCGACGGTGTGGAGGTGCTGGTACCCACCAGATCCAGCGACAGCGGCACCGCCGTGGTGCGGGTCTTCGTCGGCCAGGACCGGCTGCACCAGGGCGTGACACAGTCGATCGCTGTGCTGTCCGCCATCGTGCTGGTCCTGTTGGGACTCGGCATCCTGCTGGCCAACCGGCTCGCCCGCCGCATGGTCTCCTCGGTCGACGAACTCGCGGGCACCGCCGACCGGCTCGCCACCGGCGACCTGACCGCCCGCGCCGCGTTGGACGGCCCACCGGAACTGCGCCGCGTCGCCGAGGAACTCAACCGCCTCGCGGCCCGCATCGGGGAACTGCTGACCTCCGAACGCGAAGAGGTCGCCGACCTGGCCCACCGCCTGCGCACCCCGTTGACCGCGTTGCGGATGAACATCGACAACCTCGGCGACACCGCATCCGCCGCACCGCTGCGGTCCTCGGTGGACACCCTCGCCGGACACGTCGACGAACTGATCCGCACCGCCCGCCGACCGGTCCGCGAGGGCGCCGCCCCGGTCGCCGACCTGGCCGCGGTGGCGGCCGACCGGCTCCGCTTCTGGGGCGCCCTGGCCGAGGACGACGACCGCGAACTCTCCGGTGACATCCCCGCCTTCCCCGTCACGGTTCGCACCAACACCGACGACCTCACCGCGGCCCTGGACGCCTTGCTGGACAACGCGTTCCGCCACACCCCCGCCGGTTCGGCACTGCGGATCGCGGTCTCCCCGTCGGGCACGGTCACGATCGACGACGCCGGTCCCGGCTTCCGCAACCGCGCACTGGCCAACCGAGGCCACTCCGGCGCCGGTTCGACCGGCCTGGGGCTCGACATAGCCCGCCGCACCGCCGCCGCCTCCGGCGGCGACCTCCACATCGGAACATCCCCGTGGGGCGGTGCCCGCGTCGAACTGCGCTTCGGGCCGTCACGGTGACGGCGTCAGCTTGAGGCTCACATAACCCGCTCTTAACCGTCGCCGCTCGACAATCGTTGCCTCACCCCGATCTGGAGGTACGCACGTGAGAAAACGCTACGTCGCGGCGGCGCTGGCAGTGGCCAGCCTGACGGTCGCCGGCGGTCTGGCGGTCGCCGAATCGGCCACCGACACGCCACCGTCCGATGGCGGCGGGACCCCACCCACCACCGTCACGCTCCCCACCGGCGACACGGTCGAGATCATCGGCGACGCCCTGGTCCCGAAACCGGCCGCCGGTCGCGCCGACATCGGCTTCCGCTCGACCCGACTGCCCGGCCACGACCGGGTGATCATGCCCCTGGACCAGCTGGGCAAGTCGCGAACCGACGAACGGCTGTACAACGTGGACGCGCTGCTGCGCAACGGCTACAGCGACGCCCGCGACGTGAAGTCCCCCGACAAACTGGGCGAGGACTCGACATCGTCCAAAGCCGACGCTGACGCCACCAAAGTCACCGTCGAGTACTCCTGGCTCGACGGTTCCGACCCCGAACAGGGCGGCGCGTTCTGGGTCAACCTGGACACCAACGAAACCGGCAGCGCCGACGTCAGCAAGGGCAAAGCCGAACTCGACCTCAAACCGGGCAAGTACAGCCTCATCGCCGACATGCTCCGCAGGGGCACCGGCGACGAACCCTGGGAGGCCGTCGGCACGATCATGGACGTCACGGTCACCGACGAAGCCCAGACGATCACGGTCGACGGCGGCAAAGCCAAACCGGTCGAGGCCACCCTCGACAACGACGCCAAACCGCGGAAGAAGCTGATGGAACTGTTCACCGGTGTCTCCACCGGCAAAGAGCAGCAGATCGCCCACACCATCAACTTCTCCGGCGAGGACAAGCTCTACGCCATCCCCAACGACGAAACCGGCGACCACCCCGCCGGGTTCACCCTGCAATCCCAGCTGACGCGCGCAAAGGACACCTACAGCCTGTTCAACATCGCCGAGCACGGCATCCCCGCCGACCCGTCCTTCGCCGTCCGGGCCAAGGATCTGGCCGCCCGCGAAGCCAGCTACCCCAGCCTCGGCGGCGACGCCCACGAGCTGGGACGCAGCGACTGGGGCTACCACAAGTCGCACGCCCCGTACATGTACCCGTTGAGCGCCAACGCCAAGCTGGGCTCGTCCCGCACCGAGCACTACACGGCCGGCCCCGACGTGGGCTGGACCCACTTCGGCATGCTCGAAGGCAAGGACGCGGAATCCCCGTACGACACCGTCATCGTCGACAGTGGGCAGATGAAACCCGGAACCGAGGACATGCCGTGGCTGTCGGCTCCACTGTCGGTACGGGTCCCCGGCTCCCACTCCCCGTACTTCAACACCGGCCTGGAACGGTGGCCCAGCGGCGGCAAAGCCGGACTCCTAGCGCGAGTCCCGATGTTCACCAGCGGGTCGGGCGCCTCGACGACGTTCTCGCGGAACCTGTCGGGTAAGGCCGTCATCAGCAAGGACGGGAAGGTGCTCGCGGAGGAGACCAACGGCTCGGAGGTCTACGCCGACCTGGCTGAGGGCGACGAGGGCCGGTACACCGTCGCGGTGGAGGCGAAGCGCGAGGTCGCCTGGACGCCGCTGGGCACCCGGTCCACGGCGACGTGGGAGTTCGACTCCAAGCCGGTCGAGGAGAACACGGTTCTGGACGTCTCGGCGGTGCGCTTCGGGGCGTCGGGTATCAGTGGCGGGTATGCCAAGGCCGCCAAGCCGCAGAAGGTGACGCTGGACTTCGAGACGCAGCCGGGCGCTGAGGATCGCAGCTGCGAGAAGCTCGGGTTTGAAGTTTCGTATGACGATGGGAAGACGTGGAAGAAGGTCAAGGTCGATCGGGACGGTGACCATGCTGAGGCGAAGTTGAAGCATCCGTCGGGTGCGAAGTTCGTGTCGGTCAGGTTCAGTGCGACCGACGACAAGGGGCAGACGGTCAAGACGTCGACCATTCGCTCGTACGGTCTGAAGTAGAGCGTTGGGGCGCGTGCCGGTGGGTGCGCGCCCCGTCGGGCTGCCGAGCCCAAGCGCTCACGGGCTGCCCGAACCTCACCAACCCACGAGCCACCCGAGCTCAACCCCTCACCAGCTCACGGGCTCAACAGCTTCGCCAAGCGCTCCGCGACGGTCGGCCAAGTCCAGGCTCGGCACATCCAGTCCCGTCCAGCCGCCCCCATCCGGGCCGCCAGCTCGCGATCGCCAAGCACAGTAGACAGCCGGTCGGCCAACGCGGGGATGTCGCGTCCGTCGACGACGAACCCAGTCTCACCGTGCCGCACCGTATCGGGCGCCCCGCCGGAATCCCCCGCGATCACCGGCAACCCGGTGGCCGCAGCCTCCAGATAGACCACGCCCAACCCCTCAACGTCGAGGCCACGACGACGAGTGCGGCACGGCATCGCGAACACGTCCATCGCCGCGTAACAAGCGGGCAGTTCACTCCCCGGTACCGGCCCGGTGAGCACCACGTGGTCGCCCATCCCGGCCGCCGCGATCCGCCGCCGCAGCGCCTTCTCGTACGGCCCCCCGCCCACCAACAACAACGCCGCATCCGGCACCCGCTCGCGAACCAGCGGCAACGCCTCAACAAGGCTGTCCTGCCCCTTGCGGGGAACCAGCCGCGACACGCACCCGATCACCGGACGGTCGCCAAGGCCGAACCGACGCCGGATCGCCGCGCGGTCCACCGTCGGCGAGAACTCCCCTGTGTCCACCCCGAAAGTCAACTGTTCCAACGAGGTCAACGCATCGATGGCCGGAGCCAACCGAGCCCGGCTGTACTCGGCCAGGTAAGTCACCACGTCGCAGCCGCGCGCGATGCGCCGCAACGCGGTGCGAGCCACCGGCAGCTTCGCCCAGCCCACCTCGTGTCCGTGGGTCAACGCCACGGCCCGCCGGATCGCCGTGCGCCGCTTCAGCCCGGCGGCCAGCAGCCCCAACGGCGCGGCGGCCCCGAACCACACCGCGTCGCAGTCGTGCTCAACAGCGACCCGAGCCGCCGCGCGAGCCGCACCCGGCGTGGGCAACAGCATCGACGTGCGCGCCCGCACCACCGGAAACGGCTGCTCGGCATCGAACGCCGCCGCTCCCGGCGACGTGGAGCAGTACACAACGAGATGCTCGACCGGCAACCGCGTCGCCATGCCGTGCACAAACGACTGGATGCCACCCTGCCGAGGCGGAAAGTCGTTGGTAACCAACAAAACCCGCCCCGCCCGCCCGCTTGGGCCTGCTCCGGCCCGTCGCGTGTCGGCCGGGCCAGGCCCGACAAGCCCAGCCCCGTCCGGCTGCTCGGGCTCGGGCGGCTGGCCGCCTGCCCCCGGCTCACCGAGCCGCTGCGGCTCCCCAGCTGGCCCGGCCCCGCTCGGCCGTGCATCGTCGCTCGCCCGCGCGGGCTCGGGCGGCTGGCCGCCAGACCCCGGCTCACCGAGCCGCCGCAGCTCCCCAGCTCGCAACTCGCCAACCGGCCCAGCCCCACGCTGCCGCGCGGCGTCAGCCCGGCCTAGCTCGACAAGCCCAGCCCCGTCCGGTTGCGCGGGCTCGGGCGGCTGGCCACCAAGCCCAGGCTCACCGAGCCGCCGCAGCTCCCCAGCTCGCAGCTCGCCACCCGGCCCAGCCCCACGCTGCCGCGCAGCGTCAGCCCGGCCTAGCCCGACAAGCCCAGCCCCGTCCGGCCGAGCGGGCTCTAGCGGCTGGCCGCCAAGCCCCGGCTCGCCGAGCTGCTGCGGCTCCCCAACCGGCTGCCTCTCATTGGCCGGGCCGGGCTCAGTCGCCATACGCCTTGGCCATGGCGATGCGTTGCGCCGTGGTCGGATGCGAGCCGAACAGCCAGTGGATGATCCCCGGCGGGTCGACATCGGACTTGTTGGACGCCGCGAGGTTGGCCTGCATCTCCGCGAACGTTGCCGGGTCCTTGGTCAGCTCCAGCGCGTGCGCGTCGGCTCGCATCTCCATGCGCCGCGACACCGCGCTCTGCAACGGCGTCGTCAGCAGGCCCACCACCGCCACGAACGCCAGGATCAGCGCCAGTGCCCGTGGTGACGTGATCGTGTCGGCCCCCGCGCGGCGCAGCAGGCCGGTGGCGTTGGCCAGCAGCGCTATCGCGCACACCGCCGCCGCCGTGCCCAGCGCCGCCAGCGCGGTGCCGATCCACACATCGTTGGCCTTGGCGTGCCCCAGCTCGTGGGCCACCACGGAGGCGACCTCCTTGTCGGGCGCCTTGAGCAGGTTGTCGTACACCACGATGCGGCGGGTTGGACCGAGTCCAGACACGTAGGCGTTGACCGCGTTGGTGCGGATCGAGGCGTCGGAGACCAGCACGTCCTTGACCGGCACCCCGTCCGCTTCGGCCATGTCCATCAGTTCGGTGCGCAGCGCGCTGTCGCCCATCGGTTTGAAGGAGTTGAACACCGGCTCGATCACCAGCGGGTACAGCGCCGACATGACGACGACCAGCAGCCCCGCGCCCACCGCCGTCCACGCCCACCACCATTTCGGGGCGAAGCGGATGACGGTGTAGAACGCCGCCAGCGCCAGCGCGGACAGCACAATGGTCACCAGGTAGGACTTGCCGACGTCCATCGCCCACTGCCCCCAGCTTTGGGTGGACATGCCGAACCGGACCCGGATCGAGTGCGACCACGCCGACAGCGGCAGCGTGACGACCTGCGACACCAGCACGACCAGCAGCCCGCCCAGCACCGCCTCGGCCAGCCAGTGCCCGCCGAACGGCCGCCCGCCCAGCGCGACGAGTTTGGCGCCCAGCGTGGTCAGGCCCAGCAGCAGCGCCACCGCCAGGCTCAGCCCCAGCGCGATGTAGGAGCCAGGTCGCAGTGCGGCGGCGAACTCCTTGCCGGTGGCCACGACCCCGGCGGGCAGCGAGTCGACCGCCTTGGCCTGGGCGGCGGCCGAGGGCACCGGTGGGTCGCCCCACGGCACCAGCAGGGCTCCGGCGATGAGTAGGGCACCGAGCAGCACCAGCAGCGCGATCGCGGCGGGCTGACGAAGGAAAGCGACCATCGCTGTATTTTCCGTCCTCGACCTGCGGTGACTCGGCTGGGGCGCGCGGAAGACGAAACGGTGGCAGACTTGGGGTATGTCGGTATGGGCAAAAGCTTGGGCCGGGAGCCGCGCTAAGGCGTGCTCCCGCGCTTCGTCGTCCCCCGTACCGGCAGCGTCATGAACGCCCCGGCGGGTGGCCGCCGAGACACCGGCGACTTCCGCGAGCCGCAGCCGCCACCGCCGCCCGGTCCCCCGGTGCCGCCGGACCCGCCCGGTCCCCCCGAACCACCACCTGGCCCGCTGCCGCCTCCGCCACCACCCGGACCTCCCGAGCCGACCGACCCGCCGTCCGTCGACGACGAACCGGAGCTGCCCGAGGCGGTGTGGCAGAAGCTGCTGCCGCTGGCCTCCACGGCGCTGGGTTCGATCCGTCCCGACGAACTGCCCGGGCCGCTGCGCCGGTTCGCGCGTTTCGCTCCCGCCCGGCGCGCCAAGCTCGCCGAGCCCGGGTTGCGTTCGGCGCTGCGCACCGACGCGTCGTTTCGGCAGCAGGTCGCCGAGGTGGCCCGCAAGACCCAGTCGTCCCTGATGGACTTGATCGACGCCGGTGAGGTCCCCGAGGGTGCCGACACCCTGGACGTGGCCGCGCTGGCCTACGTGTCGCGCGGCACCAACTGGCGCGACCTGCTGGGTTCGGCGTCCCGCCGGGTCGCCGAGCGGCTGGAGGCCGAACGCATCAGCGCCCGCATCGCCGAGGCCGAACAGGCCGCCGCCAGCGCCGCCCACGACAAGGCGATCGCCGAACGCGAGGCCGAGAAGCTGCGGGTCGAACTGGTCGAGGCCCGCGCCGAGGCCGAGGAGCTGCGCCGTCGCCACCACGGGCTGACCAAGGAGCTGCGCGAGATCAAACGCCGCGAGCGCAAGGTCACCGACGCGTTGTCCTCCGAGAAGGGCCGCCTGAAGCAGGCCGAGACCGAGCACGCCGCCGAACTGCGACGGCTGAAGTCGCAATTGGACGAGTCGATGCGGGCCCTGGAGCGGGCCCGGCAGGGCGCCCGCGACACCAGGGCGCTCAACGACGCCCGGGTGTGGCAGCTGCTGGAGACCATCGGCGGGGCCGCCGCCGGGCTGCGCCGGGAGCTGGCGCTGGAACCGGCCGAGCACACCCCGGGCGACTTCGTGGCCGACACCGAGGCGGTGCGCCCCGGATCCGCCGAGCCCACCGAGCGTCCCCGGGGCCTGGACTCCGACGACCCGGCCCGCCTGGACACCCTGCTGGGCATGCCGCAGAGCCATCTCATCGTGGACGGCTACAACGTCACCCTCGGTGGCTACGGCGACATTCCGCTTGAGCAGCAACGCATCCGGCTGGTGCGCGGCCTGTCGGGGATCGCCGCCCAGACCGGCGCGGAGGTCACGGTCGTCTTCGACGGCAGTCACCACATGGTGGGGCTGCCGACACCACCGCGCGGCGTGCGGGTTCTGTTCAGCCGCAAAGGACAGACCGCTGACGAGGTGATCAGGGCGTTGACCCGCGCTGAACCCAATGGCCGCCCGGTCATCGTGATATCGTCCGACCGCGAGGTCGCCGACGGGGTTCGCAGACATGGTGCCTATCCACTGTCGGCGAAGACCTTGCTGCGACGACTCAACCGGGCCTGATGCCACTCGCCTGACTTCGAGTGACGCACAACAGAAGGACCTCGAATGCCGGAACCGGACAGAGATAGGATTCTGTCTGCCCTCTCCGGTTCTAACACGGCCGCGGAGCGGTTGAGCGAAGTATGCCTGGAACTGCTCCCGGGACTGGACGGCGCCAGCATCACGGTCATCGGCAATCCGGCGGCCCACGCTACGGTCTCGACGGCGGGTGATGACGTCGGCATGACCGACCTGCAGTTCACCCTCGGCGAGGGGCCGTATGTCGACGCCCACAACGATCGCCGCCCCGTACTGGCCTCCGACCTGTCCGAGCCCGGGTACCGGGTGCGCTGGCCCGCCTTCACCCCGGCCAGTCTGGCGGCAGGGGTCCACGCCGTGTTCGCGCTGCCGCTGCGCATCGGCGCCATCCACGTCGGCGTGCTGAACCTGCACCGCCGGGAGCCGGGCGAGCTGGGCGTCATCGAACTGTCCGACGCGTTCGCCTTCGCCGAGGCGGTCACGTTGCTGGTCCTGGGACACAGCGCCTCCGGCGAGGACCAGGCGCCGCAGTTGCGGGTCCAGCACCGCGTCGCGCTGCATCAGGCGACCGGGATCATCATGGCGCAGTTGGGAGTGAGTGTCGAGGAGGCATTCGTCCGGCTGCGCGCATACACCTATGTAGATGGACGTACGCTTGACGAGGTGGCCGTTGACGTCGTCGCCCGGCGGATACGTTTCGACGTGGAGGAACAGACATGAACGCGATCCGTGAACACCGGCTGGCGGAGACTTTCGTCGAACTGGCCGACACTCTCGTCGCGAATTTCGACGTCGTGGACTTCACCCACGTGCTGGCGAATCGCTGCGTCGAGCTGCTCGACGCCGCCGCCGTCGGGCTGATGCTCATCGATCAGCATTCGCAGCTGCGGGTCATCGCCTCCTCCGACGAACAGTCCCGGGTCCTGGAGTTGTTCGAGCTGGAGGCCGACCACGGGCCGTGCTTGGAGTGCTTCCGCACCGGTCACCAGGTCGCCGATCCGGATCTGCGGGACGCCGACACCCGATGGCCGCGATTCGCCGCCAAGGCCGTGGAAGCCGGATACCTCGCGGTGCAGGCGATCCCGATGCGACTGCGGGGCGAGACCATCGGGGTGCTCAATCTGTTCCGGCAACAACCGGGCGCATTGGACGAGACGCTGCTGCGCACCGGGCAGGCGCTGGCCGACGTCGCCACCATCGGCCTGCTGCACGAGCGGGCGGTTCGCCACCACCAGATCCTCGCCGAGCAGTTGCAGGGCGCGCTCAACAGCCGGGTGGTCATCGAGCAGGCGAAGGGTCTGCTGTCCGAGCGCTTCAATGTGGATATGCCCACGGCGTTCGTCGTCATGCGCAAGTTCGCGCGCCGGACCAACCGCAAACTCAGCGACGTGGCCCAGGACGTCGTCTCCGGACGGCTCGAGACCCGCGAGCTGGTGGTGCCGATGGACAAGGCCACCGAACCCGAGCCGACGTGACGGGGCCGAATCGCAGGTAGAATGGGAAGTACGGCCCGCGACCACCTTCGCGACCATCGAGCTGCTGCTCCCGACCTCGGCATCTCACTCCATGCACCCAACCAAAAGTGAGGAGCCGGATCCTCTTGAGCGCGAACGCTCTTTCGCCCGTCGGTGAGAAGACCAGCCGCTACCCCCAACTCGCCAAACAGATTCGCGACGCCGGTCTGCTGCGGCGCCGCCCCTGGTACTACGCCTGGCGCATCAGCGCGACCGTCGCCGCCTACGCCGCCGCCTGGGCGGTCTTCGTCCTGGTCGGCGACTCGTGGTGGCAGCTGTTCACCGCCGCGGCGATGGCCGTGACGTTCATGCAGTTCGGGTTCCTGGGCCACGACGCCGGTCACCAGCAGATCTTCGGCAGCCGACGCGGCAACTCGATCGTCGGCTACCTGCTGGGCAACCTCGGGCTGGGCCTGAGTTTCGGCTGGTGGAGCGACAAGCACACCCGCCACCACGCCAACCCCAACGTCGAGGGCCGCGACCCGGACCTCAACGTCGACCCGGTGGCGTTCACCGACGCCCAGGCGGCGCGCAGCCGCGGCATCGGCAAGCAGATAGTCCGGTTCCAGGCGGCGCTGTTCATCCCGCTGCTGTTCCTGGAGGCGTTCCACATGCACTTCAACAGCCTGCGCCGCATCGTCAACCGAAACCGGCCGATCCGGGCGCGCGGTCTGGAGGCGGTGCTGTTCACCGTCCACGTCGTGGCGTATCTGGGGATCGTCTTCACCGTGCTGTCGCCGGGGACGGCCGTCGTGTTCATCTTCGTCCATCAGGGACTGCTCGGGGTGTACATGGGCGCGTCCTTCGCGCCCAACCACAAGGGCATGCCGGTCCTCACCGACGGCGAGCAGGCCGATTTCCTGCTGCGGCAGGTGCTCACGGCCCGCAACATCGACGGCGGACGCTTCGTCGACGCCGCGCTGGGCGGCCTGAACTACCAGATCGAGCACCACCTGTTCCCGCACATGCCGCGCCCGAACCTGCGCCAGGCGCAACCGGTGGTGCGGCAGTTCTGCGCCGAGCACGACATCGCCTACTGCCAGACCTCGATGTTCGGCTCCTGGGGCCGGGTCCTGGGCCACCTGCACGACATGGGCCGCGACATCCGCAACCCAGGCTCCCCCTGACGAAAGTCATCGCACCGCCCCCTCCAAAGGCAGTGCGACCGGCTTCCCACGGGCAGATGTGACGGCCGCCGCCAACCACCAGGCTTGACGGCGACCCCCATCCGTCCGTTCAGGAGTGAAGCCATGAGACGTCGTTGGTACCCCGCGATGGCGGCGGTCGCCGTTGTCGCGGCCGGTCTGACGTGGACCGGTCTGCCGTCCGCGCAGGCACAGTCGTCCGACCTCGACTGGAGCGACTGCGGCGGCCGCGCCCAGTGCGCGACGCTGACCGTGCCCGTCGACTGGAACGACCCCGACGGCCCCACCACCCGCGTCAACCTCGCCAAACTGCCCGCCCGCGATCCCGGCGCCGCCGACAGACCGCTGCTGGTCAACCTCGGCGCCGGAAACACCACCGCCGCGCTGGAGGCGGACCAGGTGCCGCCGGGCGTGGCGGCGCTCAACGAGCGCTTCGACGTGATCGGCTTCGATCCGCGCGGACTCGGCAAGGACGCCAACGACACCCTGATCCACTGTGCCGAGTCCCAGGCTCCGTATCCGGGCCTGGTGCTCGCCGAGGACGCGAAGGACTGGCGCGCGCACGCGAAACGCAACGCGAAGTACGAGCGAAGCTGCCGTGAGGCCGCCGGAGCCGAGTACGCGGGCCTGACCTCAACGCAGATCGCCCACGACATGGACGCCCTGCGCACGGCGCTCGACCAACCGAAGCTGAAGTACTTCGGCAACTCCTACGGCACGTCCTACGGCCAGGCGTACGCCGAACTGTTCGGCGACAAGGTGGAGCGCATGTACCTGGACGGCGTCGCCGACCACACGCAGCCGAAACTGTCGGACTGGCTCACCAACTACGCGCGCACCACCGAACAGCAGCTCACCGAGTTCGCCGACTGGTGCTCCACACGCGACGGTTGCGCCCTCAACGACGAAGACGCCGCGAAGGTCTGGGACGACCTGGTCAAGCGCGCCGAAACCGAACCGATCCCCGCCCCCGGCGCGGGCGACGGCGAGACGGTCAACGTCCGGGAACTGCTGGCCGGAGGCCACTTCGGACTGACGCCGACCAGTTGGCCCCGGCTCGCGGTCGCGATGGACTCCGCCCGCGACGGCGACGCCTCCGATTTCCTCACCGAACTCGTCTGGCCTCCCGACACCGGCAAGGGCGGCCACGTCCAGGGAGCGTTGCTGTGCAACGACTTCATGCCCGAGCAGCTGAGCTACCGGCAGACGCTGAAGCTGGAGAAACGCCTGCGCG
This sequence comes from Stackebrandtia nassauensis DSM 44728, assembly GCF_000024545.1. GTDB lineage: Bacteria > Actinomycetota > Actinomycetes > Mycobacteriales > Micromonosporaceae > Stackebrandtia > Stackebrandtia nassauensis. Next base: position 5,186,054 of record NC_013947.1, read on the forward strand.
ACATCGCGCCCCGGATCGGCTGGGTCACGGCCCGCGCCGAGTTGAGCCGCTGCGTCGGCATGGACGCGAAACCGGCCAACCCGCCGCACCGCCTCGACGTCGACGACCTGCCGCCGGTCCTGGTCGGTATCGGCGACCTGGACGCCAACACCCCGCACCACGGCGCCGAGAACGTGGCCAGCCAGCTGCCGGACGCCTCGGTTCTGCGACACGGCGACGGCCACGCCGCGTTCGTCCTGGGCAACAAGTGCCTGGCCAACCACGTCACCGCCTACTTCGCCGACGGCACACTCCCCGACGAGGGCACCCGCTGCCCCGGTGAACTGGTAGACCAGATCCCCGACAAGCCATAAGCGACGGTGGTGCGCCCTCGGGCGCACCACCGTCCACTCTCGTTGCCGGTTAGGCGTTCCGCCACGGCTGGTAGCCCGGATCCGGTCACATCGCCTCGACCAGCCGCCCGTCCCGCAGCTCGACCCGGTCGCCGTCGAAACCCTCGGCGAAGCTGCGATCATGCGACACGACCAACAACGAGCCCTTGAACTCGCGCAACGCCTCCTCCAGTTCGCCGACCAGGGCCAGCGACAGGTGGTTGCTGGGTTCGTCCAGGACCAGCAGATCCGCCGGACGGGTCACCAGCCGCGCCAGTTCGAGCCGCCGCCGCTGCCCGATCGACAGATCCGGCACCAGCTTGGTGAAATCGCTACGGCTCAACAGCCCCAACGACTCCAGCGTCTGAACATGCTCGTCCGGCTCGCCGGGCAGCCCCTCGGCGAACGCCGCCAGCACTGTGCGACGCGGCGGATTGTCCGCCAGTTCCTGCCGCAGATAGCCCAGACGCTTGGGTCTGCGAACAGTCCCGCTGTCCGGCTTCAGATCCCGCGCCAGCACCCGCAGCAGCGTCGTCTTCCCGGCCCCGTTCGGACCGGTCAACAACATCCGCTGTCCGGGCGCCAACCGGAACTTGTCGACGTGGAGCCGATCGCCGACCCGCACATCGATGAGCTCGGCGGCCAGGCCTTCGCCCTTCCCGCCGTCGAAGCGGGCGGCGAACCGCAGCGGCTTCGGCGGCTCCGGCACCGGGTTCTCCCGCAACCGTCGCAACCGCTCCCGCGATTCCCGGACCTTCGACGACAGGCCCGCCTCGTGCGAACGCCGGTGACTGGCGCTGCGATCGTGTTTGACGGACTTGATCTTGGCGGCGAACAGACTCGCGTTCGTCTGCGTCGCCTCGGTCAGCCGCTCGATCTCGTCGCACCAGTCCTGATAGTCCTGTTCCCAGCGCCGTTTCGCGGCGGCCTTCGCCGTCAGGTACCCCTTCCAGCCGTCGCCGTACCGCGTCACGGACCGCAGGTCCCGGTCCACCTCCAAGATGGTGGACGTGATCGCCGCCAGGAACGCCCGGTCGTGGGTCACCGCGACCACGGTCCCCCGGTGCTGCCGCAACCGATCCTCCAACCACGACACGGCCTGCGTGTCGAGATGGTTGGTCGGCTCGTCCAGCAACAACAGTTCCGGATCGGCGGCCAGCACGCAGGCCAGCCCCAACCGCGACTGCTCGCCCCCCGAAAGGGTGCCCAGCAACCGATCCCGGGTCAGGTGCGCCAACCCGAGACCGTGCATGGCGGCGTCGACCCGAGCGTCGGCCTCATAGCCGCCCCGGGCCTCATAGGCGCTCAACAGATCCCCGTAGGCGGCCAGCTCGGCCTCCCCGGCGGAGTCCAATGTCGCCTCGGCCTCCCGCATGAGCCGTTCCAGCTCCCGCAGATCGGCCAGCGCCGCGTCGATGGCGTCGGCGACGGTGTTGTCGCCGGGCAACTCCAGGGTCTGCCCCAGGTGCCCGATCCCACCGCCCGCAACAACGGTGACATCCCCGTTGTCGGGCGGCTCGACCCCGGCGATCAACCGCATCAGGGTCGACTTCCCGGAACCGTTCTCCCCGATGACGCCGACCTTCTCCCCGGTCCTGACCGTGAACGAGATCTGGTCGAGCACGACGTGCTCGCCATAGCTCTTGGTCACCTCGGCGAAGGACAGCTGCGAGACGGTGGTGTTGGCGTGTGAATGTTCGCGAATCAAGGTGTTGACCTCCAGGCTGTACGGACGCTCGGGCGTCCGGAAAATGAGCGGATGAGGCCGCCGCGCCAGGTGGAGACGTGATTCGCGTCCGGAACGAAGGTCCGGCGTCAAGAGAAAGAAAAAGGGAACGCGAACGCACACCCGGCCAGCGGGGTCGGCGCATTGGCGTCCGAAGGAGCGCGAAGATTTCGCGGCTCAGCGACGGACTACTACAGCCAAGGCCTTGCGATCGTGTCTATTGTTCCCACGTCAAGCACGATAACGGACACCCCGCGACCCGGTCAACCGGATTTGGATCACAGGCTGTCGGCTCAGGCTCACCCGGGCACGGGAAGTCCCGGGCCGCCAGGGCGGTCCGGGACGGGGGCATTCGTGGGCGGGTGGGTCAGCAGGTGAGGTTGCCGCCGGGGTCGACGCCGAGGATGGCGGTGAAGGCCTTGTACTTGTCGACGCGGCTTTGCACCTGGCCCGGGTTGCCACCGTTGCATTCGAGGCTGCCGTTGATGGCGCGGATGGTCTCGCCGAATCCGGCGCCGTTGACCATGGCATTGTGGGCGGTCATGCTGCCGGGTCCATTTTGGGTCATCCAGTACCACAGGCCGGTCTGCCAGGCGACGGCCGCGTTCTGCTCGACCTGCCACGGGTTGTTGAGCAGGTCGATGCCGAGGTTGTCACCGGCCGCCTTGTAGTTGAAGTTCCAGCTCAGTTGGATGGGGCCGCGGCCGTAGTAGGCGTCGTTCCCGGCCGGGCAGCCGTAGGGCTGGGTGGTGTCACAGTAATGTGGATAGTTGGACTGGTCCTGTTCGACGATGTGGACCAGGCCGCCGGTCTCGTGGGAGAAGTTGGCCAGGGCGGCGGCCGCCTCCTGTTTCATGACCGTGTCGCCCCCGGAGTTGGCGAACTCCGGGTAGGAGTTCATCGCCGTGGTGAGGCCCTCGTAGGTGTAGAACGGGTTCCGGTTGGGGAACATCTGGTTGAACTGGGCCTCGCTGACCACGAACGCCGCCTCGGTGTCGGGTGTGGAGTCGTCGTCGGCCTGCGCTGTCGCCGTGGGGAACACGAGGGCGAGTGCGCTGATGATGGCCGCCGCCGCGATCGTCAGAAGTGCCGGTCTGCGTCGCATTGTTCTGCGCCTCCAGATATGGAAGGAATGTTTACCGAACCATACTGAGACCCATCAGCGAAATCAACATATTCGAAAGTATCTTTGGAGTGGATTTTCAGGGCTCGCAAAGGGACGAACCCTCCAGACGATAATTCCCGGACCCCACAGGGGGTCCGGGAACTGATCTCAAGGGACGAAAGCTCTAGCAGTCGCGTAGTTCCGGCGACTGGTTGCGCAGCTGGCCCACCGGGGAGATGAACTTGCGGTAGCGGTCGCCGTCGACGGAGTTGATGCGGAAGGCCGCGACCCGGTGGCAGTTCTGGAAGGCGAGTTTCACGCCGAAGTGCCGCTCCAGGCCGCCCCGGATGGCGTCGGAGGCGAGTGCCCGCAGCAGTTGGCCCCTGGCGGCCTCGTCCGGCGGCGGGGTCACGTTGTCGGCGAACTCGGCGGTCGGGTCCCCGTCGCGCAGGTCGCCGACGACACGGCTGATCATGGACCAGGCGAACGGCAACGAGGTCCGGACACAGTCGACGAATTCGGCGTCGGAGACCTCGCCGCGTTCGGCCTTGTCGAGCAGTTCGGCGGATACATCGAGAGACATGGGTGTTCTCCTTTTCGTTGCGGGTAAGGATGATCGTGACGGTTACGCGACAGGCGTACTGTCGGCTAAGAGACTTTCGCCATCCCCCGGGTGTCGGTGGTGCTGTCGGGTCCCAGGACGAAGTCGGGGTCGATCTGCTCGCTCAGGTCGACGCCCATGCGGGAGTTGCCCCAGGCCTCGGCGTTGCGGCGGTGGAACAGCCGGGCCTGCTCGGAGAACCTGGCCCAGTCCTTGCCGCCCAGTTCGACGAGCTCGCGGGCCCGGTCCAGCAGCGCGAGGTTCTCGGGTTCCAGGTCGGCGATGGGACCGACGCTGCCGCGCTCGGCGGCCTTGACGAACTTGGACCGTCCACACCAGCCGAACAGCGCGTCGCCGACGTGCTCGCGCAGGAAGTCGACGTCCTCGGGTTCGTCGATCTTGTTGCCGATGACGGAGATGGCCACGTCGTAGTCGGCGGCGTATTCGGCGTACTGCTTGTAGACGCCGACGCTGCGCACCGTCGGCTCGCACACCAGGAAGGTGCGGTCGAAGCGGGTGAACAGACCGGAGGCGAAGGCCTCGGCACCGGCGACCATGTCGACGATGACGTACTCGCCGGGTCCGTCCACGAGATGGTTGAGCATCAGCTCGACCGCGCCCACTTTGGAGTGGTAGCAGGCCACCCCCAGGTCGTCCTCGGCGAAACCGCCGGTGACGGCCAGCCGCAACCCGGCCAGGTTGCGCACGCACGCGTCGTAGACCGGGTTGTCCTCGCCGATGGTCAGCAGCCGGGAGCCCGAACCCGGCGGCGTGGTCTTGACCATCGCCTCGGCCGAGGCGATGCGCGGGTTGTCGCCGCGCAGGTACTCCTTGATCTCGGCCAGGTGGTCACCGAGTTTCGGCAGCTTCGCGGCGGTGTCCTCGTCCACTCCCAACGCGGCGGCCAGGTGCTGGTTGATGTCGGCGTCGATGGCGAAGACCGGGTGTCCCGCCGCGACCGCCCGGCGCGCGAACAGGGAGGCAAGAGTGGTCTTGCCGCTTCCCCCTTTGCCGACGAACGCGATTTTCACGAGTGTGCTCCTTGTCGTCATTGAAATTGGAAACCAATTTCATTACGGGGAGCATAGTCAAGTCAAGCGACACGCCGGGGCGGGTCCGGTGACTATTTCTCGGTGATGTTCGGCGGCGACTCGGGGTCCGGCACCTCGGCGACGGCCAGCGTGCTGTCGAAGGCGGTCTGCCAGTCGCCGTTGTCGAAGGCCAGCTCCAGGGTCTCGTTGATGAACTTCTGCAGCTCGGTCGAGCCCTTGGGCAACCCGATGCCGTAGGGCTCGGTGGTGAAAGTCTTCTTCGAGATCTCCAGTTTGGACGGATCCTCGCTGAGGAAGCCGTACAGGATCACGTCGTCGGTGGAGACCGCGTCGTACTCCTTCTCCAGCAGCGCCTGGCGGCAGCTGGACCAGTTGCGCATCGGCTTGGAGACGTTGGCGCGCGGATTGTGCTTCTCGACGTTGTCCAGCGAGGTGGTCCCCTCCGCCGCGCACACCTTCTTCTTGGACAGGTCCTTGATGTCCTCGATGCCCTCGCCCTTGCGGGTCATGATGGCCTGCCCGGCCTCGTAGTAGGGACCGGCGAAGGTGACGGCCTTCTTGCGTTCCGGGGTGATGGTGTACGTCGCCAGCACCAGGTCGACGGTGCCGTCCTCCAGGTACTTCTCCCGGTTGGCGGGGACGGTCTCGATGAAGTCGAGGTTCTCCCCCTCGGCGACCTTCCCGAAGATGCGCTGCGTGATGATGCGGCCGATCTCGGCGTCGAAACCCTCGATGCGTCCGGTGGCCTTGTCGCGCAGTCCGGTCAACGGCTGGTCGAACTTCGAACCGATGGTCAGGCGGCCGGAGTCCAGGATGTCCCGGACCTCCTTGGGCATCTCGGAGCGCTCGGCCTGGTCGATGTTGTAGAAGGGGGGCACCGTGTCGTCCACGGTGTCGGCCTGGCAGCCCGTGGCCACGGCGACGGACAGCACGGCGACCGCGAGTACGGCTCTACGCATGAGGCGCACGGGGGTTCCTTTCACGGCGCGGGGGTCGCGGACTTCGACAATACGCGTCACACGTGACCGGCTCCACCCTGCCAAGCCCCGCGGCGACCCCTCGGCCCGCACTAGGCTTGGCGGCGTGAGTGACACGCGCGCCCGGACGCTCAAGATCGACAGACTCGGTACCGTCGACTATGCGCGGGCCTGGGATCTGCAGAAAGACCTCCAGGACAAGCGCATCAACGACGAGATCGACGACACGGTGCTGCTGTTGGAGCATCCCAGCGTCTACACCGCGGGCCGCCGCACCGAGAAGTGGACCTACCCCGACGACGGCACCCCGGTGGTCGAGGTGGACCGGGGCGGCCAGATCACCTGGCACGGTCCCGGCCAGCTGGTCGGCTACCCGATCGTCAAGCTCACCAAGCCCATCGACGTCGTCAAGTACGTGCGCCGCGTCGAGGACATGCTGATGGCGGTGTGCGGCGAGTTCGGCGTCGCCACCACCCGGATCGACGACCGCACCGGAGTGTGGATCCCGGCCGACGACCGCGGCCCGGAGCGCAAGATCGCCTCCATCGGTGTGCGGGTCCGCTGGGCGGTGACCCTGCACGGCTTCGCGCTCAACTGCGACAACGACATGTCCTTCTTCGACCACATCGTCCCGTGCGCGATCATGGACAAGGACATGACCTCGCTGAGCCGTGAGACCGGCCGCGACGTCACCGTCGACGAGGTCATCCCGGTGACCGAGAAGCACATGCACCTGATCCTGGACTGACCGGACGGGCCCGGGGCAACCCGAACCCGCCCGCTCCTCCGACTCAGGGCGCGATGCGATGCAGGTCGCGCGGGAACAGCGTGACCTCACGGATGTTGGCCACACCCGTCAGCTGCGCCACGAACCGCTCCAGCCCGATCGCGAAGCCACCGTGCGGCGGCATGCCGTGCTTGAACGCCTCCAGGTACCCGGCGTACGGCTCCGGCGACCCGCCCTGGGCCGCGATCGCCGCCAGGTAGTCGGCGTACCGGTGCAGCCGTCGCCCGCCGGTCACCATCTCGGTGCCCCGGAACAACAGGTCGAACGAGTCGCTGTACCCGGGCCGCCCCGGGTCCTCGGCGGTGTAGAACGGCCGCTTGCTCATCGGATAACCGACCACGACCGCGAAGTCGCTGCCGTGCTCCCGCCGCGCCCACTCCCCGACCCAGCGCTCATGCGCGGGCGACAGGTCGTTGACACCCGACAGGTCCTCGCCGGTCTCCCGCGAGATCAGCTCCAGCGCCTCGGCGAAGTGCAGCTCCGGAAACCGCGACGGCACCTGGGGCACCACCGGCTCCAACAGCGCCACCGCCGCCGCGGCACGCTCGGCGACAGCGGACACCATGCCCGCCACCACCTCCCGCAGCACCTCGGCGACGTCCCGGTAGCTCTCGATGAACCCGAACTCCACGTCCAGCGACGTGTACTCGGCCAGGTGCCGCACGGTGTCGTGCGGTTCGGCCCGGAACACCGGCCCGACCTCGAAGACCCGCTCGAAGACACCCACCATCGTCTGCTTGTAGAACTGCGGACTCTGCGCGAGATAACCGGGTCGTCCGAAATAGTCGATCGCGAAGACGTTGGCCCCCGACTCGGTCGCCGAGGCCACGATCTTCGGCGTGAAGATCTCGGTGAAGTCCATGGCGGCCACGGTTTCCCGGAACCCCATGGTCGCGGCCGAGGCCAGCTCGAACGCGGCCTTGCGCCGGGGATGCCGCAAACTCACCGGCGCCCGGTCCAACAGCGTCGGCAACGTGGCCCGCAGACTCGGCCGGTACAGGTCGAACGGCGGAGCCTCGGCTTCTCCCAACACCGTAATGACCGGCTCGACCAGCTCCACTCCACCGGGAGCGGCCGGGTTGGCGACCACCGTCCCGGTCACCTCCACGACGGTCTCCTCGTTGAGCTCCTCCAACCGCGCCCGCGCGACCTCCTCGCTGACGACCACCTGGGCCAGCCCCGAGCGGTCCCGCACGATCGCGAAGGCCACCGATTTGAGCAGCCGCCTGCGATGCAGCCACCCGGCTATCCGGATTCTCGCGCCGACGTGTTCACTCAGCGCGGCCGACAACACCCTTGGCGGGGTCGTGGGGGCCGCGGGGCTCGGCGCAGTCATTGACGTTGACATGTGGTTCAACACCTCCTTGGTTCTGATGGAAACCCCGGAGGTGTGGGCGATCGGGATATCGCGGTGCCACCACACCTTCACCGTGAACTGGAAGTCCACGGCCTCGTTCGTCGCCCGTGTCGTGGGCCAGTCGGCGGGCTCTACTACGACCTGAACGGCCGGTTCCTCCCGCGGCTCCGGAGGGTCTTCACAACCTCGGCCGCAGACCGCCTTCCCAGCTACCGGCGGTTCTCTCCTACTGCGGTATCGAGGTGCTACTCGTCTCCTTCAATGCCGTGCCGACGACTGTAGCCGACGCCCCCGGCCGCTGCCAGCCGATATCGCGGGCACGCGAAAGGGGACAGGGCGCCCGCGCCCTGTCCCCTGTTGTACCGGGGTGGATTAGAAGATGGAGTCCAGTCCGCCTTCGCCCTTGCCCTCGCTGTTGGAGCCGCCGGACTCGCCCTCACCGGACTTGTCGTCCTCGGTCTTCTCGCCACCGGACTCGCCCTCGCCCGACTTCTCGCCCTCACCGGACTTGTCGTCGCTGGACTCTTCGCCCTTGGTCTCTTCCTCACCAAGCGGGTCGCCCTCGAACGAAGCCTCGGTGTCCACGTAGCCGTCGCCGTCGAGGTCGGACATCTGGGTGTCGAGGTTGCCGTCGCCGTCCTCGTCGGTGTACAGCTCCTCGATGATGCCGTCGCCATTCTCGTCGACGGCGACCTCGCCGTCCTCACTGATGTAGGCCGTGGAACCGTCGTCGAGGGTTTCGGTTTCGTACTCGTCGCCCGCACCGTCGCCGTCGAAGTCGACAAAAACGTCGTCGCTCATTGTGTTGCCTTCCCTTGTTTTGGTCTTTCGGTCTTTCGCCTGGTTGTGCCCACGTTAGGCGCTTGTTCCCGCCAGGAGAATCCCAAATGCGTGCCACTTCGCCCGCACCGGGGTCTCGAGGTTCGCGAGCATATTGGTGAGGGGCAGGAATTCACTTCCCTGCCCCTCACCGCCCGTCGTCCCTCGATGACCGGCGTGCCACAGATCGCTAGCTACCCGCTGGCTTCTCGGTGGCGCCGGTCTCCTCTTCCGTACCCGAGGCGGTGCCCTCGCCGCCCAGGTAACCCAGCGGCATGCCGCTGGACGATCCTGCCGTGGTGTCGGCCGGTGGTTCCTCGGTGTCCGCTGGTTCCTCCTCCAGCGACTCCTCGGAGTCCATGTAGCCGTCACCGGTTTCATCAATGTGGACGGTGTCGAGGGATCCGTTGCCGTCCTCGTCGGTGTGCAGCTCGTCGATCAAGCCGTCACCGTCGTAGTCGTAGGCGACTTCGCCGTCCTCACTGGTGTGCGCGTAGCCACCGCCGTCGAGTTCCTCGGTGCTGTACTCGTCTTCGGAGCCATCGCCGTCGAAGTCGATGTACGGTTCGTCGGTCATCTCATCCCCTTGTCGAATCGGTGCCTACGCTGTTGAAGTCCACGATAGGGGTGGCACGGTTAAGGCAACTCCCGAAAACGTGCCACACCCCACCAGCCGAAAATCCCGGTTACGGACGGGGCGGCAACTTCGGGGCGGCGAGCTTGGGACGGTCCGCCGGATCGGGTCGGTGCGCGGGTTTCTTCTCCAGTTCCTTCAGGGCCGCGGCGATGCCCGCCTCCAGTTGGGGGTCGCGTCCGGCGGCGTAGTCCTGTGGCGCGTACTCGACCTCGATGTCGGGGGCGACGCCGTAGTTCTCGACGCCCCATTTGGCGTCGTCGAAGTGGAAGGCGATCTCGGGTTGGGACAGGAAGGTGTTGTCGGCCAGGTTGGGGCGCCACGGGAAGTAGCCCACGACTCCGCCCCAGGTGCGGGTGCCGACCAGCGGGCCGAGGTTGTAGGAGCGGAAGCCGTGGCTGAAGATGTCGCCGTCGGATCCGGCGGATTCGTTGATGAGCGCGACCATCGCTCCGCACGGGCTTTCGCGGGGGTAGGGGGCGGGGCGGCTCCAGCGGGAGAAGTTGTAGCCGATGCGGCGGCGCGCGAGTTTTTCGAGCAGGAGTGGGGAGACGTGGCCGCCGCCGTTGAAGCGGACGTCGACGACGAGACCGTCGCGGTCGTACTCGTTGAGGAATCCTCTGTGGAATTCGGCGAAGCCCTCGGTCATCATGTCGGGGATGTGGATGTAGCCCAGTCGGCCGCCGCTGGCGTCGTAGACGGCGCGGCGGTTGGCTTCCACCCAGTCGCGGTAGCGCAGCGGTTGTTCGTTGGACAGGGCGCGGACGACGACCACGTGGGGGTCGGCTTCGCCACGGCGCAGCGAGAGGCGGACTTCCTGGTCGGCCTGGTTGACCAGGAGCTGGGCCACCGAGGTGGTGGGTCCGACGGGTTGGCCGTTGACGGCGACGACCGTGTCGCCGACGCGGGCGTCGACGCCGGGGCGCAGCAGGGAGGAGGTGGCGTCGGGTTTCCAGGGGTCGCCGGTGTAGATCTTGGCGATCGTGTGGGCGCCGTCGGTGTCTACTGTGAAGTCGGCGCCGAGGTAGCCCTGGCCGTAGTGGGGGCCGGGACGGTAGTCGCCGAGCGCTTCGTAGACGTGGGAGGTGCCCAGTTCGCCGTTCATCTCCCAGATCAGGTCGGACAGTTCGCCACGGGTGGAGAGCTGGGCGACCAGGGGGGCGTAGCGTTCGTAGATCGCGTTCCAGTCCACTCCGGACATGTCCTCGACCCAGAAGTTCTCGCTCAGCAGTCGCCAGGCCTCGCGGAACATCTGCGGCCATTCCAGTTCGGGGCGTACCGATACCTTGAGCCGGTCTAGGTCGATCCAGCCGGATTCGCGGTTGCGGTCGGCGCCGTCGGGGGCCTTCTCGGTGGCCTTGACGACGCGCATCTTGTCGCCCGACATGTACAGGACGGTCTTGCCGTCGGGGGTGCTCATCACCCAGCTGACCGCGTCGGCGAAGCGCTCGACCTTGCCGGTCTCCAGGTCGACGGAGTCCAGGACGCCGTCGGGTTCGTCGTCCACCTGGTGTGGACGGATGCGGCCCGCGACCGGGTGGGACAGGACCAGCACCTTGCCGCTGACGCCCAGGACCTGGGTGTACTTGGCGTCGGAGACCGGCAGCGGCACGATGCGGTTCTCGATGCCGTCCAGGTCGATGACGAGGCTCTCGTCGGTGGTGTCGTCGGAGTCGGTTTTGGACTCGTCGTCTCCGGAGTCCTTGGTGGACTCCTCGCCGGTGTCGTGCATCGGTTTGGGTTGCGGGACGAAGGGCGGGGAGACGTCGGCGCGCAGCGCGACCGCGTAGGGGCGCGAGCCCATCGGGAAGTTCAGGTCGAAGTGGAGCGAGTCGTAGACGGGGTTGAACTCGCGCTGTCCGACGAAGTACAGGTACTTGCCGTCCGGGTCGAAGGACGGGCCGAAGTCGTTGAGGATTCGCTTGGCGGCCACGGCTTTGCGACCGGTGGACAGTTCGAGGAGCTTGATGGTCGAGCGGGCGACGTTCTCGTCCTCGTTGTCGGTGCCGGAGGACTCGGGGCAGGCGTAGGCCAGCCAGGTGCCATCGGCGGAGAACACCACGTCGGAGATCTCGCCGTGGCGGCTGGAGTCAATGACCGTGGCCGTGGCCTCCTCGCCGTCCACATCGACCAGTACCAGTTCGTTGCGGTGGTTGGCGATGACGACCTTGCCCTCGGTCGGGGAGGCCACCAGTTCCCCGGCCCGGCCGGTGTCGAGGTGGTCGAGGCGGCACGGCGGTTTGGAGGCGTCGGCGGTGATGCCGACGAGCACCTCGCGGGGGCCGTTGTCGGCGACCGCCGCGATCAGGCGTTCGCGGTCGTGCAGCCAGGTCAGCAGCCGGTACCGGACGCCGTCGACCTCGCCGTGCTGCGTGACCGGTCCCTCCCAGTCGGCGAAGGTGAACGCCTTGCCCCGGGTGGTGACGGCCAGGTGGGAGGCGTCGGCGGACAGGTCCACCGAGTCCAGGTACTCGGCGGCGTCGACGAAGCGGCGGGCGCGCTGGGTGCGGGTCACCGGGATGTGGACGTCGACGACGCTGGGGTGCTCCTCGGCCGGGTCGAGCAGGTAGAGCCTGCCGCCGCAGTGGTACACCAGCCTGGCGCCGTCACCGGACAGGCCGCGGGCGTAGAAGTCCTCGTGGTCGGTGTGGCGGCGCAGGTTCGCGCCGTCGAAGTCGGTGGAGTAGACGTTGCCGTGTCCTTCGTGGTCGGACAGGAAGTAGACGCGGTCGCCGATGATGTGCGGGCAGGACAGGTTGCCGTCCAAGGAGACCAGCTTGCGGAACTCGCCGTCACCGGACGCGTCGATCCACAGTTGACCGGCGGTGCCGCCCCGGTAGCGCTTCCAGTGGGCGTGGTCCTTCCAGTACTCGCGGCCCAGCACCACGACGCCGTTCGACCCTTGGGCGATCGCGGTGGCGCGGCCCCAGGTCAGCTCGGCGGGCACGCCGCCGTCGGCGGACACCCGGCGCAGCCGGACGTCCAGCAGTTCCGGCGAGTGCGCGCTGGTGGCGTAGATGACGAACTCGCCGGTGGGGTCCCAACCGGCGACCCGGCTGATCCGGCCGCCCTCGTAGGTCAGCCGCCGGGTCTCGCCGCCCTCGGTGGGCACCACGTGCACGTCCGGCGGACCCTCCTCGGCACCGGTGTAGGCGATGAGCGAACCGTCCGGCGAGATCCGCGGGAAGCTTGCCGCCGCGACCCCCGCGGTCAGGCGCCGGGCGGTGCCGCCGGCCGTCGTGACGCTCCACAGGTCGTCCTCGGCGACGAAGACGATGGTGTCGTTGTGAATGGCGGGAAAACGCGGGTAACCGGTGGTCATCAATCCTCCGAACGAAAAGCGTGAATGACGTCACCTTAGCACCACAATGACCTCACAGATTCGGACGAGGTGATGACCCCCACCAGGTACAGCCGGGACCCGGTATCGGCGCGTAGGCTCGCAATCGTGACTACCGTCCAGCCCGAGGGCCGCCGCATGCTGCGGATCGAGGCCCGCAACGCCCAGACCCCGATCGAGCGCAAACCCTCGTGGATCAAGGTGAAGGCCAAGATGGGGCCCGAGTACCGCGATCTGCGCGGGCTCGTCGACCGCGAGGGCCTGCACACCGTGTGCCAGGAAGCCGGGTGCCCCAACATCTACGAGTGTTGGGAGGACCGGGAGGCGACCTTCCTCATCGGCGGCGACCAGTGCACCCGCCGCTGCGACTTCTGCCAGATCGACACCGGCAAGCCGCAGCCGCTGGACCGCGACGAACCCCGTCGGGTCGCCGATTCGGTGTCCACCATGGGACTGAAATACGCCACCATCACCGGCGTCGCCCGTGACGACCTCGACGACGGCGGTGCCTGGCTGTACGCCGAGACCGTCCGCCAGATCCACGCGGCCGTGCCCGGCTGCGGCGTCGAACTGCTCATCCCCGACTTCAACGCCGAACCCGAGCAGCTGGCCGAGGTGTTCTCCGCGCGTCCGGAGGTGCTGGCGCACAACATCGAGACGGTGCCGCGCATCTTCAAACGCATCCGGCCGGGCTTCCGCTACGAGCGGTCGCTGGAGGTCATCACCAAGGCCCGCGAGGACGGCCTGGTCACCAAATCCAACCTGATCCTCGGCATGGGCGAGACCCGCGAGGAGGTCTCGCAGGCACTGCGCGACCTGCACGAAGCGGGCTGCGAGCTGATCACCATCACCCAGTACCTGCGGCCCACCCCGCGCCACCACCCGGTCGACCGCTGGGTCAAGCCGGAGGAGTTCGTGGAGCTGAGCGCCGAAGCCGAGGCCATGGGCTACGCCGGGGTCATGAGCGGCCCGCTGGTCCGCTCCTCCTACCGTGCCGGACGGCTGTACCGGCAGGCACTGGACGCCCGAACTCCGGTCGCGTGAACCGCGCCTATTAAGCTGTTCGATTATGGCTAAGGAGCAGGAGAAAACCGGTTTCAAAGACCGGATGAAGCAAATCGGGATGGCGTTCTCGTTCACGACGAAACGGGACAAGGCATTCCTGCCACTCGCGATCGTGGCCGTCCTGATCCCGCTGGCCGCAGGCGCGGTGCTGGTGTTCGTCACCGAGACGCTGCCGTGGCCGTTCGCGATCGTCGCGGTCTTCGTGGCCCTCATCTTCATGATGATCGTGCTGAACTGGCGGACCAGCAAGGCCGTGATGGGCCAGGCGGTCGGCCAGCAGGGCGCGGCGTACGCCATTGTGGACCAGATGCGCGGCTGGCACATCACCCCCGCGGTGGCGGTGTCCCCCAACCAGGACCTGGTGCACCGGGCGGTCAGCAAGTCCGGCATCGTGCTGCTCGCCGAAGGCGGCAGCGCCCGGATGAAGAGCCTCATCAACCAGGAGAAGAAGAAACTCAACCGGGTCGTGGGCACCACCCCGATCTACGACTTCGTGGTCGGCGAGGACGAGGACCAACTGTCGGTGCGCAAACTGCGCAAGACGCTGATGAAGCTGCCCCGCAACATCACCGCCAAGCAGGCCAACGACCTCAATCGTCGGCTCAACGCCCTCAAGCAGTCCAAACCCCCGATGCCCAAGGGCCCGGTCCCGCAGAACATGAAGCCGCCGAAGGGCGCGCGTCGCGCGATGCGCGGCAAGTAACGGCCGTAACGCATTCAGGCCGTACGCGTAAGGGCGCGCGTCGCGCGATGCGCGGAAAGTAGGCCGATTCCGGCCGGTGGCGTCAGGACGCCTTCGGCCGGATCACCGCCGACCCGGACAGCTTGTCGTGCAGGCCGCGCCGGTGCGGGTCGGAGAACGCGGTCAGGATCGGGATCACCAGCACCACCAGCACGCCGCGCAGCAGTGCGCGCGGCAGGCCCAGAGGTGTGCCCTCGGCGGCGTTGACGCAGTGGATCTTGGCCAGCCGCATCCCGACGGTCTGGGTGAAGAAGCCGACGAACACGGCGTAGTACAGCGCCATCAGCACGCTCGGCCACACCGGGTACTCCAGTTCCGGCAGCACGTTGACCGCGACCAGGCCGTTGCCGAGCAGGACGCACAGGATCCAGTCGACGATCAGCGCCGCGAACCGCTGTCCGAAGGTCGCCAGTTCGGGGACCTCGTCCTGCTGTGGCTCGGTCGGGGAAGTGGCCTTGGGGCGGGACATGTCCGCAGGATAGTCGCCGTGGCGCGGGCGCGGATCGTCCGGTGGCGGTGTGAGGTGGCCCATGATCGTGTAACACGCCCGAAACAGTGGAGACACGGTAAGGCAATGGCTCGGCCATAGTCTGCTTCACAGAAAGCTTCCACATGGATTCGTCTTGGAAATGAGGAACCCAGCAGTGTTCACCAGTCCCGATCAGCTTCTGGCCTACATCAAGGACAACAAGGTCAAGTTCATCGACGTCCGATTCTGTGACCTGCCGGGGGTGATGCAGCACTTCAACGTTCCCGCCGAATCCTTCACCGAGGAGACCTTCGCCGAGGGCCTGGCCTTCGACGGTTCCTCGATCCGCGGCTTCCAGGCGATCCACGAATCCGACATGCTGCTGCTGCCCGACGTCACCACCGCCTTCCTGGACCCGTTCCGGGCCGAGAAGACCGTGGCGCTGAACTTCTTCATCCACGACCCGTTCACCCGCGAGGCCTACAGCCGCGACCCGCGCAACATCGCCAAGAAGGCCGAGCAGTACCTGGCCTCGTCGGGCATCGCCGACACCGCGTACTTCGGCGCCGAGGCGGAGTTCTACATCTTCGACGACGTGCGCTTCGACACCGCCCCACAACACGGTTTCTTCCACATCGACTCGGTCGAGGGCGCCTGGAACTCCGGGAAGGTGGAAGAGGGCGGCAACCGCGGCTACAAGCCCAAGCACAAGGGCGGCTACTTCCCGGTCCCGCCGGTCGACCACTTCGCCGACCTGCGCGACGGCATCGTACGAACCCTTGTGGACACCGGCATCGAGGTGGAACGGGCCCACCACGAGGTCGGCACCGCGGGCCAGACCGAGATCAACTACAAGTTCTCGACCCTGCTCAACGCGGGCGACCAGCTCCAGCTGTTCAAGTACATCGTCAAGAACCAGGTGTGGGCCGCCGGTAAGACCGCGACCTTCATGCCCAAGCCCATGTACGGCGACAACGGTTCCGGCATGCACACCCACCAGAGCCTGTTCCGCGACGGCACTCCCCTGTTCTACGACGAGACCGGCTACGCGGGTCTGTCCGACACGGCCCGCTGGTACATCGGCGGCCTGCTCAAGCACGCCCCGTCGCTGCTGGCGTTCACCAACCCGACGGTCAACTCCTACCGCCGCCTGGTCCCGGGCTACGAGGCCCCGGTGAACCTGGTCTACTCGCAGCGCAACCGTTCCGCGTGCACCCGGATCCCGGTCACCGGCAACAACCCGAAGGCCAAGCGGGTCGAGTTCCGGGTCCCCGACCCGTCCTCCAACCCGTACCTCGCCTTCTCGTCGATGCTGATGGCGGGCCTGGACGGCATCAAGAACAAGATCGAGCCGCCGGACCCGGTCGACAAGGACCTGTACGAGCTGGCGCCCGAGGAGTTCGGTGACGTGGCCCAGGTCCCGGGTTCGCTGCCGGAGGTGCTCGACAAGCTGGAGTCCGACCACGGCTTCCTGCTGGAGGGCGGCGTGTTCACGCCGGACCTGATCGAGACCTGGATCGACTACAAGCGCACCGCCGAGGTCGACGAGATCCGGCTGCGGCCCACCCCGCAGGAGTTCCTGCTCTACTTCGACGTCTAAGAGAGTCATGACAACGGCCCCCGCACCGGTTGGTGCGGGGGCCGTTTCGTCATGCGGGCCAGCCGCCGTAGGGGACGGTGATCAACTCCAGGTAGTGGCCGGACGGGTCGAGGAAGTAGACGCCCCGGCCGCCGTCGTGGTGGTTGATCTCGCCCTCCAGGTGCTGGCGGGGGTCGGCCCAGAAGGTCAGGCGGTAACGCTTGATCTTGTCGAAGGCCGCGTCGAACTCCGCCTCGGAGACGAGGAACGCGTAGTGCTGCGGCGCGAACTCCTTGTCCGGGGGTTGCTGCGCGAAGTCCAGTGTGACTCCGTTGTGGAGCTGGACGGGGAGGAAGGGGCCCATGGGGGCGCCGACCTCCAGTCCCAGGATGTCGGCCAGGAACTCGGCGGACTCGCTTCGGTCCTTGGCCGCGACGATGGTGTGGTTGAGCTGAACTGACAAGTGGTGCTTCTCCTGTTGGTCGCGACGGCCCCGACCCCGGGCCGGTGCGAGAAGGCCAACGGGAGCACCGTCGCGGGCGATACGTTACCCGGTGAAATGGGGCGGCGGTACCGTGATTCGGCGCACCGACGGCGCTGATGAGAGAACTCTCATCGTGGGGGGCTTGGCTTCACGACGGTGGGACGCCACTCTTGAGGTATGAGACGAGGCGCCGTGTATGTGCTGGTGACCGGGCTGGTCGCCGTGGCCGCCGGGGTGCTGGTGTTCATCACGGTCGCCTCGGCGTCGTCCCCTGAGGATCTGGGGCCGAAGGTGACGGTGCCGTCGGAGCCCACCGCCCCGGACGGGGGGTCGGGCAGTGATGACGGCGCGACCAAGGTGCCGGGGCCGAGTCCGTCCACCGCCGGTGGCGAGGAGGACGACGACAACGACGACGCCGGTGAGGACGGCTCGGACGACGCCGACGATGACGCGGATGACTGATCGGGGCGGGGCGGGTTTCAGTGCCCGGGCCCGGATTCTGGCCTGGATGCTGTTGTTGGTCACCGGGGCGCTGTTCGTGTCGGTGTTCGCCACCTATGAGGTGTTGTTGAGTCGGCTGGACGTGCGGCTGGAGGACGAGCTGGGGCATGAGGTCGACAAGTTCCGGGGTTTCACGAAGGGCGGCTTGAACCCGGCGACCGGTGAGGCCTATACCGGGGTGGAGCAGGTGCTGGAGGTGTACCTGTACCGGAGTCTGCCGGAGGAGCACGAGACCTATGTGGCGGTCGTGGACGGGGTTCCGTACAAGCGCAGTGCCAAGGAGCCGCCGGCGCGCATCGACCAGAATCGTGAGCTGATCAAGCGGATCACCGATGTGGACGCTCCGGCGACGGGGTGGATCGAGACCTCGGCCGGGGAGGCGCGGTACGCGGCGATCCCGGTGACGGTGGACGGGCGCGACGAGGTGGGGCACCTGGTGGTGGCGGAGTTCCGGGACGTGGAGGCCGCCGACATCAACGAGGCGATGGTGGTGCTGATCCTGGTGGGGCTGGCGGCGATCGGGCTGGCCGGGATCGGGGGCTGGCTGGCGGCGGGGCGGATCCTGGCGCCGGTGCGGCTGGTGCGCAACACCGCCGAGCGGATCAGTGAGACCGATCTGTCCGAACGGATCCCGGTGCGGGGGCGCGATGACGTGGCGGCGTTGACGCAGACGTTCAACACGATGCTGGACCGGCTGGAGGAGTCGTTCGCGGCGCAGCGGGAGTTCGTGGACGACGCGGGACATGAGCTGCGCACCCCGATCACGGTGGTGCGCGGGCACCTGGAGCTGTTGGGGCAGGGCATCGACGACGCCGACGAGCGGGCCGAGACGCTGCGGCTGGTGATGGACGAACTGGACCGGATGCGGCGCATCGTCGACGATCTGCTGGTGCTGGCGAAGTCGGGCACCCCGGACTTCCTGCGTCCGGCCGATGTGGACCTGGCGGAGCTGACGGTCGAGGTGGTGGCGAAGGTGCGCACGCTCGGCGATCGGCGGTTCGTCATCGACGAGATGGCCGAGACCGTGATCCGCTCCGACGAGCAGCGGCTCACCCAGGCGCTGATGCAGCTGGTGGCCAACGCGGTCCGGCACACCGGGCCCGGCGACGAGATCGGCGTGGGTTCGTCGGTGACGGAGCAGCGGGTGCGGCTGTGGGTGCGCGACAGCGGGCCCGGGGTCGCGGCGGCCGACCGGGAGCGGATCTTCGAACGCTTCGTGACCGGCCCGGCCCGCGACCGGGAGGGCAACGGCAGCACCGGTTCCGGCGCCGGGCTGGGCCTGGCGATCGTGCGGGCCATCGCCGAGGCGCACGGCGGCCGGGTAACCGTGACCGACGCTGGAGACGGCGCGGCGTCCGACCGGCGGCGACTGGCCGAAGCGATGGCGAGCGCCGGAGGTGCCGGGGCAGCGAGGCTGTCGCGCGATGTCTCGGCTGGGGCCGGTGGCACGGCCAAGACGCCCGTGACGAGCGCCGGGCGCGGCACGGACGAGTTCGAGGACGCCGAGCCGGGGGGTGCCGCGGCGTCGGGCGAGCCGGCGACGGCCGCCGGAGGAGCCGAGGCGACCGGGCCGGGAATGGCCGGGTCCGGCGGGATCGCGGCCTCGGCCGCTCGCGTCGGCGGACGCGAACCGGCGGCCCGGGCCGCGAGCGTGGCGGGCGGCGCGGTGTTCACCATCGAGGTGCCGAGGCGATGAGCCGCATTCTGATCATCGAGGACTCCGAGCGCATCACCGCGTTCCTGACCAAGGGGCTGGCGGCGGCGGGGTTCACGCCGAGCGTGGCCCACACCGGGGCCGAGGGGCTGGGGCGGGCGTTGACCGGCGAGGTGGACCTGATCGTCCTGGACATCGGTCTGCCCGATATGGACGGTTTCGATCTGTTGCGAGCGTTGCGGGCCGCGGGCCGGGACACGCCGGTGATCATCCTGACGGCGCGCGACAGCGCCACCGACCGGGTGACGGGCCTGTCGGACGGGGCCGACGACTACATGCCCAAACCGTTCTCGGTGGACGAACTGCTGGCCCGGATCCGGTTGCGGCTGCGTCCGGTCTCGGGCGGCGGCAGCGACCAGGCGGTGCTGCGGGTCGGGGACCTGGAGCTGGACCTGCGCACCCGGGCGGTGCGGGCCGGTGGCCGTCAGGTGGAGCTGACCGCCCGGGAGCTGTCGCTTCTGGACACGTTGATGCGCAACGCCGGGCAGGTGCTGTCGCGCGAGCAGCTGCTGAGCCGGGTGTGGGGTTTCGACTTCGATCCCGGGTCCAATGTGGTGGACGTCTACGTGCGGTACCTGCGCCGCAAGATCGGCGCCGACCGTATCGAAACGGTGCGGGGCCTGGGGTACCGGCTCACCCAATGAGAGGCTTCTCATCCCGGTCTCACGGTGGTCTCCTTTGTCGACGGCATCGTGAACACCATGACGCAGATACTGATCCATCTCGGACTCGACATCGTGGCGGCGGCCGCGCTGGCGATCACCTACGGGATACGGCATCACCGCCGCGACCTGGTCCTGGCCTACGCCGCGCTCAACATCGGCGTGTTCGCGGTCGTCACGCTGCTCAGTGACGCCGATTCGGCCGCGGCGCTTGGTTTCGGGCTGTTCGGGATCCTGTCGATCATCCGGCTGCGCTCGGACGCCATCACCCAGGAGGAGGTCGCCTACTACTTCGTGGCGCTGGCGCTGGGACTGGTCAACGGGCTGGCGATCCCCGACTTCCGGGTCACGTTGCTGCTCAACGTGGTGCTGCTGGGTGTCATGTTCGTGGCCGACCATTCGCTGCTGCTGCGGCGTTCGCGGCGGCAGCAGGTCGTCCTCGACGTGCTCCACAGTGACCAGACGGCGCTGGTGGCCGACCTGGAGCGGCGGCTGGGCGGGCGGGTGCTGCACCACATCGTCACCGATGTGGACTTCGTGCGGGAGACGACGACCGTCGACGTCCGGTTCCGCTTGGGCGCCCGGGATCGGGTGCGGGTATGAGAATATCGCGAGCCCAGGCGGCGATGCGCGGCGCGACGTCCGGCCTGCCGGGTGTGGGCCTCGACGAACTCAACGCCACCGCCGCCCTGACCAACCGTGTCGACGACAAGTTCCTGGTGCCGACCTCGGTGGCCGTGGACGCGCTGGCGCCGCTGGCCGGGCCCGGCACCCGGATCCTCCAGATCGACGGGCGGCGGGTGTTCGGCTACCGGTCGACGTACTTCGACACCCCGGACCTGTGGACCTTCCGCTCGCACCGGCAGCAGCGGCGGCAACGCGCCAAGATCCGCACCAGGAGCTATGTGGACAGCGGGCTGAGTTTCCTGGAGGTGAAGCTCAACGGGGCCCGCGACAACACCGACAAGCACCGCATCCCGCACCCCGAGGCGATGACGGCGGACGGGCGGGCCTTTGTGGACCGGGTGTTGACCTCGGCGCACGGCCGTGGTGCCCCGGCGCGGTTGGTGCCGGTCCTGTGTGTCACCTATTCGCGGCTGACGCTGCTGGTGGCCGACGGTTCGGCGCGGATCACCTGCGACGTCGACCTGGCGTGGCAACTGCCCGACGGCACCGGCTTCGCCGCCCGCGACGACCTGGTCCTCATCGAGGTCAAGTCGCCGCCCGGACGGCAGCTGCGGCTTCCCGAGCTGCCCCGGTCGCGGCAGGGGCTGTCGAAGTACTGCCTGGGCATCACGGCGCTGCACCCGGATCTGTCGGGCAACCCCTGGTACCGGACGGTGCGGCTGCTGAGCCGGGCCACCGGCAGGGCGACGGTGCCCAGCGGGCTGGCCGAATTCCGGCGTCACCCTCGCGCGGCACCATCACGTCGCTTAACCGCCGGTCGGCTCCGGTGTCGGCTGCTGGACTGGGATTCCCCGAGCCGACAAGGACCGCCCATGACCGCCACCGCGACCACGACTCCCGGCATCACCACCGGCCCCGCACCGACGCGAGGCTGGTTCGCGGTGGTGTCGGTGATGACGGGCCTGTTCGCCATCGTCACCACCGAGATCCTCCCCATCGGACTGTTGGTGCCGATCCGGGACGGGTTCGGCGTCTCCGACGGGGTCGCGGGCCTGACGATGACGCTGCCGGGCCTGCTGGCCGCCGTCGCGGCGCCGCTGGTCACCGTCGCCACGGCGCGGCTGGACCGGCGGGTGATGTTGTGCGTCCTGATGGCCGTCTTGGCGGTGGCGAACCTGCTGGCGGCGTTGGCTCCGGCGTTTTGGGTGATGCTGGTGTCGCGGATCCTGGTGGGCGTCGTCATCGGCGGTTTCTGGTCGATCGGCGCGGGGCTGGCGCCGCGACTGGTGCGCGCCAAGGCGGTGTCGATGGCCACGGCGGTGGTCTTCGCGGCGGTGCCGCTGGGTTCGGTGCTGGGTGTTCCGGCCGGGACGTTCCTCGGATCGCTGGCGGGCTGGCGGGCGGCCTTCGCGGTCATGACGGCGGTGAGTGTCGCGGTGCTGGTCGCGTTGGCGCTGTCGCTGCCGGGGCTGCCGCCGCTGCGCGTCACGGGTGCGGCGGTGTTGCGGGAACTGTTGCGGCGCAAGGCGGTTCGGTATGGGCTGTTGGTCACGGCGGTCGTCGTGGTCGCGCATTTCGCCACCTACACGTATGTGACGCCGCTGTTGGTGGAGGTCAACGCGGTGGACGTGGGGCTGATCAGCACGCTGCTGCTGGTGTACGGCGTGGCCGGGGTGGCGGGCAACTTCGTGGCGGGCGCGGTGATGGCGCGCGGCCACCGGGCGGTGTTCGCCGTGGCAGCGCTGGTGCTGGCGGCGGCGACGTTGCTGCTGCCGTTGGCGGGCAACGGGATCGTGCCCGTTGCCGGGCTGCTGGTCCTGTGGGGGCTGGCTTACGGCGCGGTTCCGGCGTGTTCGCAGACCTGGTTCGCGCGGGCCGCCCCGGACGCGCCCGAGGCGGCGACCGTCGTGTTCACCGCGTCGTTCCAGGCCGCGCTGTCGGCCGGGGCGCTGGTGGGCGGCGTGGTGGTGGACGCGACCTCGACGGTGACGGTGATGCTGGCCGGTTCCGGCCTCGCGGTCGTCGCGGCGGCGCTCATCGCCGCTACGAGAGGTTCGCGCCGGATTCGCGTGTTATGTCTGGTACGACAACCTTTCGACACCCGGCGGCGTCTTGGGGGTCGTGATGGACAGGCCGTCCATCAGCAGACGAACTCCAAGGAGCAAGCGTGCGAAAGCGCTATCTGGTCGCGGCGGCGACCGTGGTGATGCTGTCCGGCGTCACCGCGTGGGTCTACGCCGATCCGGCCGCGCCGGACCCGAATCCGACCGCCGACGCTGGCGGCGATGCCACCGTCGTCCTGCCGACCGGCGACACGGTCACCCTGCTGCCCGGCGGCGGCGTCGCGGTACGTCCCGGTGACGGCCGGGCCGATGCTGGTTTCTTCCGCGCCGGGGGCACCACGGACTTCATCATGGTGCCGATGGACCAGGCCGCCGACATCGCGTCCGGCGAGCGGGATCCCCGGCGGTACAACGTCTCCGCGTTGCTGCGGGAGGGACAGCACGACGCCGCGAAGGCGCCGAAGTCGCGACTGGACGATCGCGAGTACGACGGTTACGCGCCCGCATCACCCGGCACGCGGGACTCGGCCGCGAACCAGAAGGTCACCATCACGCTCAAGGACCGCCACGGCAAGGCCCCCGAGTACACCGACGTGTTGTGGAGCGCCCTGGGCGGCGAAGCCTTCGAAAAGTTGACCTTCGACGAGAACGGCGTCAGTACCACCGAACTGCCCGCCGGAACCTACGATCTGCAACTCATCTTCGGTACGCAGTCCGACCAGAGCGGCGATGTCATCGAGGGGATCTCGACGTTCACCGTCGCCGACGAACCGGTGGACCTCACCATCGACGGCGCGAAGGCGCAGCCGGTGACCGCCGAGGTGGACGCGAAGGACGCCGAACCGCAGACACGCAAGGTCGACATGTACGCCAAGGGATCCAACGTCGGCGTCTACACCCTGACCGGCGGGAAGCACGACCACTATGTGCTGCCGACGAAGAGCGGCGCGTCCGAAGGCGTGAGCTTCAACTTCGGCACCAGTCTGACCAGCCCGAAGGGCGCGGACGAGCCCTACAGCTACCAGCTCGCGTTCCCCGGCGCCGACGGCGTGCCGGAGGATCTGTCCTTTGAGGTGCCCGACGAGCAGCTGGCGGAGGTCGCGACCGACTTCCAGTCGCTGGGCACCGAATCGGCGGCGGGGTACTGCTTCGCGGGTATTCCCCCGGACATCGGGATCGGCTTCCAGAACTGCATTGAGACCAGCTTTCCGGTACCGGGTGACCAGACCGTCCGCTACACCCCCGAGCCGGTGAAGTGGCACGGGTACACCAGGGTCGGCGCGAGCGAGAGCACCATGGTCACGTTCGGGACCACCGTCGAGGGAACGACGTATCCGGCGGGGCCGGGCGAGCAGTCGTTCAACACTGCGCCGCTGACCATCGGGCTGATGGAGAACGGCGCTATGCGGATGTCCCAGGGACTGGGGGTCACGCCCGCGATGATGAACCACTTCGACAGCGACAGTTTGGGCTACGGCAGAGGGTACTCAGGGTCCATCACACTCTCCGAAGGGGACACACAGCTGGGCCACTACGAGGGCGTCCTGGACAACTCCGGCGGCGGTTTCGATCTCGAACCCGATGCCAGCGGCCGGTTCACGCTGACCGTCGACGGCAAGCGCGAGGCCGACGATGTGACGCCGCTGAACACCCACAGCACCGCGACGTGGGAGTTCGACTGCCCCAAGGCCCCCGGGGACGACGAGGCCGAGACCGTGGCGGCCTCCTATGTGGTGCTGGCCGCCGACGGCGTGACCGACGGCTACGCCCAGGCGGGCGAGAAGCAGAAGGTCACGATGGAGTACCGGCCCCAGAACGCCGACGTGGACACGAAACTCACCGACCTGAAGTTCGAGGTGTCCTATGACGACGGTGACAGCTGGGACGAGGTCAAAATCGAACGCGACGGCGACTCGGCCACCGCCGAGCTCGACCATCCGTCCGGCGCGAAGTTCGTGTCGGTGCGGTTCACCGCCACCGACGACACCGGAAGCGAACTGAGCCAGCAGACGATCCGCTCCTACGGCCTGA
The DNA here is from genome assembly GCF_000024545.1 of Stackebrandtia nassauensis DSM 44728. Taxonomy (GTDB): domain Bacteria; phylum Actinomycetota; class Actinomycetes; order Mycobacteriales; family Micromonosporaceae; genus Stackebrandtia; species Stackebrandtia nassauensis. The sequence continues at coordinate 5,210,760 of NC_013947.1, forward strand.
AGTAGCGGCCCCGTGGGCCGCCGGATCACCGTCCGGCGGCCCACGGGCTTAACGGCGCTTAATATTCGGCGTCACGCTATGGCCTCCACACCCCACCCGACGATACGATCCAGCCATGGACACCCTTCTATCGAGCCGCGCCCTGGGTTACCTGTCCATCCTGCTGTTCATGGTGGCCGCGTTCTTCGCGCTCATCGAATTCTTCGTCACCGCCCTGGTCGTGCTGATCGCCTCGGCGATCATCGTCACCGGACTGTGGCAGCTACGACTCGCGTTGGCGCGCCGTCACTCCTGACCGAAGAAGATGTGCTCCGCCGCCGTGTGGGCGCGGCGGGCCTGGCGCAGGTACTCGTCGACGAACTCCCCCGCGTCGCCGTCCCCGGCCGGGCCCATGGCCGCGAGCATCGCGGCCAGTTCCGGGCCGTGCCGGGGCAGCTGGTCGGAGGCGGTGCCGCGAGCCAGCGTGAGGGCGTCGCGGATGCCCGAGGCCGCCAGCCACGACTCCCGCAGCGCGACGGCGTCCTTGGCGTCGACCAGCCCGGCCGTCTCGGCGGCGGACAGTGCCGCCAGTGTGGATGTGGTGCGCAGCGCGGGAACGGCGTGGCCGTGGGTCAGTTGCAGCAGCTGCACGCTCCACTCCACATCGGTCAGACCGCCGGGGCCGAGCTTGACATGGGTGGGGCGGTCGGCGCCGCGCGGCAGCCGTTCGGTGTCGACCCGGGCCTTGATCCGGCGAAGCTCCACCAGCGACTCAGCGCTGAGCCCGGCCGCCGGATACCGTTCGGCGTCGGCGATCGCGAGGAACTCGGCGGCCACCTTCGGGTCTCCGGCGCAGTAGCGGGCCCGCAGCAGTGCCTGCGCCTCCCACACCCGCGACCAGCGGGAGTAGTAGCGGCGGTAGGCCGACAGGCTGCGGGTCACCGGGCCCTGGCGTCCCTCGGGGCGCAGGCTGACGTCCACGTTCAGCGGCGGTTCGTGGGCCGGGGCCGACAGCAGCCGCCGCATCGTCTCCACAACGGACGCCGCGGCGGCGGCCCGTTCGGGGGTGTCGCCGTCGAAGACGAACAGGACGTCGGCGTCGGAGGCGTAGGAGTTCTCCCGGCCGCCCAACCGTCCCATCCCGATGAGCGCCAACCGGACATCGTCGTCCACTGTCGACTTTGCGATGGTCAGTGCCGTGTGCAGCACCGCGTCGGTCAGATCCGACAGCGCCACCCCGACCTGACCGACTTCGATGTGGCCCAGCAGATCGGCGCACGCGATGCGCAACAGTTCCCGGCGCCGCATCGCCCGCACCGCCGCGATCGCGGCCTCCGGGCTGTCGTGCCGGGCGGCGGCCGCGGCCATGCCGCCGCGCAGTACCTCGGCGTCGCGGGGCCGCAGATCGTTGTCCTCGGCCAAGAGCCGCAGCGCCGCCGGGTCGCGCGTCAGCAGGTCGGTGAAGTACCGGGAGGTGGCCAACAGCCGGGCCAGCCGCAACGCGATCGGCCCGCCGTCGCGCAGCAGTCGCAGGTACCAGGGGCTGCCGCCCAGCTTCTCCGACACCTTGCGGTACGACAGCAGTCCGCGATCGGGCTCGGGGGCGCGCGCGAACTCGCCCAGCAGCACCGGCAGCAGCGTGCGCTGGATCGCGGCCGTGCGGGAGATGCCGCTGGTCAACGCGGAGATGTGCCGCAACGCGCCGTCGGGGTCGGCGAAGCCGAGCACCTCCAGCCGGGCCCGGGCGGCCGACGGGGCCAGCCGCAGCCCGTCGGCGGGGATCTCGGCGACGGCGTCCAGAAGCGGCCGGTAGAACAGCTTCTCGTGCAGTTTGCGGGCCGCGGCGGCGTGTTTGCGCCACTCGGTGCGGAACTCCTCGACGTCGCGGAAACCCAGTACCCGGGCCAGCCAGTAGGTGTCGTCGTCATCGTCGGGGACCCGGTGGGTGCGGCGCAGCTTCTGTAGTTGCAGCCGGTGTTCGACGGTCCGCAGGAAGCAGTAGGCGTCGGTGAGGGCCTCGCCGTCGGCGCGGGCCAGATAGCCGCCGTCGGTCAACGCCCGCAGACCATCCAGGGTGGACCTGACCCGCAGCTTGGCGTCTCCGCGTCCGTGCACGAGTTGCAACAGCTGGACGGCGAACTCGATGTCCCGCAGGCCCCCGGAGCCGAGCTTGATCTGGTATTCGGCGGCGCCGGGTGGCAGCGTGGCCACGACGCGGCGCCGCATCGCGCGGATGTCGTCCACAGCGTTGGGTTTGTCCACAGCGGACCAGATCAGCGGCTCGACCTCGGCCAGCCAACGTTCGGCCAGCTCGAGGTCACCGGTGACGGGCCGGGCCTTGAGCAGCGCCTGGAACTCCCACGTGTGGGCCCAGCGCCGGTAGTACGCGAGGTAGCTGTCGACGGTGCGCACCAGCGCGCCGTTGCGGCCCTCGGGGCGCAGCCCGGCGTCGACCTCCCACGCGGCCTGCTGGCAGATCGACATGAGCCGCGCGGCCCGTCGAGCGGCCAGGTCGAGATCGCCCTCAGCGACGAACAGGACGTCCACGTCGGACACGTAGTTGAGCTCGCGGGCGCCGGTCTTGCCCATCGCGATCACGGCCAAGCTGGTGTCCCCGGGCACCTCGGCTTCGGCGATGCGCAGCGCGCCTGTCAGGGTGGCGTCGGCGAGGTCGGACAGCTCGCCGGTGACCCGCGCGAGTTCCCCGTCGCCGGTGAGGTCGTCGGCGGTGATGCGCAGCAGCGCGCGACAGTAGGCGGCTCGCAGCTCGGCGGCGTCGGCGGAGGTGCGGACCTGCTCCAGATCGGCGGGCCCGACAGCGGGCGAGCCCGACGCGCCGTCGGCGGGCGACTGCCGGAGCCCAGCCGAGCTGGAGGATTCCGGCTCGTCGTCGGCTGGCGCTGGCCGCGTCTTCGCGGTGCCGTTGGCGGGCGTTCGCGGCGACCCCGACAAGCCGTGGGCAGCTGCGGGCTGCTGCGGCGAGCCGTCGGCTAGCGCCTGCCGGAGCCCGGCTGGGCCGGAAGCGTCCGACCCGTCGCCGTCTGAGTTGTTGGGCCGCAACGCTTTCCACAGCCCGGGGCTGGCGACCAAACGGTCGCCGAGCGTCTCGGACGCGGCCAGCACGGCGGTCAACCGACGATGCAGTTCGATGTTCGCCGACGAGGCGGCCACGGCCTCCGGATCCGCCTCGCGCAGCCGCGCCAGCTGCCTGGCTATCAAGTCCCGCATCGCACCTCCCTCGACCAGCTACTCCGACCCACGTCGGCCAATCCAGCCACCACGGCCGACGTCAGCCAAGCTCCAGCTACGTTCCACGTCGACCAAGCTCCAGCCGTTACTGCCCACGTCGGCCAAGCTTATGCAAGCCGTCAGACCGCCGAGCCGGACCACCGCACGATACGAGGGCGTGCCACAACATGAAGGTGCCCTCGCCGAAGCAGGGGCACCTTGGATACGACGTCTAGTTGTCGAGCCGTCCGGCTTTCAAGTCGGCCAGAAGCGCGGAGAACTCGGTTCCGGGGATGTCAAGAATCGGGGAGGCATCGCCAAGCTTGCTGTCGCGGACTTGGAATTCGCCGAGGTTGTGCCGGGTCTCCACACATTGACTTCCCGTGCCGCCACCGCTGCGACTGGACTTGCGCCAGGGACCGGTCATAGTTGCATCTCCTCCATCAGCACCGCGATGTCCAGGGTCTCTTGCAAGATCCGTTTGTAGAGTGCCACCACGGCGGCGCGCTCGTGATACTGGCACTCCGCTCGCGATTCTACGTACGCCACCTCCGGGTACGCGCCTGACTTGAACTCCAGCAGCGTGTAATTGCCCCCCATCGACGGATACGATCCTGCCGAGTACGGAACGACGCGGATGGCCACGTTGGGTTTCTCCGCGAGCTTGCGCAGGTGGACCATCTGTTCGGCCATGACCTCGGGGCCGCCGACTTGGCGGCGCACAGCCGCCTCACTCATGACCAGCACCACCTCAGGCGCGGGATCACGCTGCCAGAACCGTTTCTTGCGCTGAGCTCGAAACGTCTGCGTGTGGTCGAGTTCGGCACCTTTGAGCCCCCAACCGACTTGAATCGCTCGGGTGTACGCGTCGGTTTGGAACAGTCCGTTGACGTATTCGACCTCGAAGAACGACAGCTTCGTGGCCGCGCCCTCAAGGTCAAGATAAGGCTGGAACTGTTGCGGGACATCGAAAGGCACATACCAGCCCGAGCGCAGACAGTCCTTGGCCATCCGGACCAGCTCGTTGCGTAGCGCCGTGTCGGCGCCCAGAAGCTCGGCCAGCTCCTTGATCTCAGGCCACGACGGTTTGGGTTGTCGACCGGCTTCGATGTAGTAGAGCTTGGACTTGCCCATGATGTCGGCGACTTCGATGTCCTCCACGGTCTTACCCGAGGCGTGGCGCAGCTCCCGAAGCCGGATACCGAGTTGCTTTCGCGTGAACAGTGGACCTTCTACCATTCACAAATTATCGACCAAGAGCGCGCTGAACTGGGGTTTCACACACCTTCCAATATTTGGAGGGTACGTCTCCGAAATCCGAACGCCCCAGGCTCAACGACACCGAGTCTTGGCTCGACGGCATCAGTCCAACAGCGGCAGCGGGCTACTTGCCGTACGTCCCTGAGCCAAAGCGGCGAAGCGATCGATGATCGGACGCCAGGTCTCGGCCAGGTGCTCGGTGACCGCGTCGACGCGGCGGGCCAACTCACCGTCGCCGTCCAGACCCAGCACCATGGCGCCGTCGAACTCCACATGGGACTGTATGCCCCAGGCGCGGTCGCCGATGCGGAAGATCTCGGGCTCGCCGTCGGGGGTGGCGGCCAGCAGGCGAGCGTCGGGGGGCAGGTCGGTGAGAGTCTCGTGCCGCCAGCGGATCACGTCGATGGCCATCGGGGCGGTGCCGAACAGGGGATCGTCGGCGGCGGCGTCACGGCGGCCGATGAGCCGAGGGCCCGGGTTGAACGACTCGACCGGTGTGGTCGTGGCCCCGAACGAGGTGGCCAGGGAGCGGGCCGAGGAGCAGAAGGCCAGCAGCGGGAGCCGGTCGGCGACCGTGGTGCGCAGCAGCGCCGTCAGCTCCGGCGTCCAGGCCGCCCCGCGTCCGCCGCCAAGGGCGATGAGGGCGTCGTGGTGGTCCACTCGCTCGGGGATCGCGTCGCCGGTGTGCGGGCGCAGCACTTCGGGTTCCAGCCCCGCGTCGATCAGCCAGGTCTCCAGCCGCCCGAGGTGCCAGGTGGGCGCGTTTTCGATAACCATCGCGGTAGTCACGCCTCGAGCGTAGTCACCGGAGATCGCCGACGGTGGCTTAGCGGGCGGCCGCGAGTGTGATCAACGTGATCTCCGGCGGCGAGCCGACCCGGATCGCCGGACCCCAGAAGCCGGTCCCCCGGGTGACGTACAGCTGGGTGTCGCCGACCGTGCCGTGACCCGCCATGACCGGCTGCCCGATCGAGGTGAGCAGCCCGGCCGGGAAGAACTGGCCGCCGTGGGTGTGCCCCGACAGTTGCAGGTCGACGCCGTACTTCTGGGCCTCGTATGCCTGGGCCGGTTGGTGGGCCAGCAGCACCACCGGACGGTCCGGGTCGCGGTCGCCCAGCGCGCGCTCGTAGTCCGGCGGGTCGCCGACGTTGTCGCCGGAGGAGTCGTTGACGCCCGCGAGGTCGAAGTGCGGCAGCTCGACGCGTTCGTTGCGAAGCGTCCGGATTCCCAGGTCCCGCAGGTATTCCACCCAGTTGTCGAAGTCGAACAGGTACTCGTGGTTGCCCAGTGAGAAGTAGACGCCGTGCCGGGCGCGCAGGTCGCCTAGCGGTGCCACGGCCGGGCCCAGGTCGGCGACCGTGCCGTCGATGAGGTCGCCGGGAATCACCACGACGTCCGGTTTCTCGGCGTTGACGCGTTCGACGATGCCGCTGATGTTGCCCCGCCCCAGGAACGGCCCGACGTGGGTGTCGGCCACCAGCGCGATCCGGAACCCCTCGCCCGCATCGGCCAGGCCCCGCAGCCGGATCGTGATCCGTTCCAGCCGGGCGGAGGAGAACGCCTGCGTCATCCCGTAGCCGACGGTGGTCACGGCGACGGCTCCGGCGCCGATCGCGACGCCGCGCGCCAGGAACCGGCGCCGCGACGCGACGGCCTCGGGTGTCTCGGGTTCGGCTCCCCGGCGCCGGATCTTGCGTGCCACGAACAGCACCAGCCGCAGCAGTTCCCCGGCGACCAGCGCCAGCAGCAGGTACACCAGCAGTCCGTACCAGATGAACCCCGGCCAGGTGATCCACGCGCCCTCGGTGGGGCTGAGGGTGTGCATCGCGATCAGCGCGCCGGGCACCGTCGGCGCCATCACCGCCAGCGCGATCGTGGCCGCCTTGCGCCACCGGCCGGGCGGCATCGCGCAGCGCACCAGCCGCCACCACAGATACCCGTGCACCAGCACCCACGCCACCGACTGCGGCCACACCCAGAACGGAATCTCCATCGCCCAACCCTTGGTCCATATTGAATTGCGAACTCTGGAATCGTATGGACTCCAATGGCTGCCGACGTCGGTCAGCGGGCGGCTTCCCATCTACCCCCGTCGACGTAGCCGAAGTGGGGCAGGGCCGGTATCGTGCCCGCTTATGGCCCACAACGTGATTCGCCCACCCCGGCTGCGCTCCGGCGACACCGTCCGGCTGATCTCGCCGTCCGGCCCGCCCGAGAACGGCAAGCTGGAGTCGGGGATCGCGCTGTTGAAGTCATGGGGCCTGACGGTGCAGGTCTCGCCGCACGCCTACGACCGGCACGGCTACCTGGCCGGTACCGACGAGGTCCGGGCCGCCGAACTCAACGCGGCGCTGCGCGATCCCGAGGTGCGGGGCCTGTTCTGCACCCGGGGCGGTTATGGGCTGTCGCGCATGGTCGACGCGGTCGACACCGACGCGGCGAAGGCCGATCCGAAACCGGTGGTGGGCTACAGCGACATCACGGCGCTGTTCAACACCCTGTACGTCCACAGTGGGATCACGGGTGTGCACGGGCCGGTCATGACGTCGTTCATCTCCGACCGCGACGCGAGTGTCGGCGAAGCGCTGCGCCAGGCGGTCATGACCGACGAGGACGTGAAACTGACCCCGCATCCCGACGAGCCCACCGGCGTCCTCACCCAGGGGGACGCGGCGGTGAGCGGTCGGCTGCTGGGCGGGAACCTGTCGCTGGTCGTCGACGCCGTGGGCACCCGCACCTGTCCCGACTACACCGGCGCGATCCTGTTCTGCGAGGAGGTCAACGAGGAGCCGTACCGGCTCGACCGCATCCTCACCCAGTTGCGCCGCGCCGGAACCCTCGACGGGATCGTCGGCATCGCGATCGGCCAGTTCACCGGCTGCGTCGACGAGGACTGGGACTGGGACGCGGTGGACGTGCTGGGCGACCGGCTCAGTGACCTGGGCGTGCCGATCCTCGGCGGCCTGCGCTTCGGCCACGGCAAGGATCCCTTCACCGTCCCCTTCGGAACGATGGCGACGCTGGATCCCGTGAACCGCACCCTGACCGCTCAGTCCGCCGTCAGCTGAGCGGTTCCGGGCCCGCCGGTCACCGACCGGCGGCGGGCACCCGGTCCGGACTGAAGACCTCCCAGTGGATCCGCCGCACCCGGCGGCTCCAGTCGGCCATCACGTTCATGAACGCGCCGTGGATCTCGGCGGTGAACTGTTCCTCCGACAGCCGCGACAGCGCGCCGTCGGCGATCTTGAACCGCCACTCCGACAGGCCCCGGGTCTTGGCCCGCACCATCCCCTGAGCCGATTCGCCGAGGGCGACGGTCTCGTCCCGGCGCCGTCGCACGATGCGTCCCGCCTCGGTGTCCACATCGCTCGCGTCGGCCATGACCGTCATGTCGTGCGCTTCCATGACGGACATGTACCCCTGCCGGTAGCCCGACATGACCAGCGTGAACAGTTGGGACAGTTGGGTTTCCAGGGTTCGCGCGTCGTAGCGTTCGTAGGAGCCGGGCCGGAAGTGGACGGTCACCTCGCGCCGTCGGCGCACCGTGGCGGCGAGCTGGTTGTCGGGCGAGACGACACTGATCGTCAACCCCGCCAGGCTATCGGCGATCTCTCCCATGGGTCGGACCTCCTGTCCGCTGGCTGTTCCACAGCCACCACTGTCGACGTTACGAACCGGTATCTGTGTCTATATCACCATTTCAGGCCAACCCGTCGGAGAAACGTGTCCACATGTCACGATTGACCGATTCCTCACTCGCGTTCCGTGATTTTCCGACATAACGTGACAGGAACACAACGGAGGAGAGGGCCATGACGCTTTCCGCAGACGTCACGAACCTTTACACGGCCGGTCGCACCTTCCTGCCCCAGGCGGCCGAGAAGTACGGCGAGGGCGCCCAGGAGATACACAAGACGGGGCAGCTGGACGAGAGCGCCTTCCGGCGCGACAAGGTCACCAACGCGGACGGAACCCGCAAACCACACTGGACCGACGATCCCCGCAACGGCGGCAAGGACCAGTTCACCACCGTTTCCGACCTCGGCCGGATGCAGCCGCAGTGGAGCGAGCTGCGGAACATGTTGCAGGACCAGGTTCTCGTGGTGACGCGCAACAGCCTGGTACGGGCGGGTTCGGCGCTGTGCCAGATCGCCGAACACTACGCCGCCACCGACGGCGAAGCCCGCGACGCCCTGGAGAAGGTGCGCGCCAACCTGAACACGACCAGCGACCCGACCTACCGGCCGCCGAGCTACATCCCCGAAGCACCCCGGCACGACGACCCGCATCCCGAACCCGACAACGGCAACGACAACCCCCGCGGCCCCAGGTGAAGGACGAGGAACCATGGGAGACGAACTCCAGAGCAAGGTCGACGGCATCCTCAACCAGATCCCGCAGTACTCCAGCGGCGACGTGGAGTCCTGGGCGGAGAAGGTCAAGTCCGCCGCCAAGGCCAAGAACGGCACCACCGACTACCCCTACCCGGACGAGTACTTCGAGTGGATCGTCCCGTACTTCGAACGGTTCCACCAGCGGATGCCCAGCACCGCCGAGGCCATGGTCATCGAACTGGGCGTGGTGCGGGAGAAGATCCTGTCCGCGGCCCCGATCATCAAGGCCGGAACCGACAAGGCGCTGACCAACTGGGAGGGCTACGCCGCCAACTCGTTCACGAACTTCTACATCGGCGCGTTCACGGCCAGCCCCAGCTGCATCGACGCGCAGGTCGCGGTCATCGACGAGCTGCGCGCAGCACTGTGGGTCTACATCGGAATCCTCAAGAGCATGCGCAGTGAGGCCGTCGAGATCGCCAAGGCCACCATCGCGACCTTCGAGTCCTGGGACGAGTGGCTGTGGTTCGGGTCCGACGGGCAGTTCCTGGCGGGCATCGCCGGTGCCGTGGCCACCCTGTTCGGCGTGATCACCGCGACCGCCACGGCGGGCGTGTCACTGGCCATCATCGGCGGCGCCGCCTCGGCGTCCAACGCCTTCATCGCGAAGCACAGGGCCGACGAGGAGGCCAGCAAGAAGACCATCGGCGGCGACACCGTCGCCGACGTCCTCAACAACATGGCCGACCGGCTCAACGAGCTCGACACCCGCTGCACCGACGCCGAGGACGCCATCGCCACCGACCTGTCCAGCAGTGTCGAAGCCGTCGGCAAGATCCTCGCCAGCGACAACGCCACCACGCTGATGCGATTGGTGCCCAACGAGATCGGCGACGACAACCCGCTCGACGCCGGTCAGCCGGGTAACACCGACACCACCGACGTCACCGACCCCAAGGACAATCCGATCCCCGAGTTCCGGCCCACGGCCGAGTAGCGGTGGGCCGGGCCCCGGCGAAGAACCGGGGCCCGGCCCGTCGTCACACGACGATCGACACCATCCGGCCGGACACGACGATGACCTTCTTCGGCTCCCGGCCGCTCAGCGCCGCGACGATCTTCTCGGTGCCCAGGGCGGCTTCCCGGACCGCGTCCTGGTCGGCCTCGGCCGAGACCTCGACACGGTCGCGGACCTTGCCGTTGATCTGCACCGGGTAGGTGACGGTCTCCACGACCAGGAACCGCTCGTCGGCGACCGGGAAGTCGGCGTTGGCCAGCGATTCGCCGTGCCCCAGCCGACGCCACAGTTCCTCGGCGACATGCGGGACGAACGGCGCCGCCATCAGCACCTGGGCCTCGGCCACCGAGCGCGGCACCTCGGCCAGGCCGACGACGTGGTTGTTCAGCGTGATCAGTTTGGCGATCGCGGTGTTGACCCGCAGCGCGTCCATATCGGCGTGGACGCCGTCGATGGTGCGGTGCAGCAGCTTCTGGGTCTCGGCGTCGGCCTCGACGTCGGCGACCTTGACCTCGCCGGTCTCCTCGTCGATGATGTTGCGCCACAGGCGTTGCAGGAACCGCTGCGAGCCGACGACCGCCCTAGTCTCCCAGGGACGGGACACCTCCAGCGGGCCCATGCTCATCTCGTACAACCGGAAGGTGTCGGCGCCGTACTGCTCGCACATCTGGTCGGGCGTGACCACGTTGCGCTGCGACTTGCCCATCTTGCCGTACTCGCGGTTGACCTCCTGGCCGTCGTGGAAGAACCGGCCGTCCTCCTCCACGACCTCGGCCGCCGGTACGTAGGCGCCGCGCGAGTCGGTGTACGCGTAGGCCTGGATCATGCCCTGGTGGATCAGCTTGCGGAACGGTTCCCGGCTGGAGACGTGCCCCAGGTCGAACAGGACCTTCTGCCAGAACCGGTCGTACAGCAGGTGCAGGACCGCGTGCTCGGAGCCGCCGACGTACAGGTCGACGCCGCCGCAGTCGGTCTCGGAGTTCGGCCCCATCCAGTACTTCTCGTTGACGGGGTCGGCCAGGGCCTCCTCGTTGAACGGGTCGGTGTAACGCAGCTGGTACCAGCAGGAACCGGCCCAGTTGGGCATGGTGTTGACCTCGCGCCGATACTTCTTCGGCCCGTCGCCCAAATCCAGGGTGACCTCGACCCAGTCGCCCGCGCGGCCCAGCGGCGGCTCGGGCGCGGAGTCGGCGTCGTCGGGTTCGTAGGTCTTGGGCGAGAAGTCGTCCAGTTCGGGCAGTTCGACCGGCAGCATCGACTCCGGCAGCGCCACCGGCAGTCCGGTCTCGTCGAACACGATCGGGAACGGCTCGCCCCAGTAACGCTGCCGCGAGAACAGCCAGTCCCGCAGCCGGTAGGTGGTGGTGCCCTCGCCGTGCCCCGACGCGGTCAGCCACTCGGTGATGGCCTGTTTGGCCTCGACGACGCCCATCCCGTTCAGGCTGGGCGCCCCGGTCGTCACGGCCTCGGCGGGCGAGTTGACCGCCGGGCCCTCGCCGGTGTAGGCCTTGCCCTCGAAGCCCTCCGACGGCTGCACGGTGCGGATGATCGGCAGCCCGAATGCCTCGGCGAACTCCCAGTCGCGTTCGTCCTGGCCCGGCACCGCCATGATCGCGCCGGTGCCGTAACCGGCCAGCACGTAGTCGGCGATGAACACCGGCACCGAGTCGCCGCTCACCGGGTTGGTGGCGTAGGCGCCGATGAAGACGCCGGTCTTCTCCTTGGCGTCGGCCTGCCGCTCCACGTCGGTCTTGGCGGCGGCGAAGGCCCGGTAGGCGGCGACCGCCTCGGCGGGGGTCGCCTCGCCGGAGGTCCAGCGCGCGTCGGTACCGGCGGGCCAGGTCGCGGCCGTCAGCGTGTCGACCAGTTCGTGCTCGGGCGCCAGCACCATGTAGGTGGCGCCGAACAGGGTGTCGGGCCGGGTGGTGAACACCGTGATGTCCCCGGCCTCGGTGCCGAAGCGGACGTGGGCGCCGGTGGAGCGACCGATCCAGTTGCGCTGCAACCGGATCGTCGAGTCGGGCCAGTCGACGTCGTCCAGGTCCTCCAGCAGCCGGTCCGCGTAGGCGGTGATCCGCATCATCCACTGCTTCAGCTTGCGGGTGTATACCGGGAAGTTGCCGCGCTCGCTGCGCCCCTCCGCGGTTACCTCCTCATTGGACAGGACGGTGCCCAGGCCGGGACACCAGTTGACCGGCGCCTCGGAGACGTAGGCCAGCCGGTGGTCGTCCACGATACGGCGGCGCTCCACCTCGGACAGTTCACTCCAGGCGCGGCCGTCGGGAGTGGCGCGGGTCCCGGCGTCGAACTCGGCGATCAGCTCCGCGATCGGACGGGCCTTACGGGCTTCGGTGTCGTACCAGGAGTTGAAGATCTGCAGGAAGATCCACTGCGTCCACTTGTAGTAGTCGGGATCCGAGGTGGCGAAGCTGCGCACCGTGTCATAGGCCATGCCCAGCCGCCGCAGCTGCCGCCGGTAGGTGGCGATGTTGTCCTCGGTGATCTTGGCCGGGTGCTGGCCGGTGGTGATCGCGTACAGCTCCGTGGGCAGGCCGAAGGCGTCGAAACCCATCGGGTGCAGGACGTTGTACCCGGTCATGCGCTTGTACCGGGCGAAGCAGTCGGTGGCGATGTACCCGAACGGGTGCCCCACGTGCAGTCCCGCCCCCGACGGGTACGGGAACATGTCCATCACGAACAGCTTCGGGGCCCCGGCGCGCGGGTCGTCCGGATTGGCCAGTTTCCCGGTCGGGTTGGGAGCGTTGAAGACGCCGCGCTCCTCCCAGTGGTCCTGCCAGGCGGGCTCGATGCGCGCCGCCAGGGCGGCGTCATAGCGGTGCGCCGGGATGCGGTCGGCGGCGTGCGTGTCACTCATGAAATGTCCTCTTTATCCTTTACGCGTAGTCCGGGCACAAAAAATCCCCTCACACAGGAGGGGTCGCCGTGCCGTCGCGGGTTCTGCTTCGCGTCAGCACGGCCTCATAAGGAGCAGCACGCGCCTGGTCATGCCCCAGAGTCTATCGCAGCACCACACCGACGTCATTCCGGTTCGGTTTCGCCCTGAAACGCCCGAACCGACCGACTCGTTGTCGAAATTTGTCCGGTCCGGTCATGCTGGCCACCCCGAGACACCTGACACACTTGGGGATTACGACCCCTATCCCCGAAGGAGGACGCCGGTGTCAGCACAGCCCATCGGCACGACATCCCCGGCTGCCGCCCAGCCAATGAGCTCCACCGAGTTCAAGGCCGCCGTCGACGCCGTCATCGGCAACATCGAGCGCGTCATCGAGGGCAAGACGGCGATCGTCCGGCTGGCCTTCTCCGTGCTCCTGGCCGAGGGCCACCTGCTGATCGAGGACGTGCCAGGCGTCGGCAAGACGATGCTGGCCAAGTCGATGGCCACCACCATCCACTGCTCGGTGCGCCGGATCCAGTTCACGCCCGACCTGTTGCCCAGCGACGTCACCGGGGTGACGATCTTCAACCAGGACACCCACGAGTTCACGTTCAAACCCGGCGCGGTGTTCGCCAACCTCGTCGTGGGCGACGAGATCAACCGGGCCTCCCCCAAGACCCAGTCGGCGCTGCTGGAGTGCATGGAGGAACGCCAGGTCACCGTCGACGGCAACACCTACAAGCTGCGGGCGCCGTTCATGGTGATGGCGACCCAGAACCCGATCGAGATGGAGGGGACCTACCCGCTGCCCGAGGCGCAGCGCGACCGGTTCACCGCCCGCATCGCCATCGGCTACCCCGACGCCGCCGCCGAGCTGAAGATGCTGGACGTGCACGGCACCACCAACCCGCTCAACCAGTTGCAGCCGGTCGTCGACGAGGCCACCATCCAGCGGATGATCGAGTACGTGCGCGGCATCCACGTCTCCGACGCCATCAAGCAGTACGCGATCGCGCTGGTCAACGCCACCCGGCAGGCGCCGGAGCTGCGGCTGGGCGCCAGTCCCCGTTCGGTGCTGCAACTGTTGCGCACCGCCCGGGCCATCGCCGCCTTCGAGGGCCGCGACTTCGTGCTCCCCGACGACGTGCAGGCGCTGTCGGTGCCGGTGCTGGCCCACCGGCTGCTTCCCACCTCGGACGCGCAGCTGGCGCACCGCACCACCGACGCGATCATCTCCGACATCGTGCACCGGCTGCCGGTCGCCCCCGGTGCGCCCATCAGGCGCTGATGCGCCGTGAGAGAGGCACTGACCAACCTGACCATCCGGGGCAAGAGCCTGATGTCCGTCGGACTGGCCCTGATCGTGCTGTCGATCCTGCTGGGTGAGAAGGACCTGCTGCGGGTGGCGGTGCTGGTGGCGTTGCTGCCGTTCGCCTCGGCGTTCGTGCTGTCGCGCACCCGGTACAACATCGTGGCGCACCGCAGTCTGCAACCGCCGCGGATCGCGGCCGGGCAGCAGGCGCGGGTGACGCTGCGGCTGCGCAACCTGTCGCGCATCCCCACCGGCTCGATGATGCTGGAGGACAACCTCCCCTACGCGCTGGGCTCGCGGCCCCGGCTGGTGCTGGAGCGGCTGTTGGGCGGCGGCGGCAGCAAGGTCTCGTACTCGGTGGGCTCGGACTTTAGGGGCCGCTACGAGATCGGGCCGCTGACGGTGCGGCTGACCGACCCGTTCGGGCTGGTCGAGGTGACCCGCACCTACCTGGTCAGCGACCATCTGACCGTCACCCCGCCGATCCTGCCGCTGCCGCCGGTGCGGCTGCCGGGCGAGTTCTCCGGACGCGGCGAGACCCGGGCCCGCGCGGTGGCGGTGCACGGCGAGGACGACGCGGCCACCCGCGAGTACCGGCACGGCGACGACCTGCGCCGGGTGCACTGGCCGTCCACCGCCCACAGTGGCGAGTTGATGGTGCGGCGCGAGGAACAGCCCTGGGACAGCCGGGCCACGGTCCTGTTGGACGTCCGCGCCGCCGGGCACCGCGGCGAGGGACCGACCTCCTCCTTCGAATGGGGAGTGTCGGCGGCGGCCAGCATCGTCAACCACCTGCGGCGCGGCGGATACCAGCTGCGACTGGTCACCGAGGACATCGAGGTCGAACCCGACCCCACCAGCGACGGCTCCCTCATGGACTATCTGGCCGGGGTGCAGCCGCATCGGCAGGGCTCGGTGGCCAAACTGCTGGAACGGGCAGGGCAGGGCGACACCGGCGGTCTGCTCATCGCCGCGATCGGTTCACTGTCGACACAGGAGGCCGAACGGCTGGCCGGGCTGCACTCCAGCGCGGGCAACCGGGTGGCGCTGCTCATCGACTCCATGTCCTGGCTGAGCCTCACCGGACACGCCCGCGCCGAGGCCGAGAAGGCGTACCAGCTGACCACGGCGACCCTGATGCGCGGCGGCTGGCGGGTGGTCCCGATCCGCAACGGCGACAACCTCGCCGTGCGCTGGCGTGACCTGTCGCGCGGACGGCACGGCTTCGCGCACCGCGCGGCCATGGCCGAGACCGTCGCCCCCCAGGGAGGACCCCGATGAAGCAACAACGCATGACCAGTCTGGTCGCCGGGGTGGCGCTGCTGTTGGGCTGCGCGCCGCTGACCGTCATCTACCGGGGCCTGTTCGACTGGATGATCCCGGTCGCGTTCACCACCGCGCTGATCATCGGCGCCTCGGTCGGGGCGCGGGCGCTGCGCTGGAACGCGGTGTTGCAGACCCTGGCGATGTTCGCGGCGCTGCTGCTGTCGTGCACGTGGCAGTACTCCAACGGCGGCGCGCTGTTGGGACTGCTGCCGGGACCGGGCACCTTCAAGAACTTCGGCGTCCTGATGGGACAGGCCGGGGAGGACATCCAAAAACAGCTGATCCCGGTGGAGAGCACCCAGGCGCTGGTGTTCCTGCTCGTCGTCGGGATCGGCGCGCTGGCCATCCTCACCGAGGTCTTCGTGTCGGTCATGCGGATCCCGGCGCTGGTCGGGATTCCGCTGCTGTTGCTGTACCTGATCCCGATGCCGCTGCTGAAGCAGGAGATCCCGTGGCTGCTGTTCGTCCCCGGCGCGCTGGGTTTCCTGTGGCTGTTGATGACCGACAACATCGACCGGGTGCGCCGCTACGGCCGCCGCTTCAGCGGTGACGGCCGCGGCATCGACCGCTGGGAACCGTCCCCATTGGCCGGAACCGGACGCTGGCTGGCCGGACTGGTCGTGCTGGCGGCACTGGTGCTGCCGCTGATGGTGCCGGGCGTCAACTCCAACCTGCTGGCCGGGATCGGCACCGGCGGCGGCCCCGGCATCGGCGGTGACGGCAGCACGCTGGCCCCGTGGGCGAACCTCGAGGGCTCGCTGAACAAGACCAGCGGCGCGGTCGTCGGTTATGTCAAGACCAACCAGAAGTCCGACACCGGATACCTGAAGATGTACGCGCTCAGCGAGCTGACCGAGGACGGCTTCAGCGACAAGGTGAGCCCCAGTTCGCTGTCGTACCCGGCCGAGGAGGGGCTGCGCACCGACCACACCGAGGAGGTCGAGTCGGACGAGTACCGCGCCGAGGTTCGGCTCACCGGCCTGGACAACAACGCGCTGCCCATGTTCAGCTACGCCACCAATGTGGACCTGGACCGTGACGTCTCCGACGAGTGGGACTTCGACCCGGTCTCGGACACCGTGACGTCCAAGGACGCCACGTCCAAGGGCATGAGCTACGCCTTCGACTACACCCGGTACCAGTACACCGACAAGGCGCTGCGCACCGCGCCGGACGTGTCGGAGAACTCCGAGGCCTACCGGCTCAACACCGACCGCCCGGCGATCAAGTCGGTCAAGAAGCTGACCAAGGAACGCATCGCGGGCAAGGAGACCCAGTTCGACAAGGTGCGGTCGATCTTCAGCTACTTCTCCTCGAAGAACGGCTTCAAGTACGAGCTGCAGACCAAGGCCGACAACTCGGCCAGCGACATCGAGAACTTCCTGAAATACCGCGAGGGGTACTGCCAGCAGTACGCCGCCGCCATGGGCTGGATGGTGCGCGAGGCCGGGATCCCGGCCCGGGTCGCGCTCGGCATCACGCCGGGTGCCAAGACCAGCAAGGGATACGAGCTCAACACCGACAACTTCCACGCCTGGGTCGAGGTCTACTACGAGGGCTTCGGCTGGGTCCCCTACGACCCCACCCCCGCCAGCGGCGTCGCCGGTTCCCAGGACAGCGACTGGGCTCCCGACCCCAACAAGCCGGACGAGTCCGACTCCGGCGACGAGGGGAACAACAACGAGAACGGTGGCGACAACGAGCAGGGCGGCAACAACGAGCAGAACCCCAACCAGCGTCCCGACGGCTCCGGCAACACCTACAAGCCGCCACCACTGGCGGCCAGGCTCCCGGCGCCGACATGGCCGTACTGGCTGGCCGGTGCCGCGCTTGCGAGCCTGGCGGTGATCACGCCGGGCGTGGTGCGCTCGCTGCGCCGCAACCGACGACTGTCCCTACCGGATTCACGGCCGGAGGCCGCCGCCGAGTCGGCCTGGCGGGAACTGTGCGATTCGCTGACGGACCTGCGGATCCGCTTCGACGAATCCGAGACCGCCCGGTCGCTGGCCAACCGGCTCATCGGCGAGTACCAGCTCGACGGGGCCGCCGCCGCGGGCCTGCGGCACCTGGCCGCGGCACAGGAGCACTCCCGTTACGCGCCAGCGCCCCCCACGGGCCTGACGCTGCGCAAGGCGGTGCGGGCGGCCCGGTTCGGCCTCGCGGCCCGGCAGTCCCGGTTCGCGCAGCTGCGGGCCGACCTGGCCCCGGCCTCGCTGTTGTCGAGCTGGGCCTGGGGACTGCGCGACGCGAGTTCGTCGGTCGGCAACGCCCGCACCCGTGGTGCCCGGGCGCTGGGCCGACTGATACCCCGACGACGATCCACAGTGACCCGTTAGCCTCACCCGGCCCCCGCGAAGAGATTCGCGGGGGCCGATATTTCACTGAATAGACGATTTTAAACCTGTTTATTCGCTGAAATCCGCCCGCCGGAAAACGAGTCCTGCGTCACACGCTGGGCAATTACCGTCGGCCTGACCGAACGGCTGATTACCCGCCACCGGATCCTCACTTGTGGTTAATGGCTATATTCGCCGGGACCGGCCGCACGTTAACCGGCTGCTCACCTCGGCATGTACCACGGCCCCGCATCACTTCGGACGTATGGGAAGGACCATAGGTGTCCACTACAGACGGCATCGAGAGGTTCGGCTATCGGCAGGAACTGAGACGAACGGTCGGATTCGCCGATCTCGTCTTCTACGGGCTGATCTTCATGGTGCCGATCGCGCCGTTCGGCATCTTCGGCACCGCGTTCCAGATCTCGCACGGCATGGTGGCGCTGGCCTACCTCGTCGCGCTGATCGCGCTGATGTTCACCGCCTGGTCCTACGCGCGGATGTCGGCCGAGTTCCCCATGACCGGCGGCGTCTACAACTACGCCGGACGCGGCATCAGCGCCCCGGTGGGCTTCCTGTCCGGCTGGATGATCCTGCTGGACTACCTGCTGCTGCCGATCCTGCTGTACATCATCGCCGCCATCGCGATGGCCAGCATCGTCCCCGCGGTTCCCGTGTGGATCTGGCTGCTGGTGTTCATCGCCGTCAACACCGTCATCAACGCCACCGGCATGAAGATGACCATCGGCGTGATCCGGCTGTTCATCGTCGGCGAGATGCTGGTGCTGGCGCTGTTCCTCGTCTTGGGCGTCAGCGCCGTCCTCAGCGGCAAGGCCGAGTTCTCCTTCGACCCGATATTCAACCCCGGCGAGTTCAGTTTCGGACTGGTCCTGGGAGCCGCCTCGATCACGGTGCTGTCCTTCCTCGGCTTCGACGGCATCGCCCTTCTGGCGGAGGAGAACCGTGGCAGGGCCAAGCAACTGGGCCGGGCCATGGCGCTGGCACTCATGCTCGCGGGCCTGCTGTTCATCGCCCAGACCTGGGTGGCGGCACTGCTGGTGCCCGACCCCGAAGCGCTCATCAACGCCGACCCGTCGGTGCGGCCCGCCGACCAGCAGCTGCTGGACAACGCGTTCTACAACTCCGCCGAGGTCGCCGGCGGCTCGTTCCTGTTCACGACCTGCGCCCTGGCCACCGCGCTGGCCTGGGGCATCGCCGACACCATGGTCGCCCAGGTCGCCAGCTCCCGGCTCATCTACGCGATGGCCCGCGACCGGCAGCTGCCCCGGTTCCTGTCCAAGGTCTCGGTACGGTTCGCCGTGCCCACCAACGCGATCTACCTGGCCGCCGCCCTGTCGCTGGTGGTCGGCATGACCGTCTTCGAGTTCGCCGGCGCCGGACCGGGCATCTTCAAACTCCTGGGCATCACCGCCACCGGCAACTCGGTCGGCTTCCTCACCTCGATCATCAACTTCGGGGCCATCTGCTCCTTCCTGGCGCTGCACGTGGCCGTCATCTGGCACTTCGTGTTCAAGAAGCGCTCCCGCAGACTGTTCAGCGACCTGGTGATCCCACTGTGCGGACTCGGCGTGCTGGGATCGGTGGCCTACTTCAACAGCGCCCCCGCGCAGTTCACCGGCCTGGTGTGGTTGGGGATAGGGTTGATCATCTTGATCGGCCTTTACGTGGCGGGACGCAAACCCACCCTGACGCGCACCCTCGATGAGCAGGGCGACTCGTTTCACGCCGCGCCGAAACGGCACGCGTGATTCATCCCTATCCGTAGGAAAAACCTGTGAATGACCGTCTCCCGGTTCGCGATGAGCTGTACCTGTTGGCACACAACGAATCTGGTAAACCGCTCATCGCGATGCCACTGCTGGGTCTCGGCCTGGCCGCCGCGCTGCTCATCGAGCTGACCATGTCCCGTCACGTCGACGTCGACTTCGACAAGGTCGTGACGAGGCCGCAGCCCGCCAACTTCTCGCAACGCTCCCTGTCCAGCATCGCCAACAACGCACTGTCCGAACTGTACCGTTCCCGCAACCGGCCGCCGAGCCCGGTCAACGTCCTCTTGGTGTGGAGCGAGGACATCTACGAACGTGTGCGCGGCGAACTGCTGGCCGCCAACCTGGTCTCCCCCATCACCGTCCGCCGCTTCGGCCTGCTGTCGGGCACCGAGTACCGCTCCGACGAGGCCGCCATCGTGCGCTCCCGCACGGCGCTGCGCCGCGTCGTCATGTCCGAGGCCAGCCCCTCGGCCGAGGACGCCGCACTGTGCGGGCTGCTCGTCGACCTGCAACTGGAGCGCAGCCTGCACCTCAACGTCAACGCCGGTTGGCTGCGGCAGATGCTCAAGTCCATCGGCGCCCGCCAGCCGATCCCGATCCGGCGGATCGTCGACGCGCTCACCGAGGCGGTGCGGTACAAATCCACACACGGCACCATCTGAACTCCAGGGAAGGGAAACCATGGGAATCGAACCGGTCGACATCGACCCCAAGCCCGAGCAGCTCACCTACACCTTCGGCGGCGGCCAACCGCTGGCCCGGGTCAAGCCCGGCGTCCCGCTGCGGCTGTACACCGAGGACTGCTTCGGCGGCCGGATCCGCACCCCCGACGACCTTCCCTCCAAAGTGGTCAACTTCCCGTACGTCAACCCGGTCACCGGCCCCTTCTACGTCGAGGGCGCCGAACCCGGCGACACCCTGGCCCTCCACTTCGCGTCCATCACCCCGGCCCGCGACTGGGCCTCCGCCGCCACCCTGCCCCACTTCGGCGCGCTCACCAGCACCAGCCACACCGCCACCCTCCAGGACCCGCTCCCCGAACGCGTCTGGATCTACGACGTGAACCGCGAAGCGGGCACGGTCACCTACCGCGCGGCCAACAGCGACTTCACCGTCGACCTCCCCCTCGACCCGATGCACGGCACCGTCGGCGTGGCCCCGGCCCACGGCGAGGTCCGCAGCACCATCGTCCCCGACGCCCACGGCGGCAACATGGACAGCCCACTCCTGCGCGCCGGGGTCACGGTCTACCTCGGCGTCAACGTGGACGGCGCCATGTTCGCCATCGGCGACGGCCACTGCCGCCAGGGCGCGGGCGAACTGACCGGCACCGCGGTCGAGGCGGCCATGCGCACCGTCGTCATCCCCGAGGTCATCAAGGGCCACGCCACCCCCTGGCCCCGCTTCGAATCCGACACCGCACTGATGTCCACGGGCTCCACCCGCCCCCTGGAGGACGCGTTCCGCATCAGCCAACACGACCTGGTCGGCTGGGTCGGCGCCCTCACCGACCTGGACACGATGGACGCCTACCAGCTCCTCAGCCAAGCGGGCCAAGCCCCGGTCGCCAACGTCTGCGACCCCAACTACACGATGGTGGCCGCCGTCGACAAGCGCTACCTCCCCAAGGCCACGGCCTACGAGGGCGTACACGCCCACCTACGCGACACAGCCCGCACCGCTGGCTTGACCAGCGACTGACGACCGCCTGACTTGGGCGCAGGTTTTTGCCGCCGGACATCCGTCCGGCGGCATTGGTGTTGCTCGGCTCGTTGGCCGGTTACTGCCAGCCGTTGTCGCGGCGGCGCCGCCAGCGCTCTTCGAGGCGGTCGCCCCAGGAGCTGCCGCCGCCGGGGTGACGTTTGGTGGGTTTGCCGGTGCGGCGACGGGCCTTGCCGCCCACGGCCGACAGTTCGCCCGAGCCCTTGCGCTGGATGTGCAGGGCGACCAGGATTCCCACGAAGGCCACCACCGCGCCGACCGCACCGATCCACAGGGAGTTGTTCATGACTCCCAGCACCATCACGATCAACCCCACGACGGAGATGAGCCCACCAATAATCATGCGGCGACGGCCGCGATGGCGTGGATCGTGCGCTCGCACAGCCGAAGCGAACTTAGGATCGTCGGCGAGCGACCGCTCGATCTCGTCGAACACTCGTTGTTCATGTTCGGAGAGCGGCACGGCACTCCTCCTGCGGTCTACAGCGGTTGCGGTTTGACAACCGGTCTTCAGGTTTCCAAGTCTACGGTCAGATTGACGCGTCCGGAACCCGGTTCGGTTCCGAATTTAGCGGTCTTTGACCTCTTCCTCCAACAAACTAGCCGGTCGGACGATACGGGAACCATATCGGTCGCTCAGGGTGTCGATGGCGCGTTCCACATCACGCCACCCGTGCTCGGGAGAGTCGAGGGTGGGCTGCCAGCCACGGCCGCCGGAATCGGCCAGGCCCTCCAGCCGGACGCCGATGAGGCGGACCGGGCGGGTGACGTTGGCGGTGACGAGTTCGGCGGCCACCGTGTACACCTCTTTGGCCAGGTCGGTGGGTTCGATGAGGGTCCGGGAGCGGGACAGGGTGGTGAAGTCGGAGTAGCGGATCTTGACCGCGACGGTGCGGCCGGTGACGGCGGCCTTGCGGGCCCGGGCCGCGACCTGGCGGCTCAGCCGCAGCACGGTCTTGCGCAGTTCGTCGGCGTCGGCCACGTCCGCGTCGAAGGTCACCTCGGCGCTGACCGACTTGTCCACTCTGGTGGTTTCGACCGAGCGGGGGTCGAGGCCGTTGGCGAGGGCGTACAGGTGGGCCGACGACGCCTTGCCGACCGCCGACTCCAGTTGCCGTTGGGTGGCGTGGGCGATGTCTGCCACCGTCTCCAGGCCGAGCCGCCGCAGGACCGCGGCGGTCTTCTCCCCCACGCCCCACAGCGCGGTGATCGGCAGCGGGTGCAGGAAGCCGAGGATCCTGTCGCGCGGCACCACCGCCAGGCCGTCGGGTTTGGCCTGAGTGGAGGCCAGTTTGGCGATGAACTTGGTGGCCGCGACGCCGACGGTGCAGGTGATGCCGTGTTCGGCGTGGACCCGGGTCCGGATCTCGGCGGCGATGGCGCGGGCCGAACCGAACAGCCGGGCCGAGCCGCCGACGTCCAGGAACGCCTCGTCGACCGACAGTTTCTCCACCAGCGGCGTGTACTCGGCGAAGATCGCCATGACGGACTTGGACACCCGGGAGTACTCGCGGCCGTCGGGGTGCAGGAACACCGCGTGCGGGCAGCGTTTGCGGGCCACGGCCATGGGCATGGCGCTGTTGACGCCGTAGGGCCGGGCCTCGTAGCTGGCCGCCGAGACCACGCCGCGCGGCCCCAGGCCGCCCACGACGACGGGTTTGCCGCGCAGTGCGGGACGGCGCGCGATCTCCACCGAGGCGAAGAACGCGTCCATGTCGACGTGCAGGATGGGGCAGCCGGTGTCGTCGAGGTCGGGCCCGAAGGAGTCCGAGGTAGCTGCCGAAGGCGTCGTGCGTCCCACGGGTCCGCAGCGTACTCGCCGGTTACGACACTCGGTAACTCCACAGCGGAATCGCCAGCTCGGCGGCGGTGAGGCCGCCGTGGAATCCGACGAAGCTGTTCAGCGGTGGGATGTCGGAGTCGCCGCCGATGATGACGTGGCGCCGGTTGCCGGTGACCACGACGTCGCCGATGCGGGGCAGGTGCTCCGGGGTGACCGTGCCGAACCGGCCGGTGGCCACCGCCTCGTCCCGGGTGAGGACCTCGACGCGGTCGCCCAGCGTCTCGCGCCAGGCGGCGGCCACGTCGGCCACAGCGCCCGGCCGGGTGTGGACGTAGCGGGACCGGGGTTCGCCGACGACCAGGCGCACCCCGTCGCGCAGGTGAGGGTGGTCGGCCAGGTCGATGTGGTCCTCGCGGGGAACCTCGATCATGCCGTGGTCGGCGGTGACCAGCAGCGCGGCGTCGGCGGGCAGGCCGTTGGTGATGAGCCGCAGCAGCCGGTTGACGTTGGCCACGGCCGCGTGCCAGGGCGCCGAGCCGGGCCCGTAGCCGTGGCCGCGCTTGTCCACATAGCCGTAGTAGCAGTACACGAGCGAGCGGTCGCCCTGCGACAGCGCCTTGTGGACCTCCTGGGCGGTCTCGGCGAGACTGTCGGCGGGGGCGATGGCGCCGCCCCGGAAGATCGCCTCGGTGAGTCCGGCGTCGACGAACTCGGGCCGGTGCACGATCGTGGTCGCCACCCCCGCGGCGGCGGCGCGCTCGTAGCAGGTGGGCACCGGCTGCCAGGAGCGCGGATCGGGACCGTCGGGGCCCCAGGCGATATGGGTGAGCATGTCCTCGGTACCGGGGATGTTGACCGTGAAGCCGGTCAGGCCGTGCTGGCCGGGCGCGACGCCGGTGTTGAGCGAGGCGATGCTGGTGGGGGTGGTGGATGGGTAGTTCGTGGTCAGTTCGCGCAGCGTGCCCAGTTCGCCGTCGACGGCGGCGGCCAGGTACTCGGAACTGGCGGCCGCCTCGCGCAGCAGGTGGTATCCAAGGCCGTCGACCAGCAGCACCACGACGCGGCGGATGTCGGCCAGTTCGGCGTCGGCCAGGCCGAGGACGTCGTTGCCGTCCGGAACCTTGAGCGCCGCCAGCACCGACGGCAGGATGTCGCTCAGGGCGGCCTCCCCGTAGCGCGGCGAGGCGGGTTCATATAGTTCGGCGTCGATCTCCATGGTGGCGACGGTACTCGAATACGGATACGACTGCGGGTACTGACAGCCCGTGAACCACCTGGAGTCGTTGGATTGTCACTATCCGAATAATTGCAGTAGAAGTCTTGTGGACCTCTTCGCGCGAGCATAGATTTCCGGCATGTCCGAGGTCAGACGCATCACCGATCCCGAAACTCTCAAGGCGCTCGCCCACCCGATGCGGCAGAAACTGCAACGGCTGCTGCTGCAACTGGGCCCGGCCACCGTCGGCACGCTCGCCGAGAAGGTCGACGGCGATCCGGGCCAGGTCAGCTACCACCTGCGCAAGCTCGCCGAGGCCGGGTTCATCGAGGAGGCGCCCGAACTGGTGCGGGACTTCCGGCAGCGGTGGTGGCGGGCGGTGCTGGAGCCGCATTCGTGGTCCTCGTCGGACTTCGAGTCCCCTGCGGGCCGCGTCCTGGTCAAGACGCTCAACGCGCAGTGGGTCGTCGAGCAGTTCCAGGCGGTGCGCGAAAGCCGCAAGTCCACCGCGAAGGAGCAGTTCGGCGAGGAATGGCAGGGAGCTTCCACCTCCAGCCAGTCGTTCCTGAGGCTCACCGCCGCCGAGACCATCGAGATGGTGGCCGAGTTCCAGGCGCTGTGCAAACGCTGGTCGCGCTACAGCGAGGAGCACCGCGACGACGGCACGCCTGGACGCGAGAACGTCCGCTTCTTCTACCACACCTTTCCGGAGCGTCCCTGATGTCACAAGCCCCCGCCACCCCTGCCTCCGCTCCCGGCCCGGCTCGCGCCGACGCCCCGCCCGCACGCCCGGCCTACCGCGACGGCGCGTACCTGCGGTACACCGCCGGTCAGTCGATCTCGATCGTCGGCGACCAGGTCTGGTACGTCGCGCTGTCGTGGGCGGCGGTGCAGCTCGCCTCGCCCGCCGTCGCGGGTCTGATCATGACCGTTTCGGCCCTGCCGAGGCTGATCCTGCTGTTGCTGGGCGGCGTCTATGTGGACCGCTTCGGGCCCAAGAAGCTCATGATCGGCAGCGACCTGCTGCGCGTCGTGGTGTCGCTGACGGCCGCCGCGATCGCCCTGGCCGCTCCGAGCATCGCGCTGCTGGTCGTGGTCGGGCTGGTCTTCGGCATCGTGTCGGCGGTGTTCATGCCCGCCGCCGGAGCCATGGGCCCGTTGCTGCTGAGCAAAGAACAGCAGACCGCGGGGGTGGCGTTGCGGGAGCTGTCCGGCCGGATCGCCCTGACGGTGGGGGCGCCGCTGGGCGGCCTGCTGGTCGCGGTCGGCGGACTCTCACTCGCCGCCACAGTGGACGCGTTCACCTTCGCGCTGTCGGCGTGGACGCTGTGGTCACTGCGGCCCCGGCAGGCCGCCAAATCCGACCGGCCCCCCGCCCCCACCGGCGCGGCGCTCAAGGAGGGGCTGTCCTACCTGTGGAACCACGGCCTGGTGCGCAACCTCATGCTGGCCGGGCTGCTGGTGAACCTGGGCTTCGTCGGCCCGATGAACGTGGGTCTGGCGCTGCTGTCCGAGGCTCGCGGCTGGGGTGCCGGGGGCATCGGTTACATGCTGGCCGGTTTCGGTGGCGGCGCGGCCGTCAGCGCGCTGATCCTGTTGCGGTTCAAGCCGCGTCGGGCGACCGGCCTCATCATCGCGGCGTGCGCGGCGCTCCAGGCGGTCGCGGTGTTCGCGCTGGCGGTGGTGCCGACGGTGTGGTTGGCGGTCGCCGCGACCAGCGCGACCGGCCTGGTCTCGGGTGTCATGGGCGTCCTGATGGGCTCGCTGGTCCAGGTCAACACGGACGACGCCTACCGGGGCCGGGTGTCGAGTGTGTCGACCGTGCTCAACTACGGCATCACGCCGCTGGCGGTCGCGGGCAGCGGCATCGCGGTGGCCACCGCCGGGATGACGGCGACCTTCGCGGTCAGTGCCGCGCTGATCCTTGCCGGTGGCCTGGCATGCGTCGCCCGCCGCGACCTGCGCACCGCCCAGCTGCCGTAACGCCGCGACGGCCGCGACCGGGCTACCCGACGGGCTTGCGAGCCAGCACGTGGATGTGCGTCGCGATGTCCCGATACGGCGCCAGGGCGGCCGTCGCGGCCTCGAACTCCCGCAAGGCTTGCGCCGCACCGGGTTCGGTGTCCCGGCCGCCCGGCGTCATGTCCGCCAGCACCTGCACCCCGTGCCGCTGCTCCACGGTCAGCCCGCCGCTGGCCACCAACGTCACCAGTTCCTCCGGATCGAAGCGGCGGCACAACGTGTCCCGCTCCCCCACGCGTCCGTCCGGGTCGTTCAGCAACGCCATCGCCGCCGACAGGTTCCCGATCAGCGCGCGCGACAGCACCGCCCCGACCCGGTTGGCTCCCAGGATGCTCGCCGCTCCGCCCGGGGCCAGCACCGAGGCGATCGCGTCCATCGACAGTTGCGGCGAGTCGACCATCTCCAGCACGCTGTGGCACAGCACCAGCCGCACGCTGCCGGGCTCGACGAGTCCGGTGAGCGCGTCGGTGTCGCCCTGCACCGCCGTGACGCGTTCGGCGACCCCGGCGTCGGCCGCGCGCCGCGTCAGTCCCGCCAGCGCGTTGGGGCTGGGGTCGACGACGGTGACCTCGTATCCGGCCTGCGCCAACGGAACCGCGAACCCGCCGGTTCCGCCGCCGACGTCGACCACCCGACAGGGACCCTCCACAGTGTCACAGTCCATGGGCCGGGCCAGTTCGCCGGTCACGACCGACCACACCACGGCCAACCGCGACGACGGCACGGCTTTCAACGCATCCACGCCGCAGAGCCTAGCCCAGGGCTCCGGGTATCGTTGCCCCACGCCAAAGTGGAGGATTCATGCGACCCGATCCCGACGCCCACACCCGCGAGCTGGCCGCCAAGGCCACGACCGACCCGACCGGCTGGTTCGAGGAGCTGTACGCCGAGGCCGCCGACGGCCGCGCCACCGTCCCGTGGGACCGGGGCGTACCCGCCGCGCTGCTGGCCGAGTGGGCGCGTGACCTGGACGGCACCGGCAAACGCGCCATGGTCGTCGGCTGCGGGCTGGGCCGCGACTCCGAGTTCATCGCGAGCCTGGGCTTCGACACGGTCGCCTTCGACGTCTCCGCGACCGCGATCGCCACGACCAAGGCCCGGCACCCGGATTCGAGGGTCGACTATGTCACCGCCGACCTGCTGGACCTGCCCGGCGACTGGCGGCACGCCTTCGACCTCGTCGTGGAGGACATGACCGTGCAGTCGCTGCCCGATCCGCCCCGTGCCCAGGCGATCGCCAACATCCCGCCGCTGGTCGGCCCCGGCGGCACGCTGCTGGTGGTGGCCGCCGCGAACCTCACCGGTGCCGCCACCGACGGCCCGCCCTGGCCGCTGGTCCGCGCCGAGATCGACGCCTTCGCGACCGACGGCCTGCGGGCGGCGAACGTCGAGTGCGTTCCCGACGCCACCGACCCGGCGATCAACCGGTGGCGGGCCGAGTTCCGGCGCCCCTCCTGAGCCCCGATCGGCTCGGCCGGTCCCCCGGCCGTCCCGTGATCCGGCTCGCTTGAGCGTCCGCGACCACCCCGGCTTGGGTAACCTCAGCGCTGTGACCACCGGATTCGAGAACGTACCCACCACCGCCCTCGCCGACGTCCTGGGCCGCGCCCAGGTCATGGACACCGGGATCCGTCCACTGTGGCAACCGGTTCCGTCCGTCGCGGGCCCGGCGTTCACGGTGCGCTGCCCGCCCGGCGACAACCTGATGCTGCACGCCGCGATCTACCGGGCCGAGCCCGGTGCGGTCATCGTCGTCGAATCCGGCGACCTCGACTACGCGCTGGCGGGCGGCAACGTCTGCGCGGTCGCGCAGCGGCGTGGCGTCGCGGCCTTCGTCGTCGACGGACTCATCCGCGACCTGGCCGAAGTCCGCGACAACGGCTTCCCCGTGTTCGCACGCGGCGTCATCCCGATCCCGGGCACCAAGAAGGCCGTTGCCCCGCTCAACGGCGAAGTGCGATGCGGTGGCGTCACCGTCAACGGCGGCGACATCGTCGTGGCCGACGAGGAAGG
Source organism: Stackebrandtia nassauensis DSM 44728 (assembly GCF_000024545.1). GTDB lineage: Bacteria > Actinomycetota > Actinomycetes > Mycobacteriales > Micromonosporaceae > Stackebrandtia > Stackebrandtia nassauensis. Next base: position 5,238,998 of record NC_013947.1, read on the forward strand.
CGTCGTCGTCACCCCGTTCGCCCGCCGCGACGAGGTGGTCGCCGCCGCGCGCGAGAAGCTCGCCAAGGAGGAGGCGCAAACGCTCGACGACTGGGAGGCCGAGCACCGCGCCCGTATCGACAAGATCCTCACCGACAACAACTTCGAAGGCTGAACCCGACGAGCGAAGGGTAGAACTGGGGCATGCGTATTTCCGTAGCCGCCGACTGCACCGACGGCGTCGCCGGGTCGCTTATCCAGGCGCTGGAATCCCGGGGGCACACGGTGATCCCGCACGGCATCCTCGCCGAGGACGACCGCGACGACTGGGCCTGGTGCTGCGCCGCAGCAGCCGCCGACGTGGCGGCGGGCCGGGCCGATCAGGGACTGGTCGCCTGCTGGACCGGCACCGGAGCCTCGATCGCCGCCAACAAGGTCGACGGCGTCCGAGCGGCCCTGTGCACCGACGCGGCCACCGCCGACGGTGCCCGCAAGTGGAACGACGCGAACGTGCTGGCGTTGAGCCTGCGACTGACCTCGGCACCGCAGCTGGAGGAGATCCTGGACGCCTGGTTCGGCGGTCAGCCCAGCACCGACGCCGATGACGCGGCGAACATCCGCCACCTGGGCGAACTCGAACGCCGCTGACGGGTCAGTCGATCGCGTACAGCTTGATGTCGCCGTTGTCGAGGGTGGCCACCCAGTCGTCGCCGCTGCCCGCGCACTGGCCCGGGTAGGCCTCGATGTCGCCGCTCTTGATGCCGATCCGCGCCCAGCACGGCTCCTCGTCGTAGCCTTCGTACATGCTGGACACGACGTACCCGCCGATGAACCCGGGGCCGTCGTGACCGGACACATCCGGTGCGGCCCAACGCTTCTTGTCCTTGCCGGTGTTGTAGAGGACCAGCTTGTCCCCCTGCGTCACCAGCGCGTGCTTCCCGGTGGCCCGCACGGGATCAGCCTTCTTCGGGGCGGTCCATGCGACATCGCCGGTGGCGAGGTCGACCACGACGGGCCTGCCCTTGCCGTTGAGCCCCATGATCCGGCCCTCATACGCGTCGGGAAGGTCGTTGCAGTCCGAACCGTCGGCCTCCATGGGAGTGCCGACCTCGCGCTTCCAGGTCTGTGATCCGCTGTAGACGTTCCAGGCGGTCACGGCGACCTCGCAGCCGTCGGCGGGGTTGTCGTCGTGGCCGACGCGTACCAGCGTGTCCTTCGCGAGCAGCGGCGAACCGCCGTCGTCGTAACCGGCGCCGAGCACCGCGCCGCTGCCGGTGTCCAGCACGCTGATCCTGATGTCGCCTCCGCTCGTCACATGGCTTTGCAGCACCACGAACGCGCCGCCGGGGTCGGCGTCGATGACCTGGGTGCTGGCGTACGTCGGCGTCGACCAACGCACCGCGCCGGTGCGCGCGTCATGGGCCGAGATCACGCATTCGCCCAGTTCGCCGTCCTGGCCTCCCTGGCACACCGACAGGTACGCGGCGTCGCCGACCAGTTCGACGAAGGACGCCTCCGCGTTGGTCCACAGTTTCTTGCCCGTCGCCGGATCGACGAAGTCGGTGATCTTGTGACCCGGCCATGAGTCCTCGTCGGGGTCGTCCCGGCTGAACGCGACCGAGCTGTCACCGATGATCGCCTTCTCGTCGCTTTCGTCGACCTCGCGGTCCCAGACCCGCTTGCCCTTGCCGTCGAGCCCGGACACGGTGTCGTCGCTCCCGTTCACCACATACCCGTCGCCCACGGGGAGCAGTTCGGAACCGTCTTCGACGTCCACGCCACTGCTGGTCCACCGTGGCTTGTCGTCCACGAGCGGGTGGTCCTTCTCGTCGTCCGGCTCGGGTTCGTCCTCGGACGGCAGTTCCACCGGCTGCTCGTCCAGCAACGGGACGGTGCGCCCGGTGTCGACCGCGACGTCGGGGCCAGGCTGCCCCGAACCGCTGGTGAACACCACCGTCAGCACCACGGCGAGCACGACCATCCCGGCGGCGGCCCCGGCGAGGAGCCGGGTGCGGGGATTGGCTCGCCGCACCAACGCCAGCGCCACGGCCGCCGCGTCTCGCACCGACGCGGGGCGCGGCAGCGGGTCCTGCGGCGGCGTTGACTCATCGGAATTCATCGATCTTCCTCATCCTCGGGTGGCGTCGACACGATAGCCTGCTCACGCCACAACCGCTGGTTGCGCGACGGTCGTACTATGCCCGGTGCGAACCCACCCCAGGAGCCCCCGTGGACACCGAGACCGATTCCCCGCGAGTCGACGAGCCCGAAACCGGACCGTCGGCTCCCGTCGTCGTGGACGACGACCGGGTACCGCTGCGCGTCAAGATCGGCTGGTTCGCCGGGATCGCCGCCGGGCTGGTCGGCCTGGGGACGTTCCAGGTGGTCAGCAGCGAGGCGAACTCCCCCGAGGGAGTGGTGACGGGGTTCTTCGAGGCGCTCACGGCCGGGGACGTCGACACCGCGTTGACCTATGTGGAACCGTCCGCGGTCCCGATCGGCGAGGAAGCCCGGTTCCTGACCCCCGCCGCCATCAACCGCGACTGGAAGGTCACCGCCATCGGCGATGCCGAAGCCAACGAGTACCAGACCGAGTTCGAGGTGGAGGTGACGATCGGCGGCCCCCGGGGCACCGCGTCGGGCAGCTTCACGGTGGCCGGGGACAAAGAGGACGGGTGGCTGCTGCAGGACCCGTTCGCACCGGTGATCTTCCCGCGCTCGCCGCTGCGATACCCGCAGGTCAACGGATACATCCCGAAGCCCCAGGCGAGCCGTGAGATAAGCAAGGGCACGGGATACCGACTGTTCCCCGGCATGTACACGTTCTACGAGGACATTCCCGAAACCCTGTCCGTCAAGGGAGTCAAGACGCTCGCCGCGTTTCCCACCGGCGAGCGCGCCGACTACACCGAGGGGACGTTCCACCCCGGACGCGTCACGGCGAAGTCCAAGACGCTCGCGTCGGCCAACAACCGGATCAAGACGCTCGTCGACTCGTGCGCCGAACAGTCCGTCGCCGAGCCGTCCGGCTGCCCGTTCGGCGTCGGCGACTTCGTCAACACCAGCGACGGCAAGCACGTCGAGGAACTCCGCTCGCTGAGCTGGAAGGTCGAGGAATACCCGAAGGCCGGACTGGTCGACGCGCGCTTCGACGCCGACGGCGACACCTATGAGAACACCGGTTTCCGGGTCCTGACCAAGACCGCCGGAGCCGTGACGCTCAAGGGAACCGGCATCGACACCGACGACAAGACCACCAAGTTCAGCGTCCGCTGTCGCATCGACCTGGACAGCCTCGCCGCGACCGTCGACCCCAAGGGAGTGGTCACACTGTCGCCTCTCGCCAACACCGAGACCGACCGGGGATCCGGTTCCTGCGCCAAGGAGACCTCGCGGTGAGGCGCCGCCTGATCAGGATCATCGCCAAGGTCATCCGGCGGCCGCGTTCCTGGCGCCGCGCGATGAGCGCCGGGTTGACCGCGCGCGCCTCGGCCGCGCTGTCGGCGCTGCTGGCCGGGCTGCTGCTGGCCTGGGCCGGGAGCTTCACGGTGCTGCCGCACCTCCAGTCCGGGCCCGCCGACCTCGTCGAGGACTACCTGAACGCGTTGCGGGACAAGGATGTCGAGGCCGCGCTCGACATCGCCGGCGCCCGGCTACCCTCCGGGGACCAGGCCGTCTTCCTCACCGAGAAGGCGTTGTCGTCCGACTGGCGCGTCGACTCTGTCCAGCAGCTGACCCCGGCCATCGACGCCGGAGTCGGTGTCACGGCGACGATCGCCGACGAGTCGGGCCGGGTCACCCGCGGCAAGTTCTTCGTGTCGGACAAGAGCGGTGAATGGCGGATCCGCAACCCGTTCGTGAAGGTCACCCACCATGGCGTCCTGCCGTTGTCCTACCTGGACCTCAACGGCGTCTCGGCGGCGCTGCCCGACCCCGCCTCCGACCCCGAGGCGGGCACGTTCCCGGTCTTCCCCGGCTCCTACCGGCTGTACTCGGGCCAGGCGTCGCTGTTGACGACGGACCCGGGCCACGCGCTGCTGCTGCCGGGTGAAAGCGATGACAGCGATCCCCAGCCGCAGGGGCTGGACACCGCCGTCAGCGTCTCCGACAAGGGCGTCAAGGCCGCACAGAAGGCGGTGAACTCACTCATCGACACCTGCGCCGACTCCGATGAGGTGAATCCCCGCGACTGCCCGTTCGCGGGCGCCGACGACTTCGACGAGATGACGGGCGACGACCGCGTACTCGGCGACGTGGAGGACGTCGAGTGGAAGGTCGGCGACTATCCCCGGATCGGGGTGACCGACAGCGACAGCGGCGTCTTCGGGCTGGTGCGGCACGACGACGCCACCATCAAGCTCAGCGGCACCGGCGTGGACCTCTACGGCAGCGAGAAGCGGGTGAAGTTCACCGTCAAGTGCTCCTACGATTTCGGCGACGCGAGAGCCACGTTGTCGGCGTCGGGAAAGTTCTCGATCACCTTCACCGACAACGCGAGCGCGTTCGCCGACTGCCAGCGGTGAGGGCTACAGCTTGTCCAGCGCCCGCATGAAGTCGATGACCAGGTCGTCGACGGCCTCGATGCCGCAGGAGATCCGCACCAGGTCGTCGGTGACGCCCACCGCCGCGCGGGCCTCGGCGGTCATGCCGCCGTGCGAGGTGACCGCCGGACGGGTGATCAGCGATTCGACACCGCCCAGGCTGGGTGCCGAGTAGGGCAGCTGCACCAGTTCGCACAGCGACTTGGCGGCTTCCAGACCACCGGCCGGACGGATGCTGAGCATGCCGCCGAATCCGGAGTGCCGGACGTCGCCGGTGCCGCCGGAGCCGGTGAACAGGGCGCGGGCGATCTCGTGGTCGGGGTGGGATTCCAGGCCCGGGTAGTTGACGACGTCGACCTTGGGGTGCGCCTCCAGGGCGGAGGCCAGCGCGAGCGCGTTGGCGTTTTGGGCCTTGACCCGCAGCGCGAGCGTCTTGAGTCCGCGCGCCAGCAGGAAACCCGCGTGGGCGTCGAGGCTGCCGCCGTAGTGGTTGAGGGTCTTGCGGACGGCGTTGACGCGGTCGGCCGAGCCCATGACGGCCCCGGCGACCAGGTCGGAGTGCCCGTTGAGGTACTTGGTGGCACTGTGGATGCTCAGGTCGAACCCGGCCTTGATGGGCTGGAAGTTGACCGGGGTGGCGAAGGTGTTGTCGATGATGGACACGAGGCCGTGCTCGGTGGTGAAGTCGGCCACCTCGCCCAGCCGTCCGACCCGCATCAGCGGGTTGGTGATGGACTCGACGTAGAAGGCCTTCGTGTTGGGCTGTTTCGCGGGTTCCCAGGTGTCGGGGCGGTGCGGGTCGACGAAGGTGTAGCTCCAGCCGTTGTCGGCGGCGTGGTGGGTGATGAAGTCGTGGGTGCCGCCGTAGAGGGTGTCGCCGATCAGCAGGTGGTCACCGGCGCGCAGGACGCTGTGCAGGGCCGCGGTGATGGCGGCCATGCCGGAGGCGGTGGCCAGCGCCGCCTCGGATCCCTCCAGTATGGCCAGTTTGTCGTGCAGGTAGACCTGGGACGGGGTGGAGTTCAGCCGCAGGTACTTGATGTCGTGGTAGTCCGTGCCTTCGTCCACTGAGTACACAGTGCCCTGGTAGATCGGGAACACCACCGATCCCTCCGGGCCGGGGCGGCGCTCGCCCGCGTGCACGGCGGTGGTCTCGATCTGGAATTCGTCGTGGTGTGACATGCGAACCTCCGAGGAGTCGGCTGGGCACGGACTACCCCGAATGCTGCCATGCGCCCGATCAGCGGGAGTAGAACTCCACGACGAGCTGTTCGTCACAGACCACCGGCACCTGGGCGCGCGGCGGTTCGGCGATCAGCCGGGCCTTGAGTTCGGGCAGTTTGGCCTCCAGGTAGCCCGGCAGCGGTCCGGATCCGGCCCAGGCTCCGGCGGCGGCCAGCTGGAACGGGGTCTTGTCGCGGCTGCCGGGGGCGACCTGGACGACGTCACCGGGCTTGAGCCGGTAGGAGGGTTTGTCGACGCGGCGGCCGTTGACCAGGAAGTGACGGTGCACCACCTGCTGCCGGGACTGGTAGATGGTGCGGGCGAAACCGGCGCGCAGCACGAAGGCGTCCAGACGGCGTTCCAGCAGCGAGACCAGGTTGTCGCCGGTCTTGCCGTCGCGGCGCACCGCCTCGGCGAAGGCGCGCTTCATCTGGGCCTCGCGGATGTTGTACTGCTCCCGCAGCCGCTGCTTCTCCAGCAGCCGTCGGCTGTAGTCGGATTCGGAACGGCGCCGACGGCCGTGCTGGCCGGGCGGGAACGGGCGGCGCTCGAAGTACTTGACGCATTTGGGGGTGAGCGCGATTCCCAGTGCCCGGGATCGTTTGGCTTTGGGTCGGGGCCGGTTCACTAATCCTCCTGTAGTTTGTTTAGGGTGACCTTAGTAAGCGTAGCCTAACCTAAGGAGTCGGGTCATGTTCGTCGCCCCCGCCGAGCTCGCGCGCACCCTGACCGCCGGGCATCAGCCCGCGACCGTCCAGGTCGCCTGGAACGAGACCATGTGGACGGTCAACGCCTCCGCCGATTCCGAGGGCACACCGTTGTTGCTGCTGCCCGACGCGGACGGCCTGACCGCCGCGCTGCGCGACAGCCGCGGCATGGACACCGCCGTGGCGATGCGCTTCGACGACGAACCACCGCTGCCGTGCGCGCCGTGGCTGGGCAGCGCCTGGGTCGCGGGCTGGGCCGAGCCGGTGCCCGAGTCCGGACAGCGGCAGGCCGCGCTGGCGTTCTCGGAGGTCAACCCGGTGCCGGAACTGCTCGACGTGGGGCAGGGACACACGATGTGGCGGGTGAACGTCGCCGAGGTGCGACTGCAGTGCGGCGACGAGCTGACCGACATCCCGGCCGCCGACTACGCCGCCGCCGAACCGGACCCGTTCTACCCGCTGGAGGTGGAACTGCTGCTGGACCTGTACGACCACCACCCGGAGGTGCTGCACGCCCTCACCCACCGCATCGAGCACCAGCTGCCCAGCGTGCGACGGGTGGCGCCGCTGCGGATGAACCGGCACGGCATCGTCGTCGACGTCCACTGCGCCGAGTCCGTCGACCCGCGCCGGTTCCTGATCCGGCACCGCCAGGGCGTCACCTGCGTCGACCAGGTGCTGGCCAGCCTGTGCCGCTGCGACTGCGCGGCCGCCGCGAACTGAGCCGGAGGCAGGGGCTGAACCTCAGCCCTGCCGCTGCCGTTCGATCCGCACCGCCTCGGCCTCGGCCGCCGAGGCGTCGGCCTTGTCCTTGAGCGCCTTGACCTTCGTGGCGTACTCGTCGACATAGTCCTGACCGGACAGTTCCATGAGGGCGTACATGATCTCGTCGGTGATGGCGCGCTCCACGGCGCGCTCCCCGGCCAGCCCCGCGTAGCGGGAGAAATCGATGGGTTCACCGATCTTGATGCGCACCCGGCCGATCTTGGGCAGCCGCTTGCCGATCGGCTGCAACTCGCCGGTGTTGATCATCGCCACCGGGATCACCGGCGCACCCGACTGCATCACCATCCGGCCCACGCCGGTCTTGCCCTTGTACAGCTTGCCGTCCGGAGACCTGGTGCCCTCGGGGTAGATGCCGAACAACTCCCCCTCGCGCAACACCCGCAACCCGGTGTCCAGGGCCGCCTGCGCCGCCGAGCCGCCGGTGCGGTCCAGCGGGATGCAGCCCACGCCGGAGAAGAAGAACCGGGAGAACCAGCCCTTGAAGCCCTTGCCGGTGAAGTAGTCCGACTTGGCCACGAAAATGATCTTGCGCCGCACCACGAGCGGGAGAAAGATGGAATCCGAGAACGACACGTGGTTGCTGGCGATGATCGCGGCACCCTCCTTGGGAATGTTGGCGCCGCCTTCGACCTTGGGCCGATAGATCAGCCACAGCCACGGACCGACAACGACCCATTTCAGTACCGAATACAGCACGCTCGGCTCCTCATTCCAGTAGTACCTAGAGATTACTCAAGTCCGGCCCGCCCGCGCAGGCCCGAGGTACCGTGCACACCAGCGACTGTGCCCGCGTGCGAAGATTCTCATCAGACGAAGAAAGGTGCGCCGCGTGACCGTACTCGACGGGGCCGAGGCGATCCACCTCGACGCAGGCCCCGAGACCCCAGCATCCATTGTGGCGTGTCATGGTTTCTCCGGCACCCCCGCCTCCGTCCGGCCCTGGGCGGAACACATGCACAAATGCGGATACACCGTGACCGCCCCCCGGTTGCCCGGGCACGGCACCCGGTGGCAGGACATGGCCGCCACCCGCTGGCCCGACTGGTACGGCGCCCTGGAACGCGCCTTCGACGACGCGCTCGCCCGCGACAAGCCGGTGTTCGTCCTGGGCCACTCCATGGGCGGGACGCTGGCGCTGCGGCTGGCGCAGCAGCGCGGCGCCGAGATGGCCGGGCTGGTGCTGTGCAACCCCTCGCTGTTCGACAAACGCTGGATGGTGCGGTTCGGGGTGCCGGTCGTCAAGCACTTCATCCGCTCGGTGCCCGGCATCGGCAGCGACATCGCCAAACCCGACACCTTCGAGACCAGCTACCCCCGGGTCCCGCTGGCCGCCGTCCACTCGCTGTCGCAGCTGTGGCGGATCGTGTCCGCCGACCTGGCCAAGGTCACCCTGCCGATCCGGGTCTTCCACAGCGCCATCGACCACGTCGTCGAACCCCGCAACACCCAGCTGTTGCTGGCGGGCATCCGCAGCACCGACGCCCGCGACCACATCCTGCCCCGCAGCTACCACGTGGCCACTTTGGACTACGACGCTCCCCAGCTGTGTGAGGGCACCGCCGCCTTCGTCGCCGAAAGGCTCAAGTCTCTACAGGAGACCTCATGACGAGACACTCCGACGACGACCCCGACCGAGACCGGGCCGGAGGCGCCGAGGAACCCGGCGAAGGAGCCGACCGGCTGGACCCCAGCGAGGTCGACGAGCGCTTCGCCGAACTCATCGCCGACCTGAAGGACGACACCCCCGGCTGGCCCGAGGACGAACCCAAGTCCGACGAACCCGCCCGCCGGGCCCACCCCTCCTCCGGTGACGACGACGAGCCGTCGCTGCTGGAACTGTGGGACACCGAGCTCGAGGACGATGACGACGACGAGGAGGAGGACACCTACCGTCCGCCGCCGCCACCGCCGTTGCCGGTCCCCTCGCTCCCGGCGATCCTGGGCGTGCTGCTGATCATCGGCGGGCTGGTGCTGATCGTGCAGCCGAGCCTGCTGGACGTCGGCGAGGGCCTGGGCCGCACGACGGGCATCGCCGCGTTCGGCGGCGGCGTCCTGATGCTGATCTGGCGGCTGCGTCCCGAACCCGAGGACGGCGAGGACGACGACCCCGGCAACGGCGCGGTGGTGTGACACCGCGATCCGCCTGGGTCACCGCGACCGTGGTGTCCGGTTCGAGGTTCGCCAATTCCCCGTCGCTGTGACGCGCGTGAATTAGATTCCACTCCACGGGGGTGGCGGACATGCAGGTCGCGACGGTGATGCCGCAACGGGTGCAGACATGGTGGGACGGGTTTTTGGCCAAGCGCGGCCGTCCGTTGACCACCGGCGACATCACGGTCGTCAAACCGCCGGAACTCAAGCGCGCCACCGCCGCCGCGTCGGTCGGAAACTGCATGGAGTGGTACGACTTCGGGGTCTTCAGCTACCTGACCGCGACGATCGGCGCCGTGTTCTACCCGTCCGGCAACCCGGTGGCCCAGCTGTTGGCCTCGTTCGCGACCTTCTCGGTGGCGTTTTTGGTGCGACCGCTGGGCGGCCTGTTCTTCGGCCCGCTGGGCGACCGTATCGGACGCACGAAGGTACTGGCGGCCACGATGGTCCTGATGGCCGTGGGCACCTTCGCCATCGGCTTCATCCCCTCCTACGCGAGCATCGGCATCGCGGCGCCGATCCTCCTGCTGCTGGCCCGGATGCTCCAGGGTTTCTCCACCGGCGGCGAATACGGCGGCGCCAGCACCTTCACCGCCGAGTACGCGCCCGACCGGCGGCGCGGCTACTTCTGCAGCTTCCTGGACTTCGGCACCTTCATCGGCTACGCGATCGGCTCGGGCGTCGTCACGCTCATGACCCTGGCGCTGTCGGAGACGGCGATGCTCAGCTGGGGCTGGCGGATCCCGTTCCTGGTGGCCGGACCACTGGGGCTGATCGGCCTGTACATCCGGCTGAAACTGGAGGACACCCCCGCGTACCAGCAGCAGGAGGAGGCCGTCGAGGCCGCCGAACCGCCGGTGGCGCATCCGATCCGCACCACGGTGCGCGACCACTGGCGGCCGCTTCTGGTGTGCATGGGACTAGTGCTGCTGTACAACGTCACCAACTACATGGTCACCGCGTACCTGCCGACCTATCTGACCCAGGAACTGGGACAGCGGGCGCACATCGCCGACATGTTCATCCTCGCGGCGATGGTGCTGGTCGTCGTGACCATCACCTTCATCGGACGCGCCAGCGATCGCTACGGCCGCAAGGTGACCTTCAACATCGGCGCGGTGGGGCTCGTCGTGCTGGCCCTCCCGTGCTTCTGGATGATGCGCGCCGGTGGCGTCGTGCTGCCACTGGCGGGGGTACTGGTGCTGGCGCTGCTGCTGGCGTTCTTCGCCGGAACCTCGGCCGCGACGCTGCCCGCGCTGTTCCCGACCCGGATCCGCTACACCGCCATGGCGGTGGGCTTCAACATCTCGGTCGCGGCCTTCGGCGGCACCACCCCGCTGGTCACCGAGGCGCTGGTGGCCTGGTCGGGCGACCTCATGGTTCCGGCGTACTACCTGATGGCGGCCGGGGCGATCGGGCTGATCGCGATCGCGTACCTGCCCGAGACGGCGGGCCTGCCGTTGGCAGGGGCACAGCCGCAGGTGGTCAGCTCCGGCGAGGCCCGGGAGCTGGTCATGGTGACCCGGGAGTACTTCACCCGGCTGCTGCCGCCCCGCCGCAAACTGGCGTAGCGGCGAGGGCCGCGCGGCTGTCACCGCGCGGCCCGGTCGGATGGGCTAGGACGCCTTCGCCAGTTCGGCTCGCGGCGTGGCCTGCGGGACGACGGCGGGCCGCCTCACCGAGGTGAGCTGTCCGGCGACGGTGGCGCCGAAGGCGACGACCATGCCCAGCAGTTGCAGCGGGGTCAGCGCCTCGCCCAGGACGATCCAGCCGACGGTCGCGGCGGTCAGCGGCGACAGCAGACCCAGGAAGCTCAACGGCGCCACCGACAGTCGCGAGATGCCCCGGAACCACAGCCAGTAGCCCAGCGCGGTGTTGACCAGGCCGAGGTAGACGTATCCGGCGACGTTGGTCAGGCTCAGCGCCGGAATGCCGCCCTCGATGATCAACGCGAACGGCAGCAGGAACAGGCCACCGGCCGTCAGCTGCCAGCCCGCCAGCGCCGCCGAACCGGCACCGGTCGGGGCGCCCCAGCGTTTGGTGAGGGTGGTCGCCACGGCCATGGACGTGGCGGCGGCCAGTCCGGCGATCATGCCCAGCGCGTCGAGTTTCGCGGCGGCGTTGAGCATGACCATCGCGACTCCGGCGACCCCGGCGATGCCCAGCAGCCAGGTCCGCAGCCGCACCTTCTGGTTGAGGATCAGGATCGTCATGCCCGCGGTCACCAGTGGACCGATGGCCGAGACCACGGCGGCGACGCCGCCGGGCAGCCGGTAGGCGGCGATGAACAGCAACGCGAAGAAGGCCGCGATGTTCAGGGCCCCGATGACGCTGGCCTTCCACCACCACGAGCCCTGGGGAAGCTTGCGGGCCAACACGACCAACAGCAGCCCGGCGGGCAGGGCGCGCAACAGCGCGGTCAGCAGCGGACGGCCGGGCGGCAGCAGTTCGGTCGTGACGATGTAGGTGGTGCCCCACATGACGGGAGCCAGGGCGGTGATGGCGATATCGCGCAGTTCGCGGTTCATGGCCGATCCTTTAGCTTTGGGGTGATTTACTTATATGCAAGTAGCTTAGTTGCAAGCTAATTAATGTCAAGCTACTATGCTGTGGTCTCAGTAACACCCAAAGGAGCTGACCGGTAATGGAGCCAGCACAATCACCGGCCGACGCGGTGGACGCGATCGTCGGGCAGTGGCGGCGGGAACGACCCGATCTCGACCTGGACTCGATGGCGATCTTCGGACGCATCCACCGGGTCTCGGAACTGTCCCGACGCCGCTTGAAGAGCGTGTTCGCGCCCTTCGGCATCGGTCTGAGCGAGTTCGACGTCGTGGCGACCCTGCGCCGCTCCGGAGAGCCGTTCGAGTTGAGCCCCAAGGAACTCAGCCGCACCCTGATGCTCACCTCCGGCGGCCTCACCGGACGACTGGACAAGCTGGAGCGAGCCGGGCTGATCGAACGCAGGCCCGACCCCAGCGACCGCCGGGGCCTGCGCATCCGGCTCACCGAGGCGGGCTGGCGGGCCGCCGACGAGGCGGTCACCGCCGAGATCGACGAACTGGCGCGGGTGCTCAGCAGCGCGCTGTCACCGGCCGAGGCGCGGACCCTCGGCGAACTGCTGCGAAAACTGCACGGCCCCTACGCCGGAGATTCGCTCGACTGACGGCGCGGCAGCGCTCGCCGCCCGGCACGGCGCGAGTGCTGCCGCGGCCGGGTCCGGCTGGGCCGACACGCCGTTGCGACCCGGGCGTAGGCTGACCGGCAACCCGTCGCCAGGAGGTCCAGCATGGCTGTCCGTCTCGTCAAAGGTGACAAGGTCGCCGACTTCGCGCTCCCCGATCAGACCGGCACCACCCGCAAACTCAGCGAGTTCCTCGCCGAGGGACCGGTCGTGCTGTTCTTCTACCCCGCCGCCATGACCCGCGGCTGCACCATGGAGAGCTGCCACTTCCGCGACCTCGCCACCGAGTTCGCCGAGGTCGGCGCCCAGCGGGTGGGCATCAGCCGCGACCCCGTGGACAAACAGCGCAAGTTCGCCGAGATGAACGACTTCGACTACCCGCTGCTGTCCGACCGCGAGGGCGCGATCGCCGAACAGTTCGGCATCAAGCGGTCGATTCCGCTGGGGCCGTTGAGCATCAAGCGCAAGACCTTCGTCATCGACGTGGACCACACCATCATGGACGTGTTCCACAGCGAGATCAACATGAACGGCCACGCCGACCAGGCGCTGGAGGTGCTCAGGCGGCGGGCGGGCTAGCCGACGGCGGCCTGCTTGTTCTCCAGCCAGTCCAGGATGGCGTCCAGCGGGGCCTGCCAGCCCGGGTCGTTCATGAAGTCGTGGCCGACGCCGGGGAACAGCAGCGGCGTCCCGCCGTAGGCGCGGGCCGCGGTCTCCAGGCTCTTGGCCGAGGTCTTGCGGTCGTCGGGGCTCCCGGCGACCAGGACCCGGGGCGAACCGACCGGGTCACCCGGGGCGGCCTTGACACCCTTGGGCGCCAACAGGACCGCCGCGGCGGCCGGGTAGCGGGCCAGCGCGTGCGCGACCAGTGCCGCGCCCTTGTCGTGCCCGATGAGGATGGCCTGCCGGGGCAGCTGTGCGGCGGTCTGCACCAGGTCGTGCACCATGGCCTGCCGTCCACCGGCCTCCTTGGGGGTGGAGCCCTGGCCCCGGACGCTGACGGCGTAGGCGCCGTGACCGCGCGAGGCGATGTGCGGCAGCCAGTGCTCGGTGAACGCCGCCGCGCCCCTGGCGTCGCCGGTGACGCACAGGACCGGCGCGGCCTGCTCCTCGGCCTCGGACAGCACCTGCGCCAGCTCGCGTTTGACCGGCGTCACCGGCAGCGCGCGATAACGCTGTCGCCACAGTTCCATGCTCATCGGGCACCGTCCGATTCCTTGTCAAGGGTCTCAATGATGCGAGCCACCGAGTCGAGGTAACGGTCGTGCGAGACCTCGAGCCGGTGCCGGTCGGAGTCGTTCATCTCCGCGTCCACGTAACGGTTTCCGGCCTCGGTGACGACCTGGCCGCGAAAGGCCTTGGCCCGTTCCGGGTCGGACACCCGCACGTGCAGCCACTTCGCGATGGCCACCGTCTGCCAGTGCACCAGCGGGAAGATGCCGACGTCGGCCTGCAACAGCCCCGCCACGAACAGCGTCTCCGACGCGGGCGAGAACATCTGCGCGAACAGTCGCGGGAAGCCGCCGGTCTCGCGTCCGGCGCCCAGCAGTTCGTCGTCGCAGAAGTCGTAGCGGGGACGGTAGCCGGTGGCCATGACGACGAGGTCGGGCTCGATGGTGGACTCGTCGGTGAACACCACCTTGCGACCGTCGAAGCGCGCGATGTCGGGTTTGGGCTCCAGGGCCCCGTGTCCGATGTGGTGCAGGATGTGGCTGTTGACGATGGGGTGCGACTGTCCGAAACGGTGGTCGGGGGCGGGCAGTCCGAACCGGACCGGGTCGCCGCCGATCTTCTTGATCGCGTACTCGGTCACCTTGCGCCGCAAGCCTTTGGGCAGCCACGACAGGCGCTGCGCGGTCTTGTCGGCGGGCAGTCCGAGCATGTACTTGGGCGTGTACCAGTAGCCGCGCCGGGTGGACTGCCAGGTCCGTTTGGCGGTGATCGCCGATTCGCCGGCGATGTCGCAGCCGGAGTTCCCGGCGCCGACGATCAGCACCTTCTTGCCGCGCAGCTGCGACGAGTCCTGGTAGGACACCGAGTGGATGATCTCGCCGCGATAGGCCTGCTGGCCGGGGTACTCCGGCAGGAACGGGTCCCAGTTGTGCCCGTTGGCGATGACGACGGCGGCGTAGCGCAGTCTGCGGGCGGCGCTGCCGGACATCGGTTTGACGACGACGTCGAAGCGGCCGCGTTCGGCGTTCTCGATGCGCTCGATCTCGCTGCCAAACCAGATGTGCTCGCGCAGTCCGAAGTGGTCGGCGTAGCTCTCCAGGTAGGACAGCACCTTGCTGTGGTGTGGATAGTCCGGCCAGTCGTCGGGCATCGGGAAGTCGGGGAACTCGGTCTGGGTCCGCGACGAGACCAAGTGGGTGTTGGCGTAGGTGGGGCTGCGGCGCTTCTTGATGTTCCAGGAGCCGCCGATCTCGGTCTCCTGCTCGTAACAGTCCACATTGAAGCCGTGTTCGCGCAGGTTCTTGACCGCCACCAGGCCCGCCATCCCGGCACCGATGACACACACCGCGTCCCCGCGATCGTATGCGGCGTCCACGCCGTACTCCGACATCGCAACACCTTCCACAACAACCGCGACAACTCGACGCGCCGCAGCGTACCGGTTTCCGTCGATGAACACCAGACCGCGTATGGCGTTTGTATGAACCCGCTACGCCGGACGTGGTAGACCGGGGCACTCCCCCAGGTGCACGCGGGATGATCACCCGCCGCATACGGTGGACGCATGCGACGCGACGACATCGACAGGAAAGGCCCCAAATGGTGGCCGTGGTGGCTGCTGCGGTTCCCGTGGATCCTGGTGCCGTTCCCGGTCGCGTTCATTCAGCTGATCGGGATCCGCGGCGCGGCCATGTGGGCCGAATGCGGCGGCGGCGAACACGGCTGGGGGCCGGGACGCGAGGAGTCGCCGCACTGCGACTGGCAGGACACGTCGGTGGATCCGGTGGCGTTCGTGCTGGCGCTGATCGGTCCGGTGGCGTTGTTCGCGGTGCGCGGCTTCCCGCGCACCGTGGTGGCGGTGTGCGCGCTCATCACCGCCGTGTACTACCCGCTCGGCCTCCCGCCCGGGCCGATCTACCTGTCGCTCATCGCGGCGCTGCTGGCCTGGCTGTTCAAGGTGCGCTCCGAGCGCAACGCCCAGGCGAAGGCGGCGCAGCGGGCGCAGGCCCAGCAGCGCGCGGGCGCGGAACGGCTGCGCATCGCCCAGGAGCTGCACGACGTGCTGGCGCACCACATCTCGCTCATCAACGTCCAGTCCGGAGTCGCGCTGCACCTGGTGGACGAGAAACCCGAACAGACCCGGGTGGCGCTGTCGGCGATCAAGGGCGCCAGCAAGGAGGCGCTGACGGCGCTGCGCGGGGCACTGGACGCGTTGCGCAGCACCGACGACGCGGCGCCCCGCTCCCCCACCGACGGCCTGGCCAAACTGGACGCGCTGGTCGACAGCGTCCGCAACGCCGGCATCGAGGTCGACGTGACCGTCACCGGGCAGCAGCGCGAACTCGACCCCGTTGTGGACCTGGCGGCGCTGCGCATCATCCAGGAGTCACTGACCAATGTGCTGCGACACTCCAACGCCCGGCACGTGCGGATCCGCATCGACCACGGCGACAGTCTGGACATCACGGTCGCCGACGACGGCGGCGGCGGCGTTCCCATCCCGGGCAACGGCCTGACGGGCATGAACGAGCGCGCCACCGCCGTCGGCGGCACCTGCACCGCCGGACCGGCCGCGGCGGGCGGCTTCGCGGTGCACGCGCGGCTGCCGGGCGTAGGTTAAACGCATGAGCGACGTGATCCGGGTACTGCTGGCCGACGACCAGGCACTGGTGCGCGCGGGTTTCCGGGCCCTGCTGGACTCCTGCGACGACATCTCGGTGGTCGGCGAGGCCAACGACGGCGAGGAGGCGTTCCGCCTCATCCGCGACATGGTTCCCGACGTGGTCCTGATGGACATCCGGATGCCGGGCCTGGACGGGCTCGCGGCCACCGCGAAGATCACCGCCGAGGCGTCGCTGACCAGCGTCCGCATCATCATCCTGACGACCTTCGACCTCGACGAGTACGTCTTCGAGGCGCTGCGCTCGGGCGCCAGCGGCTTCCTCGTCAAGGACACCGAACCGGTGGAACTGCTGCAGGCGGTGCGGGTGGTGGCGCGCGGCGACGCGCTGCTGTCGCCCGGCGTCACCCGACGGCTGGTCGCCGAGTTCGCGCAGCGCGCGAAGGAACCGGTGTCGGCCAAGAAACTGGAGCAGCTGACCGAACGCGAGCGCGAAGTGGTGGCGCTGGCCGGAACCGGCCTGTCCAATGAGGAGATCGGCGCGAAGCTGTTCCTCAGTCCCGCCACCGCCAAGACCCACATCAGCCGGGCCATGATCAAGCTCGGCGCCCGCGACCGGGCCCAGCTGGTGGTGTTCGCCTACGAGTCCGGCCTGGTGCGTCCGGGCTGGCTGGGGTGATCCCCCTACGCCTGTGGTGGTAGGTCGGCAGACTCCCGCCGTCCGATGCCGACCTGGGGTTTCGCGAGGAGTGTTGGTGGCACAAGACCGACACACCACACCGAAAGCCGGTAGCCATGAACACTTATCACGAAGCAGTCATGACCGTCGCCTCCCAGGACGGCCCGTGGAACCACGACGGACCGTGGCACCACGGCGGTGGCGGCCCCTGGTTCCTGCTGGTCCCGCTGTTCTGGATCGCCGTCGTCGTCGCGATCGTCGCGATCGTGCGACGCCGCAACGGACACTGGACCCGCAACCACGGCGCCGAGGGCGTGCTGCGGGAGCGTTTCGCCCGCGGCGAGATCCCCGAAGAGGAATACCGTCAGCGTCTGGAAGTGCTGCGCGCCAAGAAGTAACCCGATGGTTCGCGCTATCCCGGCCCCGCGCAAGCGGCGGTCGGGACCTTCGCGTGAGCGGCCCGGTGCTCGGCCCGCCAGTCCCGCCAGGCCAGCGGGCACAGCGCCAGGATCGCGATCGCCACCACCCCGAAGGCCGAGGACAGGCTCAGTCCGGCCACCAGCAACCCGATCAGCAGCCCGCCCACGCCGGTGCCGCCGTCGTAGGCGATGTTCCACACGATGCTGGCCAGCCCGTGCCCACCCGGCCCCGAGCGCCGGAACATCACCACCAGCGTGTCGTTCTGCAAGCCGCCGAACCCGGCCCCGTACACGGTGGCACCCACAATGGCCAGTCCGTCGAACCCGTAGAAGATCGCCACGGCCGTGACACCCATACCCACCGCCGCGACCGCCGCCGAGGGCAACAGCATCCGCCCCGGCCCCAACCGGTCCGACACCATCCCCGACACCCACCGAGCCCCGACCAGCCCCGCCGCCATGGTCAACAGCGCCACCGCCGCCGCGTCCGGCGAGGTCAGCGCCAACGGGATGAACGTGAACATGCCCCCCAGCGCACAGGCGACCGCCGTCATCACCGTGAAGGGCCCCGACATCGCCCACAACCGTTGCCGCACACCATCCCCGGACGCTTCATCGACCGGCGTGATGTCGTCGACCCGCTTCCCCGACTGCGCCCACATCGCCGGAGCCGCCAGGATCGCCGCCACCGCGGTGAACACGAACACCGTGTCGTACCCGATCCGCTCGGCCATCGACACGGCCAACGGCAGACTCCCGAACTGGCTCACCCCGATGGCCACCCCGTAGGCGGCGATGGCCCGCCCCCGCTGCACGGCGGGCACCAACTCCGCGGCCAGCGCGCTCCCGGCCACGGTCACCATCCCGAACCCGAACCCCCGCACTGCCGAGACGGCCAACACCCACGCCAGGTCCGTCGACAACAGATACCCGAACGTCGGCACCCCCAACAGCAACGCTCCCACCGCGAACAGGTGCCGCAACGCGAACCGCCGCAACAACCCGCCCATCCCCAACTGCAACGCCACGGTGGCGCCCATCATCGTGGCCGTGATCGCCCCGACCCCACTGGCGCTGGTCCCGGCATCGGCCGACCACAGGGGAACGACGGACAACAGCGCCATCACGTTCGTGAAGGCACCCAGGCTCGCGACCATCATCAGGATGAAGTCGCGCCCGGTCAATCCCAGCGGTTTGGCGACGGATGCGGACATCGCCCCACCCAATCAACGTTTTCCATGCAGACGCAAGCATCAGCCCCGGAATGTGACGAGGCTGACCGCTCCCCCTACACCCCCACGGGAACCCGCGTCTCCTTACGGGCCCGGAAATCCCGGGCCACCCACCGCTCGAACCCGATCGACGCCAGCGGCGGAATCGAGCACACCAACCCGGCCACGACCCGCTTCGCCGACCACGAGTACTGCCGCGCCAACACGAGCACGAACGTCACGTACCCCATGAACAGCACCCCGTGCACCGGCCCGAAGATCTTCACCCCGATCTCGTTGCCGCCGCCGTAGTGCTTGAAGTACATCCCGATCAACAAACCCACCCACGAAACGGCTTCGGCGATGGCAACGGCGATGAACAGGCGATATGGACCAGGCACCGGGGAAACTCCTTCTACGCAAAGTAAAACCTCGGCCCACTCTAGCGCGCCCCCACCATCCCCCGCCGCTACGGCGGGAGCGTCCGTCCGGCCGTTCACACGGTTGTGCCCTCGACCAGGGGATCGAGGGCACTGAGAACACCGTGTCAGCGAGTCAGGTCTTTGAGGACCTCGTCGAGTCGGTCCAGGGCTTTGGCGATCCACGGCAGCATCAGCGGGTAGGCCGAGCGCAACGCCGCCTCGCGTTGGGCGTCGGTCTGGCCGTAGAGCTGGCTGGTGGCCACGCGGAGTTTGAGTTCCTTGATGCCGTCGCCGAACGCGCTGCCCGGCAGGACCCCGACCGCGTAGCGGTCGAGGAGGAGTTCGCTGAGGTCGGCCCCGGTCTTGACCGACCACTTGGCCTCCAGGTGGGAGCGGTAGGGGGCCAGGTCCGGGTAGAGGTAGAAGCCGCCGTCGGGGACGGCGACCTCGGCTCCGGCCGCGCCGAAGTGGCCCGCGACCGCGCGGGCGACGGTGGCGTGGAGGCGGCGGGAGTCGGCGATGTGGTCGCGCAGTTCGGCCGGTTCGGTGTAGGCGTAGGCCGCCGCGTGCTGAACGGGGGCCGAGGGGCTGGACCAGATCTCGCTGGCGATGGTGAGCATGCGTTCGCGCAGTTCGTCGCCGAGCGCGGAGTCGGGTACGCGGGCCACGCCGATGCGCCAGCCGCCCAGGGCCAGCGATTTGGACAGGCCGGTGGTGATGATTGTGCGCTCGGGAGCGATGTCGGCCGGGCTGACGTAGGCGCGGCCCGCGTCGAAGACGAGGTCGCGGTAGATCTCGTCGGCGATGATGACCAGGTCGTACTCGCGGGCGATGTCGCAGGCCCGGTGGATGATCTCGGGTGCGGCCAGGGTTCCCGTCGGGTTGTCCGGCAGGGTCATGACCATGGCGCGCACGTCCCGGCCGATGGTGCGGGCGTGGTCCAGGTAGTCCTTGAGGCGCTGCGGGTCCGGGACGCCGCCGTCGCCGGGGATCGTGGGCACGTACAGGGGCGTGGCGCCGAGCATCTCGACCTGGGCGCCGTAGCTGACCCAGCTGGGCTGCGGCAGTACGACGTCGCCGCCGACCGCCATGAGCGCGGCGTACAGGAGCGGTTTGCTACCGGGCCCGGCGATCACCTGGGACGGTTCGGTGCGAAGGTCGCGGCGGCTCCAGTATCCGGCGGCGGCCTCGCGCAGTTGCGGCACGCCCGCCACCGAGCCGTAGCCGTTGCGTCCGGCGTATCGGGACAGTCGGTCGGTGAGACTGCGGTGGACGGGAAGACCCGCCTCGCCGAACCCCAGTGGAAGGACGTATTTCCCGGACTCTCGTTTGGCACGGATGGCTTCGTTGACGGCCAAGGTGGCTGAGACGGGCACCGAAAACTCCTGTTATATACGTTATGTGTACTTGTATTGGTGATCCTTACCCAGTGTTGAGCCGAATTAGCGTAAGCACAAGCGGAAGTTTCTGAGCGTAAGCATAAGATGGAGTAATGCTAGATCCGAGAAGACTGCGATTGCTCCATGAGTTCGCCATTCAGGGCAGCATCGCCGCCGCCGCCGATGCCTTGGGATACACGGCATCCGCCGTCTCACAACAGCTCGCCGCCCTGGAGAAGGAGGCCGGAGTGGCCCTTTTGGACCGTACTGCCCGTAGTGCCGTCCTCACCGAGAATGGTGAGCGACTTGTCTCACATATTGGTGGCATCCTCGCCGCGATCGAGGCCGCCGAGGCCGACCTGGCCGCCCAGGAGGCGATCCCCAGTGGACGGGTCGTGGTCGCCGCCTACCCGAGCGCGGCGGTCGCGTTGGCGCCGCCGGTGGCGCGGCGGTTGCGGCGGCACAGCGCCATCAGCCTGGAGTTGCGACAGGGCGAGGCCTCGCAGAGCCTCAACGAGGTGCGGTCCGGGGACATCGACATCGCCCTCGTCGACGACTGGACCGGCAGCCGCCGACCGAAACAGGCAGGGACCCTGTCTTTTCACTACCTGTGTCACGACCCGCTGGTGCTCGTGGTGCCGCGCGGGCATCAGTTGGCGGGGGCCGAGCAGGTGCACCTGTCGGAGTTGACCGACGAGACCTGGATCGCGGCGCTGGAGACCGAGCCGTCCCGGCTGGCCCTGGACCGGGTGCTGCGCACCGCCGGGGTCAGCGTGCCGATCCCGTGGCAGTTCGAGGGCACCGACACCATCCTGACCCTGGTGGCCCGAGGGCTGGGCATCTCGATCGTGCCCCGGATGGCCGTGGCCGACCGGCACTACCACGTGGAGGTGCTGGAGCTACCGCAGCCGCTGGTGGGGCGGGACGTCTACGCGGTGCACCGCACCGCCAGCGCCGAGCGCCCGGCGGTCGCGACGGTGCTGAAGCTGTTGAGCGACGCCGCCCAGCGCGCCTCGTTAGCCAGCGGCCTCGGCTCCCGACTCGGCCGCGGCTGCCGCCTCGGCCTCCTCGCCGTAGGCCGCCGCCAGCCGCGAGCTGCTGCCGAAGACGTCGTCGCGGGCGATGTGCAGCGCCGACAGCACCGCACCGGTCACCACGGGGTTGTCCGGCAGTGTGGACGGGACGATGTCGGTGACCGTCGCGTCCAGGGTGGACAGATGCGCGGCGACCCGGTCGGCCAGCACCGAGGCCCCGGCGCGTCCGATGTCGCCCGACATCACGATCAGCCCCGGGTCGACGACGGCGACCAGCCCCAGCGCCCCCAGCGCGATGCGGGCCGCGAGCGCGTCGACGAAGGAGGTGGAGGCCATGTCGTCGGCCTCGCAGGCGCGCGCGACCACCTCGGCGACCGGGCCGGTCTCGACGCCGTGGTCGGCGGCCAGCGCCAGCACCGCCTCGGAGGAGACCAGCGAGTGGAAGCCGCCGGAGGCGCGGCCCGGCGCGGGCAGGTGGGCGCCCGGCAGCGCCAGTTTGCCGACCTCGCCGGAGCCGCCGGAGGCGCCGTGCCGCAGCGCGCCGTCCAGGATCACCGAGGCGCCGACGCTGCGGTCCAGCCACAGCACCGCCAGGTCCCGGCGTCCGGCCCCGGCGCCGTGGTGCAGTTCGGCGGTCCCGGCCAGGTCGGCCTCGTTCTCGAAGGCGATCGGGACGTCGAGCGCGTCGATGAGGCCGGGCAGCAGTTCGGCGTCCCAGCCGGGGAACTCGTAGCCCGGCAGCAGTTCGGCGGTGTTCTGGTTGATGAAGCCGGGGGCGGCGACCACGACGGTGTGCAGCGCCGAGACCTCCCGGTCGAGTTTGCGGACCGCGTCGGCCACGGCGCGCCGGATCAGGGACGCCAGAGTGTGATCCGGGTTAATCGTGCGGCGGCTCTCAGCCACGATCGCGCCGCCCAGATCGGCCAGCGCGACGTGAATTGTGCCACCGCGCAGGTCCACACCGGCCACATGTACGTAATCGGCCACGAGACCGTACACTTTGGCGTTCGGTCCGCGACGCTTCTTTCCGGACTCGCCGACTTGCTTCACCAGACCACCCTCTTGCAGGCGTTCTATCAGATCCGCGATAGACGGTCGTGAAAGTCCTGTCAGTTCCCGCAACTGTGGAGCGCTCAGGCGTCCATGTTCGACGAGCAGATCGAGGGCGAGTCGATCGTTGATCGCGCGGGCCATCTGGGGGCTGGCCGGATTTCCAGTCATTTTCTCTCTTTTCATCAGGGAGCCTGCCTGTTATTTTTTAGTTGGTCGCCCACCCACTAATTGTCCGGCGGCAGGTCTTAAAGGAGGTCAGAGTTGAAGCACCGTCGTGCCTTGAACAGTGTGGCAGTCATCTTCGCCGTGCACGGCGCCGTGTCAGGGACGTTCGCCACCCGTGTGCCGTGGATCTCCGACCGCCTCCACCTCACCGCCGGGGCGCTGGGTCTGGCCTTGGTCTGCTCGGCCCTGGGTGCCGTCCTCATCATGCCGGTCGCCTCGCGACTGGTCGCCATGATCGGTCAGCGTCGCACCACGCGCGCCGCCGTCATCGCCTACGCCGCGACGCTCGCCGTGCCGGCCTTCATGCCCAATACCTACCTCCTGGGTCTGTCCCTGTGGGTGATGGGCGCGGCCGCGGGCATCTGCGACGTCGCGATGAAGTCACAGGCAAACGACGTGGAACGTCGGATGGGGCGCGCCGTCATGTCGCGACTGTACGGACTGTGGAGCCTCGGCGTCCTGGCGGGCGCCGGAATGGGCACCGCGGCGACCTTCGCCGGCCTCGACGCGCGGCTGCACTTCGTGTGGACCGCGGGCACGCTGCTGGTCATCGGCGGTGCCGCCTCCATCACCGTCCCGCGCGGCGTGTCGGCCCCGGTCGCCAAGGCGGCCCAGGCCCGGGCCCGCACCCGCATCGCCCGCCCCACCCGGGTGCTGGCGATCGCCGCGATCATCGGCGGCTGCGCCTCCTTCGCCGAGGCGACGGTGCACAGCTTCAGCGCCATCTACATCACCGAGGTGACCGGCGGCAGCGTCGGCGCCGGCTCGGTCGCGTTCGTCGGCTTCGTCGCCTCGATGGCGGTCGGACGACTGTCCGGCGACGCCCTGGTCAGCAAGTTCGGCCCGGTGCGGGTGGTGCAGACCGGCGGCCTGCTGGCCTTCGCGGGCACCGCGCTGTCGGTGGTGGCCTGGCACCCGGCCCCGGCGCTGCTGGCCTTCGCGATGGTCGGCCTGGGCATCGCCGCGATCGTCCCGGTCGCGCTCAGCGTGGGTTCCCGCGAGACCGAGACCCCGGGCCAGGGCATCACGATCGTGCTGGCCGCCGCGCAGCTGGGCTGCGTCGTCGCGCCGGGAACCATCGGCGCGGTGTCGGGCGCGCTGTCGCTGCCGGTGGCCTTCGCGGTCACCGCCGCGGTCATCATCCCGCTGGTGTTCGGCGCGACCGCGCTGCGGATCCGCGTCGCCGCCCCGGCCGCCGAACCGGTTGCCGAGGCCGTCGAGCCGGTGGCCGCGCCGATCGCGGCTCCGCTGATCGAGCTGGCCGAACCGGCCCGTCCCGGCGCCGCCGTCGGCATCGTCTCGATGTCCGCCATCGCGGCGGCTCGGCCGATCGGCTTCGACGACGCCACCGTCAAGCTGGCCGTGGCCCGGCGCGACACCGAGCCCGCCGAACTGATCCACACCGGCGAGATCCCGGTGGCAGTGGCGGCCTGATCCTCCCCTGGACGCGGGCGGACGAGTAGTTCGGCCGCCCGCACAGCGGCCACGGCCATGCCCAAGCCGTGGCCGCCCCAAGACCTGTCCTCGGGTGCACATGGTCCCCGGATTCCGGTTCCCCATCCGGAATCCGGGGACTTCTCATGCACTACTCTGTCGCGGCCAGAATCCTTACCCCCCGGAGATTCGCATGAACGACACCGTAGAAACCGTCTTCTTTTGCTTCGGCCTGCCCGTCCTTCTCATCGGGCTGGCCTACCTGATGATCTTCGAACCGATACGCCGCAGACGAAAGAAAGCGGTCTCAGCCGGGTCGGCCTGGGCGAAACGCCACGGCTGGCGGTACCAGAAGGCCGACAACGCGCTGGTCGGACGGTGGCAGGGGGAACCGTTCCGCAACCGCGGCGGCGCCGCCGACGTCCTCTATGGCGTCCATCGCGGACGCAACATCATGATGTTCACCTACGGCTATCACGAGGCCGGAGTGGTGACGCAGTCCGAGTCGTTCTACACGATCGTGGCCGTCGGTCTGGGCTCGCAGCGGCCGTGGCTCCAGCTCAAGCCGCGCGACGAACCGCGGTCACACCAGCTGTTCGACGTGTTCGACATCCAAAGCCAGGACAACCAGTACTCCAACCACGTGTTCCAGTCCGGGCTGGCCGACTGGCTGCTCAACGACCCGCGCTCCCGGCAGCAGCCGGTGCGGTTCGAGAACGCCGACCTGCTCAGCTGGTGGGGCGGGCCGATCGACTGCGACGAGGCCTTCGCCACGGCCGAGTTCCTGTGCGACCTCGCCGACCGGGTTCCCGACGCGGCCCGGCACCACTGACACCGTCCGGCGTGGACTACGCCCGCGAGTCGCCCTCGCGGAACCGGTTGGTGATCGGCAACCGCCGGTCGCGGCCGAAGGACTTGCCGGTGACCTTGGTTCCCGGCGCCGACTGGCGGCGCTTGTACTCGGCGATGTCGACCAACCGCAGAATCCGGTCCACTATGGCCGGGTCGTGTCCGGCGGCCACCAGGTCGTCGCGACCGGCGTCGCCGTCGACGTACCCGGCCAGGATCGCGTCCAGCACTTCGTAGGGCGGCAGCGAGTCCGTGTCGACCTGGTCGGGGCGCAGCTCGGCCGACGGCGGTTTGGTGATGATGTTGTCGGGGATCGGCGCCACCTCGCCCCGTCGCTTGGCCTCGGCGTTGCGCCACTTGGCCAGCTCGAACACCAGCGTCTTGGGGACGTCCTTGATCGGCGCGTAACCACCGACCGCGTCACCGTACAGTGTGGAGTAGCCGACGGCGTACTCGCTCTTGTTCCCCGCCGCCAGCACCAGGTGTCCATGCTGGTTCGACAGCGCCATCCAGATGACACCGCGCACCCGCGCCTGCAGGTTCTCCACCGCGACCCCCGACAGCGACAGCTGCGACAGGTAGGCGTCCACGATGGTCTGGATCGGTTCGACGAGGTAGTGCAGCCCGGTGCGCTGCGCCAGGTCGGCGGCGTCGTCGCGGGAGTGCTGCGAGGAGTACTGGCTCGGGTTGGACACGGCGTGCACCCGGTCCGGGCCCAGCGCGTCGACGGCCAGCGCCGCGACCACGGCCGAGTCGATGCCGCCCGACAGTCCGAACAGCACCGAGGCGAAGCCGTTCTTGTCCACATAGTCGCGAAGGCCGAGCGTCAGCGCGCCCCACACCTCGGCCAGGTCGGACAGCGGCTCGGTCTTGACCGGCGTGATCAGGTTGCGGCGCAACGGCAGTGAACCGCCGGAGATCTCGGTGTGGCGCACCGCCATCGCCGCGTCGGTCACCTCCGGTACGTCACCGGCGTCGTCGAAGGTCAGGTCGGCCAGCAGCAGTTCCTCGGTGAACCGGGGACCGCGCAGCACCAGTTCACCGTCGGCCTTGACGATCATGGTGTCGCCGTCGAAGACGAGTTCGTCCTGGCCGCCGATGACGTTGACGTAGGCGACGGTGGCGTTCGCCTCGGCGGCGCGCCGCTTCACCAGCGACAGCCGGGTGTCGTCCTTGTCGCGCTCGAACGGCGAGGCGTTGATGTTGACGACCAGCCCGACCCCGGCCTGCCGGGCCACCGCGAACGGTCCGCCGGGCTGCCAGATGTCCTCGCACACCGTCACCGCGACGTCCACACCGCCGACCCGCACCACCTCCAGCGTGTCGCCGGAGACGAAGTACCGGTCCTCGTCGAAGACGCCGTAGTTGGGCAGGTGGTGCTTGAAGTACCGGGTCACGACCCGGCCGGAGTGCAGGACGGCCAGCGCGTCGCGCGGTCCGACCCCGGGATCGGCGTCGGCGTCCATGCGCGCCGGGCCGTCGGCGTCCAGATAACCGACCACGACGACGATGCCGCCCAGCCCGGCCTCGGCCAGCTCACTCGCCAGCCGCTCCACCCGCTGTCGGCTGGCCCGCACGAACGACTCCCGGAACACCAGGTCCTCCACCGGGTACCCGGTCAGCATCATCTCGCCGAACGCCACCATGTGGGCCCCGGCCCTCTTGGCCCGCGCGGTCCACTCGACGACGGCGGCGGCGTTGCCGTCGAGGTCGCCGACGGTGGAGTTGGTCTGGGCCAGTGCGAGGCGAAGCGTGCGCATACGGCCATTGTCTCCATACGGCGCCCGGGTGTGCCGCCGGGCGCCGCGACAGTGGCGGGCCTCTAGTCGGGGCGGCGGCCGGTGACGCCGAGGATGCGGTGCAGCAGCGGCGCGTCGGCCGGTACCGCGACCTCGGGTCCGTAGACGCCCATCTGGCGTCCGGTCTCGGCGTTGGCGGCGACCTCGGCGAACGTGAACGCGAGCACGTCCTCGTCCCAGGTCGCCTGCTGTCCGGTCGCCTGGGCGAGGTCCCAGCCGTGGATGACCAGTTCGCCCAGTACCATGCCGCCGACCATGCTGGCCGGGATCTCGTGCGGGCCGCCCATGCTCGCGACCCCCTGCCAGGCCTCGGGCCGACTCCACGCGGCGACGGTGCGGTTCAGCTGTGCGACCAGATCACCGGACCAGTCGGCCGCGGTGAGGTCGACGTCCGCTTCGGACTCCGCCGGTGGCGGCACGGTCTCCTTGCGTCCGGCGGCTTCCAGGCTCGGCCCCCAGAACAGCATGTGGTTGACCAGTTTGCGGACGTCGTACTCGGCGCACGGCGTGGCGGCGTCGAGCTGGTCGGGTTTGATGTTGTCGACGATGGTCGCGAAGGGCTGATACGCCCGCGACACCAGTTTGTCTCCGTTCACTAGGCCACGGTAGGCGCGGCGAAGGCCGAACGCATTGAACAAAGACGACATATTCTCCACCCATGTCCCGGGACGAGCGCGAGCTGAACTGGCGGCGGTTCCAGCGGCACGACTTCCCGGAACCGTCGCCGGACCTGGCGCCGTACGTGACCCGGTACTGGATCGTGGACTGGGACTACGCCCGCCCGTACCGGCAGCTGATCGTCCCGTACCCGAAGGTGCAGCTGTCGTTCATCGGCGACACCGTCGAGGTGCACGGCGTGTCCAGCGGGCACGTGTTCAAGGAGCTCGACGGCCGCGGCCGGGTGTTCGGGGTGGAGTTCCAGGCGGGCTGTTTCCGTCCGTTCCTGGGCGCGCCGGTGCAGTCGATCACCGACCGGTCGATCCCGGCGACCGACGTCTTCGACGCGATCCCCGACACCGTCGACGTGTCCACGGTGGAGGCGATGCTGCGGGCCAACCTGCCCTCGCCACCGCCCGAGACGCCGCTGGCCGCGCGCATCGTCGAACGCATCGCCGCCGAACCGGCGATCACCCGCGCCGACGACCTGGCGCGCGAATACCGGATCACGCTGCGGCAGCTGCAACGCCAGTTCGCCGAGCACGTCGGCATCGGTCCCAAGTGGGTGATCCGCCGGTACCGGCTTCGCGAGGCGACCGAGCGGATGGCCACCGGCGAACGCGTCGACTGGGGTGCGCTGGCCGCCGAACTCGGCTTCGCCGACCAGGCGCACTTCACCCGCGACTTCACCAAGATGTTCGGTGAGACGCCGACGCGCTACGCCGAACGGTACTTAGGCGCTCAGCCCAGTTCCAACGTGGCGATACGGCCCTTGGGTCCCGACGCCCAGCAAGCGAACTTGGCGCACTCGACACTGTCGAAGGCGCCGTCGTCGAAGCGGTGCCAGTCGCGTCCGTTGTCGACGGTCAGGTCGCTGCCGGTCGGGCCGACGGTGATCGCGATCGAACCGGCCACATAGGCCACCGAGGAGCGGTACTGGCCCGGCTCCCCCGGCGACAGCGCGAAGTTCTCGACACCCTTGCGGGTGTAGGCGGCGGCGTCTTTCACCGCGTCGGGGGTGGTGTAGTCGCCGCCGACCAGGATCGCGCGTTTGGTGTCGCGGAACGCGGCGGCGTAGATGCCCGCCGACGGCCCGCTGGCCACCGGCGTGTCGTGGGCTTCCCAGCTCTGGCCCCGGTCGGGGGTGTGGATGACGCGCGCGGTCTCGCCGCCGCCGGTGACGAGGTAGCCGTTCCTCTTGTCGGCGGCGACCAGGCACTGTCCACTGGCGGCGAACGCGAACTCGCCCGCAAGGGCTTCGGGCGACCGCTCGGGCGGCAGCATGTCCCAGCTGTGGCCGCCGTCGTCGGTGGTGATGAAGCGGATCCGGCCGTCGACAGGGTCGCTCATGGCGACACCGTGTTTGGCGTCGAAGAAGGCCATGCAGTCGTAGAACGCCTTGGGTTCGGCGTTGGTGAACGAGTTGTGCCAGCTGTCGCCGCCGTCGTCGGTGACGTACACCCGCGACGCCTCGCCCTCCCCGATCGACAGCGCGACGGCGTGTTCGTCGTCGTAGGCCTCGATGTCCCGGAACTCCAGGCCCTCGGCCCCGGCCGGGGAGACGTTGTCCCAGCTGTCACCGCCGTCGGTGGTGCGCAGCACCGTGCCCTTGGTTCCGGCGACCCAGGCGGTGTCGTCGTCGACGGCCGCCAGGCCCCGGAACTGGTTGTCGACCCCGGTGTCGGTCAGCTGCCAGCTGAGGTTCGAGGCTTTGAATCCGTCGTGGGCGTGGGCGGGGGTGGCCAGGGTGATCGCGGCGAGGCTCGCGGTCGCGACACACACGGGCAGTACGTGTCGCTTCAGGACTCGGTTCATGCCGACACCGTATCAACAGCGGCACACATGTGGATATGTCTGTGGACTGGACGCGGCTCGCGCGCGACCGGTCCGACGATCAGGCGGCGCCGCCGCTCTTGGCCCCGGCGGTGCGCCGCAGCCACATCGCGATCAGTTCGATGGTCATGACGACACCGAAGATCATCAGCGTGATCGTCGTGACCGTTTCGAACTCGCGCACCCGGGAGGCCTGCAACAGGTAGTAGCCGATACCACCGCTGCCGACGATGCCCAGGATCGTGGCGGCGCGGAAGTTGACGTCCAGCTGGTACAGGATGTGGCCGATGAACGCGGGCAGGGCCTGCGGCAGTGTCGCCGCGAAGAACACCCGCACCCGCGAGGCACCGGTGGCGCGCAGCGCCTGTTCGACGCCGGGATCGACCTCCTCGAGCGAGTCGGCGACCAGCTTGCCCAGCAGACCGATCGCGCCGATGGCCAAGGCGAAGGCGCCCGCCACCGTTCCCAGTCCGACGATGATGACGAACAGGATGGCCAGCACCAGTTCGGGAACGCCTCGCACACACACGATGAAGATCCGGAAGATCTTGGCGATCACCGAGTTGGGGGCGACGTTGCGCGCGGCCAGGCAGCCGACCGGCAGCGCGAGCACCAGGCCTATGACCAGGGCGGCCATCGCGATGACGAAGGTCTCGAACAACGAGAACCACAGTTCCGACATCGCGACCCCGCCGGTTCCCGGCGGCCACAGTCGCGACATGGTGTCGATGAAGCCGACGCCACCGCCGATCCCGGTGAAGTCGACGACCACATAGACCACCGAGACTCCCGCGATCGCGAGGCCCAACAGCATGTACGTGAACCGGCGGATCCGCCGGAACGTCCACGGTGGTGAGATGCGTTGGGAAGCCACGGCCACGGCGCCCCGCGGCGCGGGGACCTTGACCTCCTCCTTCGGCCTGCGGCCGGTCAGCTTGCGCCCGATCCACCGGAACAGCCGGACGAAACCGAAACGCGAGGGCTCTGCCCCGGCGGGACCCAGCAGCATCTTGCGCACGGCGCCGGAGATCAGCTCCATGATGATGATGAGGACCAGGATGATCAGTGCCAGCGCCAGCGCGCGCCGGTACTGGAGGCTTTCGACGGCGTCCTTGATCTCCTTGCCGATGCCCGCGACGCCGACGTAACCCAGCAGCACCGAGATGCGCAGGTTGATGTCGAGGCGGTGCATGGCGGTGGCGACGAACGCGGGCAGCACCTGCGGCAGCACGCCGCCGATGAGCTGCTGTCGACGGGTGGCGCCCGCCGCCCGCAGCGCGGTACGGGGCCCCTCGTCGATCTGCTCGATCGCGTCGCCGTACATCTTGCCGATCATGCCGATGGAGTGCAGGCCCATGGCCAGCACGCCCGGCAGGATGCCCAGCCCGAAGATGCGCACGAAGATGATGGCCAGGACGATGTCGGGGATGGCGCGGGCCACGACGATGACGCCCCGAGATCCCAGCCGGGCGGCGATGTTGGGCGAGGTGTTGGCGGCGGCCCAGAACGCCAGCGGCGCACTGAGCACCATGGACAGCAGCGTCGCCGAGATGACGATCGCCAGCGTCTGTGCGATCAGGACCGCGGTCTCCCCCAGCGGCGGGAAGGACAGCGGGGTGGCCCGGGAGACGAATTCGATGCCGTTGCTGACGCTGTCGGCAAGGGTGGCGAAGTTGATGCCCAGATAGTTCAGCGACCACAGGCCGAACACCAACAGGACACCGACCACAATGGTGGCCAGGATCGTGTTGAGCCGCAACGGCGCCAACGTGCGCCTGCTCGGTACGGGCGCGGGTGCCTTCGGTGGTGCTTCCAGTTGTGTCGACATCGCCCGGTTACTCGTCCCCCGCCGCGCTGGCGACGGTCTCGGCACCGACCCGGGCGTAGATCGACATCGCGTCGGACAGGTCGATGTCGGCGACCGGAGTGTCCATGACGACCTGTCCACTGTGCAGGCCGATGATCCGGTCACCCCAGGCCAGCGCCAGTTCGACCTGGTGCAGGCTGCACAGGACGGTCAGCTGGTCCTCGGCGGCCACCTTCTTGATCAGCTGCATGACCTGGTGCGAGGACTCCGGGTCCAGTGAGGCCACCGGCTCGTCGGCCAGCAGCACCTCGGGGCGTTGCAGCATCGCCCGCGCGATCGCTACCCGCTGCTGCTGTCCGCCCGACAGGGTGTCGGCGCGCTGGAAGGCGCGGTCGGCCAAGCCCACCCGGTCCAGCTGCTCCAGCGCGTCCAGCCGCACCTGCTTGGGATAGGTCGGCAGGCCCAGTCGCGGGCCCTTCAGCCGTCCCAGCGCCCCGGTGCAGACGTTCTCCAGCACGGTGAGCGTCGGCACCAGGTGGAACTGCTGGAACACGAAACCGACCCGGCGCCGCAGTTTGCGCAGCTCGCGGGGTCGGGCAGCGGTCACGTTGACCCCCAGCACCTCCACCTCACCGCTGGAGGGCAGGTGGAGTCCGTCCACATGACGCAGCAGGGTGGACTTGCCGGACCCCGAAAGGCCCAGCAACACGACCACCTCGCCGAAACCGGCCGAGAAGCTCACCTCGTCCAACGCGGTGACATCCGGCGCGAAGACCTTGGTGACGTTGTTGAATCTGATCGCCTCGTCGCCAGTGGCGAGGTGGTCGTTGCTGTTCACTGTCGTCCTTTTGGAGTGCGGGTCGCGGAGCGTTACTCGATCTTTTCGCAGGCGTCGATCTTGGTCTCTTCACAGACCTCGGTCAGCGAGTCGT
Organism: Stackebrandtia nassauensis DSM 44728; assembly: GCF_000024545.1. Taxonomy (GTDB): domain Bacteria; phylum Actinomycetota; class Actinomycetes; order Mycobacteriales; family Micromonosporaceae; genus Stackebrandtia; species Stackebrandtia nassauensis. Next base: position 5,271,096 of record NC_013947.1, read on the forward strand.
AGTAGCTTTCCTCGACCGGCTCCCAGCCGAAGATCCGCTGGTCGGTCAGGTCGCACTTGCCCTTCTCGCAGAAGCCTTCCTTGACCAGGTAGTCCTGGTTGGCCTTGGTCTCGAAGACCTTCTTGATCTTGTCCTTGAGGCCCTTCTCCAGGCCGTTGTAGACGGTGATCGGCGGCTCGGCGATGGTGTCGGACTTCCACACGACCTTCAGGTCGCCCTTCTTGATGTCGCCCTTCTCGATGAGGGTCTCATCCACCATACTGTCCAGTGCGAAACCGGCCTCGCACTCCTTCTTCGAGACGGCGATGGCGGAGGCGTCGTGGCCACCGGCCATGACCGGCTCCCAGTCGTCCTTCTTGACGCCCGCCTTCATCAGGCCCGCCACCGGGTACAGGTAACCGGAGGTGGACGACTCGTCGACGAAGCACAGCTTCTTGCCCGCGAAGTCCTTGATGTCCTTGATCTTCGAGCCCTTGGGGACGATGCCGTAGGCCTGGTAACCCGGCTCGGCACCCTTCGCCTTCACCATGGCGCCCAGGACATCGATGTCCGATCCGTTCTGCAGCGCCTGGTAGTAGGCCAGGGCCCCGTACTGCGCGATGTGGATCTTGCCGTTGCGCTGCCCCTCGATGACGGCCGCGTAACTGGTGGAGGGCTTGAACTTGACCTTCATGTCAAGTTCCTTCTCCAGCATCTTGACGACCGGCTCGTAGGTGTTGGACAGGTCGGTGCCCTCCTCGGCGGGCACACCGCTGATCACCAGTTCGTCCGGGGTTTCACCCTTGCCGTCCTTGTCGCCGACGGCGCTCTCACCGCATGCCGACAGGCCCAGGACGGCGATCGCGCCCAACGCTGAAAGCCTGAGCAATAGACCTTTTCTCATGGGGACTCCTTCAGTCCACTGGAAACATGACCGGTTTGCTGAAATTGGGGCGAGCGGCCAACTTGTGACCACGGTAATGACCGTGTCAAGGCGAGTCGGACACTACCAAATGTTTACATGAACACAGAGTTAACGTTCGGGGCATGATCCATCGGTCGCGTTTTCATAAAGATTCGGCGAACGACGTCACTTAAACAGGTAGAGATAGACACCTATCACCAAGCCGAACGTGACGATGGCGGCACGCAGAACCTTCTGCGGCATCCGCCTCGCCAACCTCGCCCCCAGATAACCTCCCACCAAACTCGACGGCGCCACGATCGCCACCGCCAACCAGTTCACCGGCGCGAAGGCCGAGAAGATCCCGATCGTCACCAACCCCACCATCGCCGACACCGTGTTCTTCAACGCCAGAATCCGAGCCAGCGTCCCCTCCACCACCAACGCCAGACACGCCACCAACATGACGCCCAACGCCGCCCCGAAATACCCCCCGTACACACAACCCAGGCCGGTCATGACCTGAAGGCTCAGGTTACGACGCCAAGATGCCATCTTGTGCGGATGACCCACCAACGACCGCACCCGATCCTGAAACAACAACGTCAACGAAGCACCCACCACCAAGAACGGCACCACCGCCTCGAACGTCGACGCCGGAGTCAGCAACAACAACGCACTCCCGGCCGCGGTCCCCACCACGGTCACCGGCACCAAGGCCAACACCCGCCCCCGATACCCACCCAAATCCGAGCGACTGGCCCACATAGCCGCCAAATACCCGGGACACACCGAGATCGAATTGGTGACATTCGCACTCACGGGGGGCAACCCCACGGTCACCAACGCGGGAAACGTCAACAACGACCCACCACCCGCCAACGAGTTGACCCCACCGGCGGCCAACCCGGCGGCCAGCAACAGACACACCTGACCCACATCCATCCGGCCGAGCCTATGATCAACACCGCGGATGAGTCAGCCAGGTGGCCGCGAGTGTCGCAACCGACACTCGAGGAACGTCCGGACTCCGCAGGGCAGGGTGATTGCTAACGGCAACCCGGGGCGACCCGCGGGAAAGTGCCACAGAAAACAGACCGCCCGCAAGGGTAAGGGTGAAACGGTGGTGTAAGAGACCACCAGCGCCCCCGGCGACGGGGACGGCTCGGTAAACCCCACCCGGAGCAAGGTCAAGAGGAGCCCTGACGGGCTCTGCGCGAACGTCCGAGGGCGGCCCGCCCGAGTTCGCGGGTAGACCGCTGGAGCACGTCGGCAACGGCGCGCCTAGATGGATGGCCACCGGCCGGGACAATGCCGCAAGGCGTCCCGGTCACAGAATCCGGCGTACCGGCTGACTCATCCGCACTCCATGCCTGGCAGGGGTCCATATGGGCACCTACCAGGCATTTCAAACACGCGTTCTGAGTGTTGTTCGGTGATTTTGGGGCTCTTCGGGCGGCCCCCACACGTCCCGACGGCCCCAGCGCGGCCCGGGAATTCCACAATAAATAGTCCCTTAAGGTCGATATCCCTCCACCACACACTTCCCCGCCCACTCCAATACCCCGTCTCGAAACCGCGAGCAGCGCTCTCGGCCCCGAATGCGCATCAGCCGCGGATACGCCGACCCGAAATCACGACTCCAGCTTTTACTACGCAACTGGCAACCAGGTAGGACTAACGCTTAGTGTCCGTTCTCGGTTGAGTTGGCGGTTTCGCCAGGTGGGGCCGTTCGGTTGAGTGCGTCCACAATGATCGCGTCCATAGTTGTCGTGCACCACACCAAGCCGAACCACGCCTTTTGGAGGGTAAATGCGATTCACGGTCAAGAAGGTTCTTAGTGCGGCAGTCCTGGTAGCGGTGACTGGGGGAGCGCTCGCGTTCAGCGGCGCGTCCGCGGTCGCGCAGCAAGACGGCACCAGTCGCATCAACGACAGTTTCGAGACAGTGACCACCGACCGCGGCGGTGTCGTGGTATTCGAAGATTACGGGCCCGGCGCGCCAGGCGGCGGGGGAAACGATGACTACGTGCAGATCGGTGACGAAGGGGATGACGGTTACGGTGTGCGCGCATATGCCTGGGTCAACGGGAACTACAAGGGCGTGAAGTACTTCGGCAAAGGCTATCTGGAGTACACCATTTGGGACCCGTTCGGCAACGTGAAAGCGGGCCAGCGGGTCAAGATCAAGGTCTGCCTCGCCCGCTGGTCCGGAGCCCCTAACGAGAACTGCGGCTCCAAAACGCGCACGATCACCGACGGATAAGCCCAAGAACCCAAGCGCGAAAAGTGGCCCGGCAACCACCGGGCCACTTTCATACCGTAAATGCCACATCAAACGAGAAAACCCACCAGCGAACTTCTCACCGAATCTGGCAACACCCAGGCACCACAGATCCAACCGGAATCCATGATCACTGAGAACGGACACTTAGGATGGCTTGAATCCGGAGTGACGACAACTGCCGTGGCCGTCCTTACGGCCGTATGGTGCTCCTTCGTCGCGTCGCGAGCACTGCACTCGACCCCAGCGCGACTCACCTCACGTGCGGCTTTTTCTCGCCATGCTCGTCGCGCGGCCTCTGGATTCGGGAGCCGAGTCACCCGACGTGGTGGCGGATGCGTCAAGAGAATTCCTTGCCACTTTGAGAATGTCGCGTGCCCGCCGGACCGTTTTCGCGACGTGAAGCTGATCGGTCAGAGCGAATCATTGTGTCGGGCCTTCGCGGCCTGGTTCACCGTTTGAGTTCGGGAAAGTGGTCGTCGCGCCATTCGCCGTTGGCCCCTGAGTCGTTGCCCAGTTGTTCTTCACGGGAACGCAGCTCGACGCGACGGATCTTGCCGGAGATCGTCTTGGGCAGCTCGCGGAACTCGATGCGACGGACGCGTTGGTACGGCGCGAAGTTCTCGCGAGCCACCACCCCTGCCAACGAACCGGTGAATAAGCGAATCAATCACGCCACACGCCCCGCCTTCGCGGGCTGCGGGCCGTGGCTGTCCTGAATTGCCACTACGTTTCGCGGCATGAACGAACCAATCAATTCCGTCGCGGTTTCGGACCTCAACACCGTCAACGGATTCATCATCGCCAAGGGCGCGGCCGAACTCATCGAGTTCCTGACCGCAGTCTTCGACGGCACCGAGACACCCGAAGCCCACACGCCAGACATGTACGCCAACGACGGGACCCTCATCCACGCCGAGGTGCGCATCGGCAACTCGGTGATCATGGTCGCGGACCGCAAAGCCGACTGGCCGTTCACACCCGCCATGACCCAGGTCTACGTCACCGACGCCGCCGAGACGCTGCGCCGAGCCGTCGAGCGCGGGGCCAGGATCATCACCGACGTGTCCGCGTTCTACGGCGGCTTCGACATCGCCCGCTTCCTCGACCCGTGGGGCAACCTGTGGTGGCTGTTCGCACCGGCGGCGGACGCCAACGCTGACGACCAGGAGACTGTGGACTGGGACGATCCGGAACCGAGCCCGATTTACACCACACTGCTTGACGCCATGCGGCAGCTAACTGATCCGACCTGACCCGTCATCGGTGGTCGCCTGCGCTAGTAGCTTGTGGACTTTGGCATGTTGGGGGCGGGATCCGCACCACTGGTGGTCGCGTAGGGCCTCGGTTCCGGTGTGGCGGGCTTGGTCGTGGTCGCCTGTGGCCAGGTGGACTTCGGTCAGTACCGTCAGGATCTTGGCCTTCAGGAGGCGGTATCCGTGTTTGCGGGCCAGGTCCAGGGCTGTGGTCGCCGTGTGGGTGGCCGAGGTGGTGTCGCCCGCGGCGAGTTGGATGTCGGCCAGTACCCAGAGGGCGACGATGTGTTCGGCGATCGCTTCGCGGTCTCGGCTGGTTTTGACTGCTTCCTCGGCGTATTGGTGTGCGTCCGGTGAGACGTCTCGTGAGACCCGGGCCAGTGTGGACAGGACTGCGCTGTCGACGCCGTGCATGCCCATTTGGCGGGCCAGGTCGACCGCGCGGCGGGCGTGTTCTAGGGCTGGTTCGGTTTCGCCCCGGGCGTGGTGGAGCAGCGCCATGTCTTGGTGCAGTTGCGGCTGGGCCGTTTCGGTTCCGGCCTTGCCCATCCACTTGCGGGTCTCGTCCGCGAAGTGTTCGGCCGCTTCGAAGTCGCCCAGTTCCGTGCAGACCTCCACCAGCGCGGTGAGCGCGAAACCCAGGTTGAGGCTGTCGCGTCGCCGGAACTCACGACTGGCCTCTTCGAGCAGTTCGCGGGTCGCGTGCAGGTCGCCGGTGTCGGAGACCGCCGCCGCGACTTGTTGCAGGATGTACGAGGCACCGTCTTCGTCGAGTTCGCGGTAGGTCTTGAGCGCCTCCGCCGCGGCCGTGGCTCCTTCCGCGACGTTGCCGAGGGTTCGGTGGACCATGATCAGTTGCGACAGGGCGCCCAGTCGCAGTTTCGGTCCGGCGTCGGGGGTGAGGCGTTCGCGGGCGGCTTGGGTGTAGGTCAGCATGGCCGTCCGGTCGCCCAGGCTCTGTGCCGCGCTCGCTTTGCGGCTCAACAGTTTGACCTGGGCGAGGTTGTCGGCCAGGGCCTCGGGTTCGCTCAGTGCGAGGTCGCAGATCTCGAGCAGGCTGGCGCCTTCGGCGCGGTACAGCAGGTAGTTCGAGATCGCGTCGACCATTGTCCACATCGGTATCGATGTGGCACTTGAGTGGCGCAACAGCGCCAGCAGGTTCCCGCGTTCGGAGTCCAGCCAGGCCAACGCGGACTGCTCGTCGTCGAACCTCATGTCCGCAGGGTCGGTGGGCAGGCCCGGGTTCTCGGGGAACGGGAGACGTACCGCCGCGCATGCGGTGCGGGCATTCGCCATGTACCAGCGCAACGCTCGCCCGGTGATGTCGTGGCGGGTGTGGGCGGGCTGGTTCGTTTCGGCTATCTGGGCGGCGTAGTCGCGCAGCAGGTCGAAGTACTGGTAGCGGCCCGCCGTCGGGGTGGTGAGCAGGTTGAGGTCGCACAGTTCTTCGAGGGTTTCCTCGACCTCGTCGATGGGGTGTTGGGTTACGGCGGCGACCGATGCCGCGGTGAGATCGTGGACCGGGATCAGGCTCGCCGACAGGAATGTCTCGCGTTTTTCGACGGTGAGGGCGCGTAGGGACAGTTCGAAGGCGGCTCCGAGTTTTCGTCCGGCCGGTGAGCGGCGTTCGCCTTGTCGTTCGGAGGCCATCCGGTCGCGAAGGTCGGTGACCGTCCATGCCGGACGGCTGCGCAGTCGGGCCGCCGCCAGTCGCAGGGCCAGCGGGAGTTGACCGGCCAGCGTGACGATGTCGTTCACGGGGTCGGTTTCGGCGTCGATGTTTCGTTGCGCGACCGTCGTGAACAGTTCGCGGGCTTCGTGGCGGGGTAGGACGTCCAGTGTGATCGGTTCGGCGTCGGGCAGGTCGGGCAGTTTGCGGCGGCTCGTGATCAGTACGGCGCTGTCGCCGGGGCCGGGCAGCAGGGGTAGGACCTGTTCGGTGCCGATGGTGTTGTCGAGGACCAGCAGGACTCGTCGGTCGGCCAGTCGGCTGCGCAGCATCGCCGAGCGTCCCGCCAGGTCGGCGGGGATCTGGGTCTGCGGCACGCCGAGGTCGCGCAGCATGCCGCCGATCGCCTCGTTCGCGGGTAGCGGTGCCAGGTCGTCGGAGAAGCCGCGTAGGTCCACGAAGAGCTGGCCGTCGCAGAACTTGTCGGACACTTCTGTGGCCACCCGGACCGCGAAGGCGGTCTTGCCGACCCCGGCCATGCCGTCGACCGACACGATCGGGGTTCCCGAACCCAGCAGCGCGATCGCGTGGGCCGATTCCGCGTCTCTGCCGGTGAACGTCACGGTCGTGACCGGCAGTTGTCGCGGCACCGACTGCTCGGTGACGGTGGGGGCCTGGTCGTCGTTGAGGATGCGGCGGTGCAGGTCGCGCAGGCTCGATCCGGGTTCGCGGCCCAGTTCGCCGACCAGCCGGTCGCGGAGGTCGCGGTAGTGGGTGAGGGCCTCGGCGGTGCGACCCGACTGGTGTGTCGCGTCGATGAACTGGGCCGCCAGTCGCTCGTCCAACGGACGTCGCTCGACCTGTTCGGTCAGGTCGGCAAGCAGTTCGGTGTGCCGTCCGGCGCGCAGGTAGGCGTCGTTACGGTCCAGTTCGGCGGTCTCGCGTTCGGCGCGCAGCTCGTGGCGCAGCCGGTTCAGCCGGGGGATGTCGTGGTCGGTGAACGGCTCGCCCCGCCACAGTGCGAACGCCTCGTGCCACAGTGAGGCGGCGTGGGAGGCGTCGGCGGCGTCGCGGGCGGCGCCGCACAGTCGCCGGTAGCGGTGCAGGTCCACCTGTTCGGTGTCCACGCCGAGGACGTAGCCGCCGCCGTGCCGCTCCAGCGACAGGCCCTCGATGCCTGACAGCGCGCGGCGCAGCCGGGTCAGGTATACGTGCAGGGTCCGGCGGGCGTCCTTGGGTGGGGCGTCGCCCCAGGTGTGGTGTTCGAGGCGGTCGGTCGGCACCACGCTGGTCGCCTCAGCTGCCAGGATCGCGAAGACGGCACGCTGCTTGGCCGGGCCGATGTCGACGCGACGACCGTCGGCCCACAGTTCGATCGCTCCCAGCAGGCGTATTTCCAGGGTCATCCGATCCTCGCGAGGTGATCTGACCGGCAACGATACGCGAATGACGGCGTCGTCAGGGTTCGTGAAGTCTTTGTGAAGGTCCCGCGCGCAATCGTAGGCGGCAATCGACCCGACGCCTCGAGGGTGTCTCATTCGTGACCGTGGAAGGACCCACATGAACCGCCTGCTGACCACCACGATCGGTATAGCCGCCATCGCGATGGCATTGACCGCGTGCGGCACCGACGATCCCCCTGGCGACTCGAAGGACGGCCCGATCGACGCCACGTCCGAGTCCGAGGGCGAGGGCATCGCCGAAGGCGACTTCCGCAATGCGCCCGTGCCGACCAACGACCCGAAGGACGCCTGGGAGAAGGATCTGCCCGCCGAGCCGGACCGCGAGGCCCCGCTGGCCGAGAAGATCGAGTTCGAGCTGGTCAGCGCCGCCGCCGAGTACACGCACCAATATGACGACAAGTCCGAAGTCACCTGCCCGGACATCAAGGGCGACAAGGACGAGGACGTCACCTGCGAGATGACCTACTTCGGTCAGAAGGTCGAATGGAAGGTCTCGATCTCGGGCGGCTCGATGGTGGCCCGCTACGAGTACGAGTCCGAGCAGAGCGTCCAGTCCCGCGAGTTCCTCGAGAACGCCTTGCGTTACAAGGCCCAGACCGAGGACGTCATGTGTGAGCTCGACGAGGAGTACACCGTCGTCAATCCCCAGAAGTCCGAACCGGTTGTGTGCCACTCGCTCAAGGACGGCGAGCAGGCCAACTGGCAGCTGTCGATCGGCGCGCGCGGCGCGGTGACGTTCAGCCAGAAGGGATAGCGTCTCGCCATGTCGTGAGGCGTTCGCCGGGTGAGGGGGCACTGGGGCCTCCTCACTCGGCACTGTCGTGCAGGGACGTGAGTGCGCTGTGCCAGTGGTCGCGCAGCCGGTCGGTGTCGCTTGTGGAGACGACGCCGACGTGGGTGCGGTTGCCGTGAGTGGCGAAGCCGATCGTGGTGGCGTGGCCGGGCGGCCGGAACATGATGGGTACGAGTTCGCGTACGGGGTTGTCGTGGAATGCCAGGGCGGGAGTGGTTCCCCAGTTGCTGACGATGATGTCCACATAGCCGCCGGTGAGCGCGTGCCGGAACAGGGACGCGAAGACCCAGCTCGGCAGTACCTCGGCTCCGGCCCGGGAGACGTCGATGTCGCGACCGTGTTTGGCCTGGGTGGTCGCGGCGGTGATGGCCTTGAGTGCCGAGACCGGATCCTGGTGTCGCTTCGGCAGCGGCACGCGCATCGTCGTCAGTTCGTTGCCCAGTCGGTGGGTGTCGTCGGCCGAGCGGGTGCTGACCGGTATGAGGGCGTACGGGGTCGTGTCGCCGGTCGACAGGGTTCGGGTCGTCAGCGCGAGCACGACGTCGTTGACGGTCGCGTCGTGGTGCGCGGCTATCCGCCGCACCTGTGCGCTGTCGAAGGTCGCCCAGTCGACGCGGTGATCGCCGTTGGCGTTTCGGGTCGGGAATCGGCGTGGCACCAGGTTCCACGCCTGTCGGGGGCCGCCGCGCAGGAGCTTGGCCCAGGATTCGCGTCGCGAAAGGCGCCTCGGGGTGATCCAGCTTCGCGACGGACGCGACAGCGACGATCGCTCGCCGAAAGCGCGGTGCGCCAGGCTCATCATGCTCTGGCCATCGGCCAGGGCGTGGTGGACGTGCAGCATCAGCGCCCATTGGCCTGGGGCGAATCCCCGCAGCAGCCATGCCCGCCACGGCGCTGTCGCGGGATCGAGCCTCATGGCGGCGATGTCCCCGACGGCGGCGCGAAGGCCGGTCTCGCCATCGGCACGGTATCCGGAGTACTGCGCGATGCGGGAGTCCCAGCTGAACCGCGGATCCGGGTACCACACCGATCGTCCCCGGGACTCGCCCAGCAGCCAACGCAGTTCCGGGACCGTGGAGAACCTCTCGGCGAGGTGTCGCACGAGTTGGCTCAGATCCGGCGCCTCGCCGTCGAAACGAAGCAACAGCCCGATGCCGACGCTACGGCCGCAACGCTTCTCGTACGTGACCAGACACTGGTCGATGCCGCGCAACGGCTTCGCGCGTTCGTTCACAAATACCCCCGTGCGACTCACGTTGTCACACATCCTCCCTCACCAGGGGGTGACCTTGCCGAGGATCGTGGCGGCGCCGTAGGGCGACGCGAAGTCGTCGGCGTTGCGGCCCACCACGTCCACGGTCTTGTCGACGAACCAGCCCCCCCCCCCCCCCCCCCCCCCCCCCCCCCCCCCCAAAAAAGCACCCAACGGGGAGTTGACGGGTACTCCCAGGAACTTCAGCAGTCCCGTTCCGGCCGAGGCCAGCGATCCGACGGTGTCGTCGTCAGCCTGGTGCCGCTTCGGCAGAGCTGATGAGTTTCGCCAGGTCCATGTCGCGCAGTTGAGCGTAGTCAACCATCGTCACACCCCTGTTCCGAGCGATTGCCAGGTGTCGTAAGGGCATGGCAACACGGTTTCGCCGGAACCGGTCCCGGCCGCTGTTACGAGGCGGCCTCCTCGTCGATCGCGTTGGTGAGGATGGCGAGTCCTTCGGCGGCTTCGGATTCGGTGAGGGTCAGGGGTGGCCCCATGCGGATGACGTTGCCGTACAGGCCGCCCTTGCCGACCAGCAGACCGTCGCGTCGGCAGGCTTCCAGGACCCGCAGGGCGGCGGCCGGGTCGGGGCGGGTGGTGTCGGCCGCGACGAACTCGATGGCGATCATGAGGCCCTTGCCGCGGACCTCGGCGACGATCGGTGAGCGTCGCGCCTGTTCGGTCAGACCGGCGTGGATGATGGCTCCGGTGCGGGCGGCGTTGTGTTGCAGGTCGTTGTCCCGCAGGTAGTCCAGGACGGCGATGCCCGCCGCGGCGGCGAGCGGGTTGCCGCCGAAGGTGTTGAAGGAGATCGCCGACAGGCAGTCCATGACCTCGGCGCGGGCCACGACGCCGCCGAGGGCGAAGCCGTTGCCGATGCCCTTGGCGAAGGTGAGGATGTCGGGTACCGCGTCGTGGGCCTGGTAGCCCCACAGGTGCGAGCCGGTGCGGCCCCAGCCGGTCTGGACTTCGTCGCAGACCCACAGGATGCCGTGTTCGGCGAGCACTTCTTGGATGGCCTTGAAGTAGCCGTCGGGCGGCATGACGAAGCCGCCGACGCCCTGGATCGGTTCGGCTATCAGGCAGGCGACGTCGCCGGAGGTGGTGGTGGCCAGTACTTCGCGCAGGTCGGCCACGGAGCGCTCGATGTACTCCGCGTCGGACATTCCCGCGAACAGGCCCCGCAGCCGGTCTCCGGAGTGGAGGTAGCTGACGTTGAACGGGGTGAGGGCCGAGGCCGACCATCCCTTGTTGCCGGTGACGCCGACGGCGCCGAAGGTGCGGCCGTGGTAGCTGTTGCGCATGGCCAGGATCTGGTTGCTGCGCCGGTACTGGGTGGCCAGCAGCAGTGCCGTCTCGGTGGCCTCGGAGCCGCTGTTGCCGAGGAAGACCTTGGCGTCGGGGATGCCGGACACGGCGGCGATCTTCTCGGCGAGGATGACCTGGTTGCGGATCAGGTACAGGGTCGAGGAGTGGGTGATGCCGGTGCTGAGCTGCCGGTCGACGGCCTCGCGGATCTCGGGGATGTCGTAGCCGACCATCGTGGTCAGTACCCCGCCGAAGAAGTCCAGGTAGGACTTTCCGGTGGCGTCGACGACGCGGCGACCCGAGGCCGAGACGAACTCGATCGGTTCGGCGTACATCGGACTCACCCAGTTGGGAAGCACTGCTCGGTGCCGGTCGGTCAATGCTTTGTGTTCCACGGCGGTCCCTTCGGGGTGGTCACAACGGATCGCCCGATTATCGGCCCCCGACCCCGGGGAGCGCAACAGCTCGGGGGCGATGACGACACGGGCCGATGTATCAGCACGTCGCCGTCCGGTAGCAAGCGGTCAATTGTGACGCGGGAGGTTGACAGGCGGAGTCCCGGCGACGATTCTTTGAAGCGCCCCGTGAAGCCCCCTCACGTGAGTCAGGAGCGCCAATGACCGCGACCGTAGCCGTCGTCGGGGGAGGCTATGGCGGGATCACCGTCGCCCAGGCGCTGGACGACGTCGCCGACGTCGTCCTCATTGACCCCAAGGACGCGTTCGTACACAATGTCGCCGCGCTGCGCGCGATCGTGGATCCATCGTGGGCGGAGCAGATGTTCATGCCCTACTCGGGGCTGCTGAAGCGCGGGCGGGTTGTCGAGGACTGGGTGGTCTCGGTTGAGGCGCACGGGGTGTGGCTGTCGTCGGGTGGGTTCATGCAGGCCGACTACATCGTGATCGCCACCGGTACGAGTTACCCGTTTCCGGCCAAGGTCGGTTCGCACCACGCGGAGGCGGCCCGGCGGCGGATCCAGGCGACCTCGGAGGCGCTGTACCAGGCGGGGCACGTGCTGCTGCTGGGCGCCGGTCCGGTGGGGCTGGAGCTGGCCGGTGAGATCTCGTCCGCGTGGCCGCAGAAGGGCGTCACCGTCGTGGATCCGGCCGGGGAGATCCTGTCGGGCACGTTCATGGCCGACTTCGATCCCGAGCTGAGCCAGCGGATGCGCGACATGCTGCACCAGCAGTTGATGGAGCGCGGCACCCGGCTGCTCCTGGGCACGGCCCCCGATCACAGCCTGCCGGTCCCGGCGGGGACGTTGCAGACCTTCACCACGACGATGCGGTCCGGTGAGACGGTCACCGCCGACATCTGGTTTCGGTGCCACGGACGGCAACCGGCCTCGCGGGTGCTGGGGCGGAGCCTGTCCATGGTGCGCCGCCACGACGACCTGATCGAGGTCATGCCGGACCTGCGGTTGCGGGGGCAGCGGCGGGTGTTCGCCATCGGCGATGTCACCGCCACCGGCGCCCTGGACACGGCGGTGGTGGCCATCGAGCAGGCGGGAGTGGTGGCCGACAACATCCGGTTCCTGTTGACGGGTGAGGGTGAACTGGGGACGTATCGGCCCGCGCAGCCGGTCCTGTCGATTCCGTTGGGCCCCACCGGCGGCGTGACGTACATACCCGACGCCGGGATCCTGGACGGCGACGCCACGGCCGAGATCAAGGGCGGTGACCTGTTCGTCGGGCGTTACGCGGCGATGTTCGGGTTGTCCGGCTGAGGGCCGGTGATCTTGGCGCGAATGGTGTCGTGCCAGGACTTCAGGAAGGCCGGGTATCCGGCGGCGAACGCGTCGAGTTCGGCGCGGCCGGACTCGGACAGTGCGGTCAGGTCGTAGGACACGGTCACGGTACTGCCGCCGGGTGCCTCCCGCAGCAAGACGGCGACGGTACCGGCGCGATTGCCCACAGTGGTGCGGGCGTAGGAGATCGCGCGGCCGGGTTCGCGGTCGAGGACGACCCACACGGTGTGCTCGCCGTGGGCGTTGGTCTCGAAGACGGTGCCGGGCTGGGTGTCGTCGTCCGGGTTGTCGGGGAAGTGCGGGACCCAGCCGTCCACCCAGTCCTGTTCGCCGCGGGGCGTGAACAGCCGGAAGGCTTGCGCGGGCGGCAAAGCCACCTCGATGGAACCGGTGAGCCGGTGGCGGACGGTCGTCATCTCCCGAGCGTATCGGGGGTGATCGGGGGCGGGGGCGGAACCGTCGGCTCCGCCCCGGTGGCGGCTAGGCGCGGTGGTACTGGATCGGCGCGGACACTTCGGCGCCGAGTTCCTTGGCGGCGTGGCGAACCCAGTACGGGTCGCGCAGCAGTTCCCGGCCCAGCAGGACGGCGTCGGCCTTGCCGGAGGCGACGATGTCCTCGGCCTGGTGGGCTTCGGTGATCAGGCCGACGGCCGCGACCGGCAGTCCGGTCTCGGCGCGAATCCGCTCGGCGAACGGCACCTGGTAGCCGGGCCCGGTCACGATCTTGGCGTCGGGGACGTTGCCGCCGGTCGACACGTCCAGCAGGTCCACGCCGTGCGCCTGGAGTTCCTTGGCGAACCGCACCGTGTCGTCGGCGGTCCAGCCCTCGCGGTCGTCCTCGGGGTCCTCGGCCAGCCAGTCCGTGGCCGACAACCGGAACAGCACCGGCAGCTCCTCGGGCCACACCGCCCGGACGGCGTCGACGACGTCGAGCGCGAACCGGATCCGGCCTTCGAACGAGCCGCCGTATGCGTCGGTGCGGTGGTTGCTGTACGGCGACAGGAACTGGTGCACCAGGTAGCCGTGGGCGCCGTGGATCTCGGCGACCTCGAAACCGGCGGCCAGCGCCCGCCGGGCGGCGTCGGCGAACTGGCCGACGATCTCGCCGATCGCCTCGATGGTCAGCTCGACCGGGGTCGTGTAGCCGTCGCTGAACGGGATCGGGCTGGGGCCCAACGGGATCCAGCCCAGTGGCTCATCAGGACCGATCGGCCGTCCACGATCGACCCAGGTGCGTTCGGTGGAGGCCTTGCGGCCCGCGTGCGCCAGCTGGATTCCCGGGACCGTCCCCTGTGCCTTAAGGAAGCCGGTGACGCGCTGGAAGGCCGCGACCTGGGTGTCGTTCCAGATGCCCAGGTCGTAGGGCGAGATGCGTCCTTCGGGGCTGACGGCCGTGGCCTCGGTGAGGATCAGCCCGGTCCCGCCGACGGCGCGGGCGGCGAGGTGGGCGAAGTGCCAGTCCGACGCGACGCCCGGGGCGGCTTCGGGTTCGGCGCTGTACTGGCACATCGACGCCATCCAGGCGCGGTTGGGGATGGTCAGCGACCTGAGGGTGTAGGGGGTGAACAGCGAACTCACGACGATCTCCTTGTGCGAGGCGGTGGCGCGAGGACCAAAATCATTGCAGACGCTTACTATTTATACACGCCGATAGTTGCACAGACAAATAGTTGCCGCGTTTCGGCAGCAACTTGCCGCATTCGCTGGTCAGCGTCGAGATCCGAGGTTATACGCGTCGCGGATCACATCGTAACTTTACCAACCGGTTGGTAAAGTAACTCCCATGAGACCAAGTTCCAAGACAGCGATACTCGAAGCCTCGCGGCGGGTCGCCGAGCGCAGTGGCATCGGCAGCCTGACCCTCGAGGCCGCCGCCCAGGAGGCGGGACTGAGCAAACCCGGACTGATGTACCACTTCGCGAGCAAGGAACAGCTGCGCGTCGCGGTGGCGGAGTACATCACCGAGGGCTGGCACCAGCAGATGCTCGCCGAGCTGGGCAAGCCGTTCGACGACGCCACCCCCGCCGAGCGGGTGGCCGCGTACTGCCGGGTCTTCACCACCCTGTCCACCGGGAAGGGCGACCTGGTGCTGTTCGTCGACTCCGTGCACGAGGAAGCCCTGATCGCGCCGTGGTGCGAACTGTTGCGGCACTGGCTGTCGGACTCGATTCCCCTCACGGACCCGGCCGACCCGGCGAGCATCGACCTCGTCGTCGCCCGGCTGGCCGCCGACGGACTGTGGATGGCCGACGCGAGTCAGACCACCGGCCTCGACGAGAACACCCGCGCGGCGGTCGTCGCCCGGATCCAGCAGCTGGCCACCGGGAAGGACGCGACGCGATGAACAAGTGGCTGATGCTGGGCATCGCGATCGCCCTGGAGGTCGGCGCGACGCTGTCGCTGCGGGCGATGTCGGGACTCGAACATCCCTGGTTCCTCGCGGCCGTGGTGGCCGGATACGTCGGGGCGTTCTACTTCGTGGCCAAGCTGCTGGAGACCGGCATGCAGGTCGGGGTGGCATACGGGGTGTGGGCCGCCAGCGGCGTCGCACTCACCGCGATCCTCGGATCGCTGCTGTTCGGCGACCCGCTGACCTGGCAGGTCGGGGCGGGCATCGGGCTGATCATCGGCGGGGTGCTGCTGGTGGAGATCGGCTCGCAGCGCGCCGAGGAAACCCGGGAAGTACTGACCCCCACCGGAGGTGAATGACCATGGCATGGCTGTTCCTGATCGCCGCCATCGCACTGGAGACCATCGCGACGCTGTCGATGAAGGCGTCGGAGGGTTTCACGAGGAAGGCGTGGATCGCGCCGGTCGCGATCGGCTACGTCGGCGCGTTCTCGTTGCTCGGTGCCGTTCTCGCGCAAGGGATGCCGGTGGGCGTGGCCTACGGGGTATGGGCCGCCAGCGGGGTCGCGCTGACGGCGGTCCTCGGACGCGTCATCTTCCGGGATCCGTTGACCTGGGTCATGGCCGCCGGAATCGCGCTTATCATCGGTGGCGTAATGGTGGTCGAGATCGGCGCGCAGGCGGCACACTGACGCTTTCGATCTCCTATGGATAAACCAATCAAAACGACGCTTTTCGATGAATTCCGCACTCAGGTCTTACAGTTGTGTCAATGTGTTCGCACATTTACCTTGACGAAAGGCACGCCATGTCGGTCACACCCGCCGCGAACAGTCAGTGGCCCACCGGCACCTTACTACACCACTTGTCCCCTTCGGACCGTCGAGAACTGATCTCCCTGGGCACCAAGAAATGGGTCCGTCCGGGAACGGTACTGCTGCGCGCCGGGGACACCGGCACCACGGCGATTCTGATCCTGCGCACCTTCGTCAAGGTGTCGATGCCGACGGCCAACGGCCACGAGACCCTGCTGTCGGTACGGGTTCCCGGTGACATCGTCGGCGAGATCTCGGTGCTCAACGACCAGCCCCGGACGGCGACGGCCACCACCTGCGGCACCGGACTGGTCAGCGTCATCCCGAGCCCCTCGCTGAAGGAGTTCATGTCGGAACGTCCGGCCGTCGGCGCCGAACTGGCCGGGACGGCGGCCGATCGGCTGCGCTGGACGAACGAACCCCGCGCGGACGTCGGCAGCCTCCCGGTGGTCGCCCGGCTGGCGCGGCTGCTGTCGGATCTGGCGATCCGGCACGGGGTCCGTACCGAGCAGGGCATCGAGATCAGCGTGATGTTGACGCAGTCCGAACTGGCCTCGCTGATCGGCGTGTCGGTGGTGACGGCGCAGCGCGCGATCAAGCGGCTGCGGGACCAGGGCGTGATCGAGACCGGATCCCAGCGGTTTCTGGTCACCGACCCACACCGTCTGGAGCTGGAGGCCGCTGCGCCGCCACGGTGACCATGGTTCCGGACGTGTCAGCCGGGATTCACCACTTGCGGAAGAAGTTTCGCAGCTCCTCGGTCAGCAGTCCGGGGACCTCCATGGCGGGGAAATGCCCGCCGTGGGGATATTCGGTCCACGAGGCCATCGACCCGGCCGGGTCCACTATTGACCGTATACTGTGGTCAGCGGCGAACACGGCGACGCCGGTCGGCGCGCCGGACGGGGGCGGAGCGTCGGTGTCGGAGTGCTGCGCCATCTGGGCGTATCCCCGCATGCCGTCGTAGGTGAAGTGGGCCGAGCTGGCTCCCGACTGGGTGAACCAGTACAGACTGACCAGGGTCAGCAGCTGTTCGCGGTCGACGGCCTCGTCGGGTAGTTCGGTCGCCGGGTCGGTCCATTCGGCGAACTTCTCCGCGATCCAGGCCAGCTGCCCGACCGGGGAGTCGTTGAGCGAGTAGCCGAGTGTCTGCGGCCGGGTGGCCTGGATCCGCAGGTAGCCGGTTCCGTCCTGCTGGAACTCGTTGAAGCGCTCGGCGCGATCGAGGTCGCCGCCGCTGAGCCCGGCGGTGTCGATCGGGGGTCCGAAGGGGAACGGCGCCGGTCCGGCGACGTGTCCGGCGATCAGGTGTTCGGCGTCCAGCATGGACAGCATGGTCGTGACCCCGGCTCCGGCGTCGCTGCCGTGGGCGGCGTAGCGGTCGTAGCCCAGCCGTTCCATCAGCTGCTTCCACGCCGAGGCGACCTGGAACAGGTTGCCCCAGCCGGGCCGCGACATCGGGTTGGAGAACCCGAAGCCCGGCAGCGACGGGATCACCAGGTGGAACGCGTCGGCGGGGTCGGCGCCGTGGGCGCGGGGGTCGGTGAGCGGGCCGACGATCCCGGTGAACTCCACGAAGGACGACGGCCAGCCGTGGGTCAGCAGCAGCGGGGTGGCGTCGGCCTCGGCGGAGCGGATGTGCAGGAAGTGGATGGTCTGGCCGTCGATCTCGGTGCGGAACTGCGGGAAGGCGTTGAGCCGGGACTCGGCGGCGCGCCAGTCGTATTCCTTGCGCCAGTGGTCGACCAGGCCCTTGAGGTACTCGGGTGGCACGCCGCGGTCCCAGCCGATGCCCGACGGGTTGGCCTCGGGCCACCGGGTGCGATCGAGCCGGGAGGCCAGGTCGTCGATCTCGGACTGGGGAATGTCGATGCGAAAGGGGTGAACACTCATGTGAAGTCTCCTTCGGACACCGGCCGGTGCCGGGTGTCGGAGCTGAGTGTCACCGGGGACGGTCCCGGGCGCGAAGCAAGCCGAACGAAACCGAACGGCTGGTAACTCGGTAAGTCCCGCTGCCGCAGGCTCTCCCACCAGGTGGCCAGGAGCGCCGCCAGTTGTTCGCGCTGTGGCTCGTCCAGACCGTCCAGCAGGTCGTCCTCGGAGACGAGGATGTCGTCCACGAGCGATTCGACGAGCGCGTGACCGGCTTCGGTGAGCGTCACCTCGACGCTGCGGGCCCGGGTGGTGGAGCGGGCCCGGGTCACCAGGCCCTCGCGTTCGGCGCGGGCGACGCGCTGCGAGATGGCGCCCGCAGTGACCAGGGTCGCCTCGGCGAGCTGGCGGGTGGTCATGGTGTACGGGGTTCCGCTGCGGCGCAGGGTGGACAGCAGATCGAGGGTGGCCGCGTCGGCCCCGGCGCGGGTCAGCAGGGCGCGGCGGTGGTCGGCCAGTCGCTTGGCGATCCGCCACAGCGGGGTGATGACCCGGATGGAGCCGACCGGGGCGCCGGGACGTTCGCGGGTCCAGGCCGCGGCGATGTCCTCGGCGGGCAGCGCGGCATGCTGGTCGAGTGGGTAGGAGTCGGTCATGGTCCACCTGCGTGTTAGGTTTAGATCTAAATTTAGACCTAAACGAGCTTGGGAGGACATTCTATGTCTCGCATCGTCATCGTCACCGGCGGCGGCACCGGTATCGGCCGCGCGGTCGCGGCCCGGTTCGCCGAGGCGGGCGACAGCGTCGTCATCACCGGACGACGCCAGGCCGTCCTGGACAAGACCGTCGCCGACCTGGGCGGCGACATCCGCGCGATCACCTGCGACCACACCGATCCCGAGCAGCTGGCCGCGCTGGCGGCCGCACTGCCCGAGCGGGTGGACGTCCTGGTCAACAACGCCGGCGGCAACACCGACATCGGCACCGAGACCCCCAGCGGGCTGGCCGGACTGGGCCGGGCCTGGCTCGCGAACCTGGACACCAACCTGATCAGCGCCGCCCTGACCACCGAGGCGATCGGCGAGCGGCTCGGCTCCGGCGGCAGCGTCATCCACATCGGATCGATCGCCGCCGACAAGGGCAACGGATTCTACGGCGCCGCCAAGGCGGGGCTGGCGTCCTGGAACATCGGCCTGGCACGCGAACTGGGTACCCGCGACATCACGTCCAATGTGATCTCACCGGGGTACATCAGCGAGACCGAGTTCTTCGGCGACGTCATGACCGAGCAGCGCCGCGCCGCGCTGATCGAGGCGACCTTCGTCAAGCGGGTCGGAATACCCGCCGACATCGCCGGTGCCGCCTGGTTCCTGGCCTCCCCCGACGCCCGCTACGTCACCGGTCAGACCCTCAACGTCAACGGCGGAGCCTGGTCGAGCCGCTGATCACAGCTCCACGAAGTCCCCGATCGGGATGCGGTGGTACTCGGCACGGGATTCCTCGTCGAACCACGAGTCGACGATCCCCCAGCCCAACTCGCTGAGGTAGGCGTCGTGGACGGGGTGGATCCGGCGGGGTGCCACCGCGCGGGCGAAGTCCAGTGCCTCGGCGAGCTTCAACCAGGGAGCCGCGGCGGGCAGCAGCAGCGTGTCCACAGGGGTGCCGGGCGGGTGTAGCGCATCGCCCGGGTGGTACAGCGCCCCGGACGGTGTGTCCACGATGAACCCGAGGTTGGCGCAGTCGGGAAATCCCTCGTAGACCTCAGCGTGGCGGCCCCCGGCAGCGCGCACCCGGAATCCGGCCGCCTCGAAGGAATCCCCCGGCGCCACGGCGGTCGCGGCGACGTCGAGTTCGCCGACCACGTCGGCGTGGGTGAAGATCCGCAGTTCGGGGTCGGCCCGCACCGCGGCCGACAGCTTGTCCACGTCCAGGTGGTCGGGGTGGGCGTGCGTCACCAACACCGCGTCCGCCCCGGCCAGACTCTCCGGTTCGCTGAACACACCCGGGTCGATGACCAGTGTGCTGGCTCCATCCTCGACCCGCACGCAGGCGTGGGTGAACTTCGTCAGTCTCATGAGCCGATCCTAGGCACGTCGCTCGAATACGAGAGAAATTCATCCGAACGCCGGTTGTGCGGACCCGGTCACGGGCGCACAATCCCATCGTATGGAGTTGCTATGCACGGTTTATCCGGTGGGTGATCTCGAAACCGCCGCAGCGCACTATCTCAACCTGGGATTCCGGGACGTCGCCCGTCCCGACCACGACACGATCCTGTTGGCGGCCGACGAGTCCCCGTATGTCGACGTGATGCTCGAACGCCATCCGGTGGAGGCGCACCTGGGCAGCGGGCCGGTGTTCCGCATCGAGGACGTCGAGGGGATGCACGCCTCCCAACCGGATCTCAACTGGGTGGGCCAGCCGGTCGACATCCCGACCGGGAAGTACGCGATCTTCCGGGACCCGGACGGCAACCCGATCCGGGTCGTCGACTTCACCGCCGACAGCGGCCGGTTCGCCAGTCTGTTCCGACCCCGGCACTGACCGAGGCGACGATCCGAGCACGGAAAATCATGGCGGAAATGATCTTCCCAAGCCGTCGGGGACCGGGTTAAGCTCCCCCTCTGTTGCCCGGCAGGAAGGATCTCGCTGATGTCTGCTGTGACGATCGCGGTGGTGGGGGCCGGTGGACGCGGAACGACCTACGCGTCCTGGGCCCTCGACAACCCCGACAAGGCGCGGGTGGTGGCCATCGCCGAACCCCGAACCGAAGTGCGGGAACAGTTCGCGCGACAGCACGGTATCGACGAGGCGAACCAGTTCAACAGCTGGCGCGACCTCGCCGAAGCGGGACGGGTCGCCGACGCGGTGCTGATCTGCACCCAGGACCGCATGCACACCGAGCCCGCGATCGCCTTCGCCGACGCGGGCTGGCACGTGCTGCTGGAGAAACCGATGGCGCCCACCCCTGACGAGTGCGAGAAGATCGTGCACGCCGCCCACCGGGGCGGCGGGATCTTCGCGGTGTGCCACGTGCTGCGGTACACGCCCTACACCAAGGCGTTCAAGGAGACCGTGGACTCCGGGGCCATCGGGGACATCGTCTCGGTGCAGCACCTGGAACCGGTCGGGTTCTGGCACTTCGCGCATTCCTATGTGCGCGGTCCGTGGCGCAACGAGGCCGAGTCCTCGTCGATGCTGCTGGCCAAGTCCTGTCACGACCTGGACTGGCTGCGGCACGTGGTGGGACGGCCGTTCAAGCGGGTGTCCAGCTTCGGCAGCCTGCGGCACTTCCGGCCCGAGAACGCCCCGGCCAAGGCGACCACGCGGTGCACCTCCTGCCCCGTCGAACCCGACTGCGCGTACTCGGCCACCCGCATCTACGCCGCCGGACTCCGGGAACGGACCTTCACCATCCGCCACCTCGTGGACGTGCTGGAGGAGGCGAAGCTGGAGAAGGCGCTGCAGGACGGCCCGTACGGCGCCTGCGTCTACCACACCGACAACGACGTGGTCGACAACCAGGTCGTCAACATGGAGTTCGACAACGGTGTCACCGGCACCTTCACCGTCACCGCGTTCACGCCGTTCGAGGACCGCAAGACCCGGATCTTCGGCTCCCACGGCATGATCGAGGGCGACGGCCAGGAGATCCGGGTGTTCGACTTCAACACCGAGAAGACCACGATCTCCAAGGTCAAGGCGATCGGCGGGGTCGGTGCCGGAGCCGGGCACGGCGGCGGTGACGCCGCGCTGATCGAGACCTTCTGCCGGGCGGTCGCCGAGAACGACCAGTCGATAGTCCTATCGGGACCGAACGAGTCGCTGGAGACCCACCTCGTCGTGTTCGCCGCCGAGCGGGCTCGACTGGAGGGCACTGTGGAACCGGTCGTGTAGCCCGCGCGGCTCACGCTCTAAAGTGAACCAGGGCCGGATGTCGCCGGGGACGAGACTCACGGCGAACAACCCGGTCGCGGCCTCGTCCGACAGCCACGCGACCAACTGAGCGCGGGCCAGCTCGGTGACCTCGTCGGCGTCGAAACCGTTGTCGTGCCGCCATTCCCGGCACAACACCACCCCGTCGGCGTTCGTGGCGGTCAGCGTCAGCCGCGCGAAACCGGCGGCCCGCACGGCGAACAGGCGGTCCAGTTGCACCGCCAGCGCGCGGGCGGTGAACGCCGCCACGGTCGCGTGCCGCACCGGCGGGTCACAGTCGACACTCACCGTCAGCCCTGACGCTTCTTGTCCGCAACCGGATGACATCCATGCCCTTCTATCGCTGTTTCGGTTGGCGCGGGCCTGGGTAGCCCAGAAAAATATCGGGACAGGGTCGTCAGAATGGATGGCAGGAAACGACGACCCTGCCCCGGCGGAAGCCCGGTCGGTGCACAGGGGAGACACCGACACCGGCTCACGCGAAGCCCGACGGGCGGGGCGGGAGTGTCAGGGAAACCCCGCCCGTCGAGACGTTCAACTCAGCGAAGGCCGATGAGATCGGTGACGACGCTGACGAAATGGTCCGCGTCGCGCAGCAGGTCATCGGCTTCGCGGGCGGTGACGACGCTGGCCACTCCGGCCTGCGCCATCGTGCGTTTGCGGGCGGTGGCGGCGAAGAACTCCGCCCATTCCCGCAGTTCCGGGGCCACCTGGATCAGCAGGCTCCACACGTTGGTGACCTGGCTGCGGTGACCGGCCACCGGACGGGCCCTGATCGCCAGGACCGCCGCCGCCGCACGCAGGGCCGCCAGGTGGGCGGTGGCGTAGCGGGGGCCGTCGTGCGGCTCCTCGGCGGCCTCAGCGAGGCCCTGCCGGGCCAGGATCAGCAGTTCCAGCGGGGAGCGGTTCGGCATGCTGCGTGCGGGAATCGCCTTCCGATCTCGGTCGGTGGTCGTCTGCGCCGGGATCTCGGGCAGCCGTTGCGAAGGCCGCTGCGGCAGGGGTCTCGTGGACGCCACGTCGGTGTCCGAGGTCAAGGTCGCCAGCATTGTCTTCCCCTTTAATGGCGAGTGATGCGTTGTCCGGTCGGAGCCGCCGCTTCCCCGGGGTCGGTGGGAGGGGGAGCGACGGCTCGTTCCGGGTGTTCGAACAGACGATCTTGCGAACGCCCGTTCGAACACTCGAATAGTAAACCTTGACCCCGACACTTCCGCAAGGGGTTCTCGGATATTTGTTCGAATAACTCCGAACGGGTGAACCGGGGCGTCCGACGGCTATTTGCGCAGCGCAGCCGACAACACGATCGCCAGCTGTACGAAACCGAGCACCGCCAGCAGCAGCCAGGCGGTGGCCGCCATCGTCAGGATGCCGGTCGTCAGCCCCGCCGTCATCGACGTGGACGTCAGCGCCACCGCGCCCGAGACGCCGTAACCGGCCAGCGCCGTCAGTGCCCGTCCCGGACGTTCGCCCAAAGTGGAGATGCCGATGTCGCGCAGCCCGGCGATCTGGCCCCGGGCCCGGATGTACTCGTGTCCCAAGGAGAGCGCCCCGGCGGCGATGACCACTCCGGGCGGCACCCCGAGCTTCCAGAATCCGTACAGCCACGCCGCTTCGGTGAGCCGGGCCGACAGCGGCACGAAGACGAGGCTGCGGCGGCTGGCCTGCACCACAGGGGACACCGCCATCGAGTAGAGCCGGTCGCAGCCCACGGTGATGAGCACCAGGAACGCTCCGGCCGCGATCCACTTCTCCCCCTCCTTGGCCACGATGGGAGAGGCGACACCACAGACCAGACCAACGGACACCACAGTGGTGGGTGTAATCCGGAGCGTTGTCAGCGCACGGTTGGTCCATCCTGCGCCCTGCGCCTGCGAATTCACACGCAAATATCTAACAGACTCCCGCCGGGGTGCGGGAATCAGGTACACCGCAACGGTTCGGGCTCGAACTGATATACGACGTCGCCTCAGTGCGCGATGACGTCGTCCAGCGACGGGTACCGCGACGGCGGCAGCGCCACTTCGGCCTGGCAGCCAAGGGTTTCGCACTCGCACGCGAAGGTCACCGGCGGCGGATCCTCAGGGGCGGCGTCGCCCAGCGACTCCAGGAACATCGTCACGGCCGTGTGGGTCTCGGTGTTCTCGGCGCGCCGCAACCGGGAGCGCTCGGCGCCGTCGCGGGCGCGCGGACCGGCGGCCAGGACGTCGGCGAAGTGCTCGCTCAGCCTGTCGGCGGTCTGTTCGAGGCTCAGCGAACCGTCGACGTCCAGGACCGGCAGTCCGTGCTTGGAGGCGGATGCGCGCATGGCCTCGGTGAGCAGCCGATCCCGGCCGATGCGGTTGTCGTGGCGCCGCTTGGCGTCCGGGTCGTCCTTGTGTGGATCGAACCGCCGCGACAGGTTCCGGTCGGTGAACTCGGAGGTGGGCAGCAGCCAGATCGTGTGCCCGGCCGAGGCGGCCACCGGCGCGACCAGTTCGGGCAGCAGCGACGGCCCCTCGGCGATGACCAGCGGCCCGTCGGCCAGCGCCGCCAGGTCGTCCAGGACCATCGCGAACGCCTCGTGGGCGTAAGCGGTGAAGTCGGCGGCCAGCTGCGCCGGGCTCGGATCGACGAACCGCTCGGTGTGGCTCAACGCCGCCAGCCGCGCCATCTGCGGATGCCGCACCGGATCGATGCGCCGCTGGTGCGGGTAGGCGAAACTGTCCACCCGGTACAGCCGCAGGTCGAAACGGAAGGCCAGCATTCTGGCCAGAGTGGACTTACCGGCGCCGCAACCGCCGCCGATCCACACCACGTTCCGCATCGGGCTACCGCAGTCCGGTGCCCCGGTTGGCGGCCAGCCGCACCAGCCGCGCCACCAGTTCGGGGTAGTCGACCCCGGCGTTGGCCCAGGCCACCGGGACCCCGGAACCGGGGGTCAGGCCCGGCATCGTGTTGATCTCGTTGACGTAGACGGTGCCGTCGGAGGCCAGGAAGAAGTCCACCCGGGCCAGGTCCGAGCAGTCCATCACGGTGAACACCCGCGCGGCCAGTTCCCGGATCCGCTCGGCGGTGCCCTCGGGCAGGTCCGGCGCCAGGTCGTAGGGGGAGCCGGACGCGAGGTACTTGGCCTCGAAGTCGAACCAGCCCTCGGTTCCGGCGATCAGCACCTCGAACGGCGGGGTGGTGTCCGGCGCGCCGCCGTCCTCGCGCTCCAGCACCCCGCACTCCAGTTCCCGCACCCCGGTGAAGGCGGCCTCCACCAGGACCTTGGGGTCGACGGCGCGGGCGGTCGCGATCGCCTTGTCCAGGTCGTCCCAGTCGGTGACCTTGCTGATGCCCAGGCTGGAACCGGCGCGCGAGGGCTTGACGAACACCGGCAGCCCGAGCCGCTGCTTCTCCGCCTCCGACAGGGTCTGGTCGCGTTTGAGGACGACGTAGTCCCCCACCGGGATGCCCTCGGCCTTGAGCAGCCGCTTCATGAAGTCCTTGTCCATACTGGCCGCCGAGGACAGGACGTTGCTGCCGACGTAGGGGACGTCGGCCATCTCCAGCAGTCCCTGGATGGTGCCGTCCTCGCCGTAGGCCCCGTGCAGCACCGGGAAGACGACGTCCACGTCGGACAGTACCCGGGCGCCGCCCGCGGCGTCGGTGATCGCGACGTCCTTCATGGTCGGATCCGCGGCCAGCACCACGTGCTGGCCGGAGTCGGCGCTGATCTCGGGCACGTTGCCGTCGCCCAGCGCCAGCTTCGCCGATCGCGCGTCCACCGACAGCCACTGTCCGGCCTGCGTGATGCCCACCGCCACGACCTCGTACTGCTCCGGGTCGAGGGCGGCGATGACGCCCGCCGCGCTCGCGCACGAGACCGGGTGCTCAACGCTTCGTCCACCCAGGACAACGGCGACCTTCGTCTTCTTCATACGGTTTCCTTGTCAACTACTCGGATTTGGTGTCGCGTGACATGAGTTCGGCGACCGCCTGCCGGGGGGACAGTCCTTCGTAACAGACCTTCTCGACCTGTTCGGTGATCGGCATCTCGACGTCGTGCGCGCGGGCCAGGTCGCGAATGGAGCGACAGCTCTTGACGCCCTCGGCGGTCTGGCGGGTGATCTCCTGTGCCTCGGCCAGCGTGCGGCCGCGTCCCAGCGCCACCCCGAAGGTGTGGTTGCGCGACAACGGGGACACGCAGGTGGCGACCAGGTCGCCCAGTCCGGCCAGGCCGGAGAAGGTCAGCGGGTCGGCGCCGAGCGCGCTGCCGAGCCGGATGGCCTCGGCCAGGCCGCGGGTGATGAGGGTGGCCTTGGTGTTGTCGCCAAGACCCATGCCGGAGGCCATACCGAAGGCGAGGCCGATGACGTTCTTGATCGCGCCGCCCAGTTCGCAGCCGACGACGTCGGTGTTGGTGTACGGGCGGAAGTACTTGGTGGTGATGACGTCCTGCACCCGCTCGGCGCGGGCGGCGTCGATGCACGCGACCACGGCGGCGGTGGGCTGTTCGGAGGCTATCTCCTTGGCGAGGTTGGGACCGGTCACCACGGCGATCCGGTCGAAGTCCACTTTGCCCACCTCGTGGATGACCTCGCTCATCCGCTTGAGCGTACCCAGTTCCACGCCCTTCATGAGGCTGATGACGGTGACGTCACGGCCGATGTGGGGCGCCCAGTCGGCCAGGTTGTCGCGCAGGGTCTGGCTGGGGACGGCCAGGACGACCATCTCGGCGCCGTCCAGGGCCTCGAGCGGATTCGCGGTGGCCGTGATGGTCGACAGCAGCGGGACGTCGGGAAGATAGTCGGGATTCATGTGGTGGACGTTGATGTCCTCGACCACCTTCTCCCGTCGCGCCCACATCCGTACCGTGTTCCCCGCGTCGGCGAGGATCTTGGCGAAGGTCGTCCCCCACGACCCGGCTGCCATAACCGCCACGTGTGCCATCAGGTTTCCTCCCTGCTCTTCTTCTTGGCCGCCTTGAGGTCGTACAGGGGTGGCGCGGCCTCGCCGCGCAGCTCGGCGAGCTGATCACGGATGCGCAACATGATCGCATCGGTCATCGCGTTGAGGTTCTCGGCGTTGGGTTCGGCCCCTTCCCAGGCCGACAGGTCCACCGGCGGACCGGCGGTGACGGTGACGGGTGCGCGCAACCGGAACCGCGCCTTCTTGCGAATGGGGTCGAAGATACGCTGCGGCCCCCACACGGTCATCGGGATGACCGGGGCGCCGGTTTCCATTGCCAGCCGGGCGACTCCGGTGCGGCCGCGCATCGGCCAGTGCTCGGGCTGCTTGGAGGTGGTGCCCTCGGGGTAGAAGATCACCGAGCCGCCGCTGTCGACGCGCTCGATGGCGGCGTGCAGCGACTTGACGGCGTCGGTGCCGCCCCGGTAGACGGGGATCTGGCCGGTCCACTTGATGAGCTTGCCGACCACCGGCACCTTGAAGACACCGTCCTTGGCCAGGAACGACGGGTTGCGGCCGGTGTTGTAGACGAAGTGCGCCACCACGAGCGGGTCGGCCTGCGAGATGTGGTTGCAGGCGAGGATCACCCCGCCCTTCATGGGCACGTGCCGCATCCCGGACCAGGTCCGGCTGGCGATGAACCACAGGAACCACTTGATGGGCTGTGCGACGACGAGCAGCCAGAAGCCGCGCCGGTCACCGCCGGGGCGGCCGAACCAGTACTTGGCGTCGAGCTTGTCTTTGCTTCTGGGCACCGCGATACCTCATTTCGAACGTCGGATGAACCCTACTGGGCTGGGTTTCGGGGTTATCCCGGATGGGCGTTGACGGCAAATGGTGTCATGCTGGAGTCAGCGCTAATGTCACACAGCATTCAAGGAGAGTCGCGCGATGAACTTCAAACTGTTGGCCTGGATCGTGTTGCCGGTGGCCGGACTCATCGTCGCCGGTGTCCTGGTGTCCTGGCTGATCGGCGCGCTCTTCAGTGCCGTCTCCTGGGTGCTCGGCCTGGCCTTCTACCTGGTCCTGGGCGCCGTCGCGGTCGGCGTCGTCATGTGGGGCTGGAGCAAGGTGCGCGGCAAGGTGGCCGGTGCCCCGCGTCGCAAGGAACTTCCCTAGTAGTTGTCACACCCCGGCGTTACGGTTTCGGCCACGGCGCCGGGTGGGCACTATTCCTGTGATCTACGAAACGAAACGGTGCCGTTTCGAATTAAATCGGCGTAGGCTGCGTTTCAGCAATACGATACCGTCCCGTTTCATATCACCCTGGAGGAACCGTGCCCCAGCAGGCTTCCCCGACGCTGCCCGAGACCGGGCACCCCCGTCGCTGGTTCATCTTGAGCGCTCTGGTGCTCAGCCTCATCGTCGTCGTCCTGGACAACACCGTCCTGAACGTGGCGATGAAGGTCATCGCCGACCCGAAGGAAGGCCTGGGCGCCAACCAGGCCGAACTGGAATGGTCCATCAACTCCTACACCCTTGTCTTCGCCGGTCTGCTGTTCACGTTCGGTGTGATCGGCGACCGCATCGGCCGCAAGCGGATGCTGCTGGCCGGTCTGGTGCTGTTCGGTCTGACGTCGGTGGCCTCGGCCTTCGCCCAGAATCCGGAGCAGCTGATCTGGGCCCGTGCCGGTATGGGCATCGGCGCCGCGGCCATCATGCCCGCGACTTTGTCCATTTTGACCAATGTGTTCGCGCCGAAGGACCGGGGCCGCGCCATCGGCATCTGGTCCGGCGCGGTCGGCATCGGCATCGCCATCGGCCCGATCATCGGCGGCGCGCTGCTGGAACAGTTCTGGTGGGGCTCGGTGTTCCTCATCAACGCGCCGGTCGTGATCATCGCGCTGCTGGCCATCGGATTCGTCGCCCCCGAATCCCGCAACCCCAACAAGGTCCCGCTGGACTTCGGCGGCGTGATCCTGTCCATCCTGGGTCTGGTCTCGCTGACCTACGGCATCATCGAGGGCGGCGAAACCGGTGACTGGGGCCAGATCGGCGTGTGGGGACCGACCGCGTTCGGCGTCGTCGTCCTGGCCGCGTTCGTGCTGTACGAGCGCAGGATCGCGCACCCGGCCCTGGACGTGCGGCTGTTCAAGGAGCGGCGTTTCGCCAGCGCCTCGGCGGTCATCTCGCTGCTGTTCTTCGCCGCCATGGGCCTGATGTTCTTCATGACCTTCTACATCCAGATCATCAAGGGGCTCAGCCCGTTGGAGACCGGTCTGATGTTCCTGCCGTTCGCCGGTGCCATGCTGATCTTCTCGCCGCTCAGCGCCGGAATGGTGAAGCGCTTCGGCCCCAAGGTCGTGGCTACCGCCGGGATGACGGCCATCACCGCCGCCTTCGCCGGGTACATACTGCTGGACGCCGACACGCCGCTGTGGGTCATGGCCGTCATGTTCTTCGTGCAGGGCTCCGGGATGGCCAACGTGATGCCGCCGGCCATGGACACCATCATGGGTTCGGTGCCGCGCGAGAAGTCCGGTGTCGGTTCGGCCGTGGGCAACACGTTGCGGCAGGTCGGCGGTTCGCTGGGCGTCGCGGTGCTGGGATCGGTGCTGTCGCAGTTGTACCGCGACGACATCAGCGGCAAGATCCCGGCCGGTCTGGAGACCGGCGACGTGGACCCGGCCGAGTCGATCGCCTCGACCTACGGTGTCGCCCAGCAGATGGGGCCCGCGGGCCGCGAGCTGATGAACTCCGCGACCGACTCGTTCATCGCGGCCATGCACACGACCGCTATCGTGTCGGCACTCGTCGGACTGGCCGGCATCATCGTGGCGGTCACCCTGTTCCCACGGCGCAACGCCACCCCCGCCGCGCCGCAGCAGCGGGAGTCCGACGACAAGGCGCCGCAACCGGCGCTCGTGGACGCGTAAGGAAGAGACGATGGATGTCAGACACGACACCCAGCAGGCCGTGCGGCCGAAGGGTCGGCCGCGCAGCACCGCCGTCGGGGAGGCGATCACCGAGGCGACCCTCGACCTGATCGCCGAGTCCGGCTCCATCGAAACCCTGTCCATCGAGGCGATCGCGACCCGCGCGGGTGTCGGCAAGGCCACCATCTACCGACGGTGGCCCAACAAGGAGGCGTTGGTCGTCGACGCCGTCGGCACCCTCAAGGGCGCGATCCCCGAACTGGACGGCGACAGCGTCCGCGCCGACCTGATCGTCCTGGCCAACACGATCCGCCGCAGCAGCGACACCCGTGAGGGCAAGATACTGCCGTGCCTGATCCTGGAGCTCAAACGCAACCCGGAACTGGCACGGCAGTACGACAAGGCGATGAACTCGCGCCGCGAGGTCACCAAGGACGTGCTGCGCGGCGGGATCGCGCGCGGCGAACTGCGCGCCGACATCGACATCGACACCGTCACCGCGATGTTCAGCGCGCCGCTGTTGATGATGTCGGTGATGGGCAACTACAACGAGGTCGAACGCGAGGGCCTGGCTGAACGGGTCGTCGACACGCTGCTGAACGGCATCGCGGCGCGATAACCGACGCCGAATGCGAACCTCGGCCACGAATCCCGCACGCCGAACCGACTAGGCTGGCGGCATGCAGGGCACTGTGGCCAGCTTCGACCCCGAGACCCGCGACGGCGGCGTCCTACTCGACGACGGCACCCCGGTGAGCTTCTCCGCGACCGCCTTCGACGCCTCCCGGCTGCGGCTGTTGCGGCTCGGGCAACGGGTCCAGCTCGAAACCGGCGCCGACGGTGCCGTGGTGCGCCTGCGGCTTCCGACCATGCCGTGAGGGTTTCCCTTCCGGGGGACAACGAACGGCTCATGCAACACGGCCCTGCCGGTTGACGACCCGGAATGCCGCATACCGCTACGGTGTCAGGGTGAACGATCGCGTCTTGGCAGCGGGCGGCGTTCTGTGGCGCCCCGCGGCACCGGACAACGCCTCAACAGACACAGTGGAAGTCGCCGGGGTCTACCGGCCGGAGACCCGCAACTGGTCGCTTCCCAAGGGCAAGCTCGACGACGGCGAACATCCGCTGTCGGCGGCCTGCCGGGAGGTCGCCGAGGAGACCGGGCTGACCCCGATACCGCAGGCATTCCTGGTCACCGCGCGATACACGCTGCCGCGTGAGGGCGGCGAGATCGAGAAGATCGTCGACTACTGGTCGATGCGGGCGCTGGACGAGCGCGCCACGTTCACCCCCACCGCCGAGGTCACCGAACAGCGCTGGTTCGGCCTGGCCGAGGCCGAGAAGGTGCTGACGCGTCCCCGGGATCAGGTGGCGCTGGGGGCGTTTCGGGACCTGCCGCGCGTCACCGCGACCGTGCTGCTGCTGCGGCACGCCCAGGCCGAACCCGAGACCGCCTACCCCGGCGCCGATGTGGCCCGGCCGCTCAACGCCACCGGGCGCGGCGACTCGGCGCGGCTGGTGCCGCTGCTGGCCCTCTACAATCCACACAGGATCGTCGCGGCCACCCCGTTGCGCTGCGTCAAGACCGTCACCCCGCTGTCGGCCGCGCTGGGGCTCGAGATCCAGGGCGAGGAGGTCTTCGACGCCACCGGACATCCCGGCAACCCGGAACGCGCCGCGGCCCGGCTGCGGGAACTGGCCACCGGGGGCGGCGGGGTCGTGTGCAGCCAGCTGCCGGTCATCGCCGACTCGCTGGCGATCCTGGCCGACACCGACGGCGTCGCGATGCCCAGTGTGCACACTCC
This sequence comes from Stackebrandtia nassauensis DSM 44728, assembly GCF_000024545.1. Taxonomy (GTDB): domain Bacteria; phylum Actinomycetota; class Actinomycetes; order Mycobacteriales; family Micromonosporaceae; genus Stackebrandtia; species Stackebrandtia nassauensis. The sequence goes on from NC_013947.1 coordinate 5,302,335, forward strand.
CCCCGGCGGCGTGTGGGTGCTGTCGTTCTCGCACAAGACCCTGGTCGCCGCCGAACGGCTCAGCGTCTGACGACAGCGCGCGCGGCCGGGTGGTCGAGCCGGTGGACCGGCAGCGATCATGCGGCCCCACCGGCGGATACGGTATCGTCGGGCGCCGCCTGCCAAAGTGAATACCGAAAGGCCCCGCTCCCTTGCGATCCGTGCTCATCGGCGCCATCGTTGCCTTCGTCATCTCCATCTTCATCACCCCGTTCGCGATCAAGCTGTTGCGCCGCTGGCAACAGCCGGTGCGCAACGAGCTCGGTCTGGCCAGCAACGAGGGCAAGCAGCGAACCCCGACGATGGGCGGGATCGTCTTCGTCTGCGCCACCGTCATCGCCTACGCGGTAGGGCATGTGTCGCTGCTGCCGCTACAGGGACGACCGCACCTGCCGACCGTCACCGGGCTCATGTTGCTGGGACTGTTGGTGGGCGGCGCGTTCATCGGACTGCTGGACGACATCCTGAAGGTGGTGAAGCGGCACCCGGGCGGGCTGGCCGGGCGGTACAAGATCCTCGGACAGATCGTCGTCGGTGCCGGATTCGGCGCGATGGCGCTGTACCTGCCGAGCCCCGAAGGCTACACAGTGGGCACCGGACATCTTTCACTCGTACGAGACCTTCCGTGGGCCAACATCACCGAGATCGGCGCGCTCGTCGTCTTCGTACTCGTCGTCATGGCGGCATCGAACAGCGTCAATCTCACCGACGGGCTGGACGGACTGGCGGCGGGATCGACGGCCATCGTGATGGCGGCCTATGTGGTCATCGCGTTCTGGCAGTACCGGCACTGGTGCGCCGAGGTCCCGAAACTGGGGCCCTGCTACGAGGTCCGCGATCCGCTGGAGGTGGCGCTGGTCGCCGGTGCCGCGGCCGGGGCGCTCGTCGGATTCCTGTGGTGGAACACGTCTCCGGCCAAAATCATCATGGGCGACGTCGGCTCGCTGGGGCTCGGCTGCCTGATCGCGGGAATGGCGATGGCCACCCGCACACTGCTGTTGCTGCCCGTGGTGTGTGGACTGTTCGTCTTCGTGACTTCGTCCCGGATCATCCAGTATGTCTCCTTTAAGACCACTGGAAAGCGCGTATTCCGTATGTCCCCCATACATCACCATTTCGAGATGGCCGGATGGAGCGAGGTCACCATCGTGACCAGGTTCTGGCTGCTGGCCGCGATCTCGGCCTCGCTGGCCATCGGGGTGTTCTTCGCGGAATTCCTGCGCGCCGCGGGCGGATAAGGCTCGCCTTACCGACCGGATAGCCATCCAAAGGTGACTGGAGAAACCTGAAACGACCGAGGGGAGCGGCTTCATATTTAAGCCACTCCCCTTTTTTGATGATCGCTTGTGGGCCTAACGGATGACCCACTCGGGTTTATGGATAAACGTCCGCGGGACGCTTTCTTAGCGGATTTCTTCGCGGCCGTCTTCTTAGTGGCACCCACCCGTTTGGTCACGGACTTGGCCGCCTTAGAGGCGGTGCGGACAGTTTTCTTGGCCGCGGCCTTGCGAGTGGTCGACTTCTTCGCCGGAGCCGTCTGCTTGGCCGTCGTCTTGCGGGCCGTCGACTTCTTACCGGTAGACCGCTTGGGCATCTTCTTCTCGCCGGTCACCAGCTCCTTGAAGCCCTGACCGGGACGGAACGCGGGCACGACGGTTTTCTTGACCCGCACAGCCTCACCGGTGCGCGGGTTCCGTGCCATGCGCGCGGCGCGCTGGCGCTTTTCGAAGACGCCGAATCCGGCGAAGGAGACCTTTTCCCCTTTGGAGACCGCCCGCTGGATTTCCTCCAGCATCGCGTCGAGTGCTTTGAGAGCCGTCTTCCGGTCTCCGAGGTGCTCGACGAGCGCGTCGATGAACTCAGCCTTATTCACGAGATTTTCCCTCCCGACAACATATTTCGAATGGTTCGGATGAACCGTAAACCGCACGTTATGCCGATTCGTGCGCGGGCGCAACCATATCAGAGAGAAAAATCGTTGTGTCGCAAAGAAATTTCTTCGGCCACGCCTGAGGATCGCCGCCGAGTCAACAAATTGGGATGATCACGCCACCGGCAGTGTCCGTGGAAGCCACAACGGACGTTCGGATTCGAAGGCCGTGATGGCCGATTCGTCCCGAAGCGTCAGATCTATGTCGTCCAATCCCTCCAGCAATCGCCACCGACTGTGATCGTCGAGGTCGAATTTCCATACCTGTTGCCCGGCAATGACTTCCCGGCGCTCCAGATCGACCGTGACCTCTATGGAGGGGTCCGCCTCGACGGCGTCCCACAGCCATTCGACGGCGGATGTGTCCAACTCGACAGGCAACAGCCCTCCCTTGAGGGCGTTGCCGCGGAAGATGTCGCCGAAACGAGGCGCGATGACCGCGCGGAAACCGTGGTCCTGCAACGCCCACACGGCGTGTTCCCGCGAGGATCCGGTGCCGAATTCGGTTCCCGTCACCAGGATGGTGGATTCCGCATATGCATCCCGATTGAGAACGAAATCGGGATCGCCACGCCACGAGGCGAACAGGCCGTCGGCGAAGCCGGTGCGCGTCACCCGCTTGAGGTAACTGGCCGGGATGATCTGGTCGGTATCCACGTTGGAGCGGCGCAGCGGCAGGGCGCGGCCGGTATGGACGGTGAAGCTCTGCATCGGTCGGGTTCTCCTTTACTGGGCCAGGGCGGCGGGCGCGGTGAGGCGTCCGGTGACGGCGGAAGCGGCGGCCACGGACGGCGAGACGAGGTGAGTTCGGCCACCCTTGCCTTGGCGGCCTTCGAAGTTGCGGTTCGAGGTCGACGCCGAGCGGGCGCCGGGCGCCAGCTGGTCGGGGTTCATGCCCAGGCACATCGAGCAGCCCGCGAACCGCCACTCGGCTCCCGCGTCGGTGAACACCTCGTGCAGCCCTTCGGTTTCGGCCTGGGCCCGCACCCGGGCCGAGCCCGGCACCACGAGCATGCGCACGTTGTCGGCGACCTTCTTTCCCTTGAGCACCTCGGCGGCGGCCCGCAGGTCCTCGATGCGGCCGTTGGTGCAGGAGCCGACGAACACGACGTCCACCCCGATGTCGGTCATCGGCGTGCCCGGCGTCAGGTCCATGTAGTCCAGTGCGCTGCGCGCGGCGGCGGCCTGGCTGGGATCGTCGAAGTCGTCGGGGGACGGGACACTGGCCGACAGCGGCACGCCCTGGCCGGGGTTGGTGCCCCAGGTGACGAACGGACTCAGACTGGCGGCGTCGACGTGGATCTCCTTGTCGAAGACCGCGCCGTCGTCGGTCGGCAATTGGCACCAAGCGGCCACCGCCGCGTCCCATTCCTCTCCCTTGGGCGCGTGCGGACGATCCCGCAGATACGCGAAGGTGGTCTCGTCTGGCGCGATCATGCCCGCCTTGGCGCCCCACTCGATCGACATGTTGCACACCGTCATGCGCGCCTCCATCGACAGCGACCGGATGGCCGAGCCCCGGTACTCGACGATGTGGCCGCGTCCGCCGCCGGTGCCGACCTTCGCGATGATCGCCAGGATCAGGTCCTTGGCGCTGACGCCCTCGGGCAGCTCGCCGTCCACTGTCACCGCCATGGTCTTGGGACGGGTCTGCGGCAGCGTCTGGGTGGCCAGCACGTGCTCCACCTCGCTGGTGCCGATCCCGAACGCCAGCGCGCCGAAGGCCCCGTGGGTACTGGTGTGGGAATCACCACAAACAACCGTGGTGCCCGGCTGGGTGAGGCCCAGCTGCGGGCCGACGACGTGCACGACGCCCTGTTCGGCGTCGCCCAGCGGATGCAGCCGGACGCCGAACTCCTCGCAGTTGCGGCGCAGCGCCTCGATCTGAGTGCGCGACACGGGGTCGGAGATGGTCAGCAGATTGTCGGTCGGCGTGTTGTGATCTTCGGTGGCGATGGTCAGATCGGGACGGCGCACCTTGCGCCCGGACTGCCGCAGTCCGTCGAAGGCCTGCGGGCTGGTGACTTCGTGCAACAGGTGCAGGTCGATATAGAGAAGGTCCGGTTCACCGGCGCGTTCACGCACCGTGTGGGCGTTCCACACCTTCTCCGCCATCGTCAGCGGCACCTTGTTTGTCATGGGTCACCCTTCCTGGACGTCCCGAATATTGGGAGGTACATTTCAGCTCATGGGAAACAGTATCAGTGGTGTCGGCGTACTCGACAAGGCCGTGTTGATCCTCACCTCCTGTGCCGAGGGCGCCAGCCTGGCCGAACTCGTCGACAAATCCGGGCTGCCCAGGGCCACCGCCCACCGGCTCGCGCAGGCCCTCGAGGCCCACCGCATGCTGGTGCGCGACCACGAGAACCGCTGGCGTCCGGGCCCGCGACTGGGCGAGTTGGCCAACACCACTCCCGACGTCCTGTTGCAGGCCGCCGAACCGATACTCAAACTGCTGCGCGACCAGACCGGCGAGAGCGCCCAGCTTTACCGGCGCCGCGCCGACGAGCGCATCTGCTGCGCCGCCGCCGAACGACACAGTGGACTACGCGACACGGTCCCGGTCGGGGCGGTCCTGCCCATGTCGGCCGGTTCCGGAGCCCAGGTCCTGCTCGCGTGGGAACCCCCCGAGGCCGTGCTGCCGCTGCTTCCCAAGTGCCGCTTCACCGCCCAGACCCTCACCGAGGTCCGCCGCCGCGGCTACGCCCAAAGCGTCGCCGAACGCGAGGCGGGCGTCGCCTCGGTCTCGGCCCCGGTCCGCGACCGCACCGGCCGCGTCGTCGCGGCCATCTCGGTGTCGGGCCCCATCGAACGCCTGGGCCGCCGCCCCGGCGACCGGCTCGCGATGGCCGTCATCCGCGCCGGCCAACGACTGTCGGGGCATTAGCCTCGATCGAGCAGTTTCGCGGGATCGTCGCCACGGATCGCCGCGTCGAGGACTTCGACGATGTGCGCCACCGGCAGTGACTCGCCGCGTCGTGTGACGGCGGCGGCGATCTGCATGGCGCAGCCGGGATTGGCCGAGACCAGCAGTTCCGCGTTCGTGTCCAGGACGTTGGCGGCCTTGCGGTCGCCCAGTTCGGACGCGGCTTTCGGTTGCAGGATGTTGTAGACACCGGCCGAACCGCAGCAGATCTCGGCGTCGGCGATCTCGCGTACGTCGAGCCCGGGTATGCCGCGCAACAGTTCGCGCGGTTGTGCCCGCACCCGTTGGGCGTGGGCCAGATGGCAGGCGTCGTGGTAGGCGACGGTGAGGTTCAGTGCGTGTCGTGGCCCGCGCGGCCCCAGTTCGGCCAGGTACTGGCTGACGTCGCGGACCTTCGCGACGAAGTCGCGGGCCCGTCGTTCCCAGTTGGGGTCGTCGGCGAACAGTTCGTCGTACTCCTTCATCGCCGAGCCGCAACCGGCCGCGTTGACGACGATCGTGTCGACCCCGGCGGCCTCGAACGCCTCGATCGTGGCCTTGGCGAAGTTCGTCGCCTCGGCTCGCCGTCCAGTGTGCAGGGACAACGCCCCGCAGCAGCCCTGCCCCGGTGGGATCACCACCTCGCAGCCCTCGGCCGCCAGCACCCGCGCGGTGGCGGCGTTGACCTGCGGGAAGAACTCGCCCTGGACGCAGCCGGTGAGCATGCCGACCGTCGCCCGTTTGTCGCCCGACGCCGCGATCCGCTGCGGCAGTCGGGGACGCGCACCCGCGCGGGGCGCCAGTGTCGCCATCGTCGCCAGTCGCGGGGCCCGCCGCGACAGCGTCCGGGTCGCGAGCCGGTCCAACCGCAGCCACTGCGCGATCCGCAGCGGCCACCGCAACAGCCGCAACCGGCGCGGATACGGGAACAGCGCGAAGATCAGCCGCCGCAGCCAGCGCTCCGAAGCGGTGCGCGGATGCTGTTCCTCCACCTCGGCGCGTTTGGCGGTGATGAGGACGTCGTAGCGAACCCCCGAGGGACAGGCCGTCACGCAGGCCATGCACCCCAGACACCGGTCCATGTGGTTCACGGTGGAATCGGTGAGCTCGGCGCCCTCCAGACCCAGTTTCATCAGCTGGATCCGCCCGCGCGGCGAGTCCATCTCCTGTCCCCACAGTTCGTAGGTGGGGCACGTCGACAAACAGAAACCACAATGGACGCACGTGTCGGCGAGTCGTTTCAGATCCGGCGCGTCCATCCTGGGTTCACAGCCTTCCGACGAAGCGGCCCGGACTGAGCCGGTGCCTGGGGTCGAACTCGTTCTTGACGCGGCGCATCAGATCCAGCGCCCCGTCGTCGACCGGCCCCCACATGTCGACGCGCTGGCGCACCGCGTCCGGCGCGTGCACCACGACGGTGCTGCCGTCGCGGCCGCGGACCCGGTCGCGCAGCGCCGCCACGAAGGAGGCCACCGTTCCGGGTTCGGCCTCCGGCGGAATCGCCGTGTGGATGACGCCCACGGCGCTGCCGCGCGCCGGTACGTCGAGGTCGTTGGCGCGGGCGGCCTGCGCGACCGCCTCCATCGCGGCCGGGAGCGCGGCGGGCGGCACCGTGACCGCCACCAGGGTTCCGTGTGGACTGTCGGGCCAGGATCCGTGCCACACCAGCGGCTCGGTGGCCGCGCCGCCGGGGTCGGGTTCGGCCACGACCTCGCTGTCGGCACCGGCCGCGACGTGTTCGGCGTGCCCGTTGACGGGATTGACCATGACCTTGCCGTCCACGGCGGCCGCGGCCCGCACGGCGCGCGCGGCGACTCCCTCGGCGGTGCCCTCGAAGCTGGCCGCCACGGTGATCGGCGCGGTGACGCCGGGCCGGTCCATGTCCACGGTGGTCGGTACCTGCTGCGAGTCGATCAGCGCCGAGGCGTGCCGGGCGGCACCGGCCGGATCGGCGGTGGTGACCGCGACCCAGGCCGTCGCCTCGGGCAGCGGGTGCAGCCGGAAGATCGCCGAGGTGACCACGCCCAGGGTTCCGAAGGAACCGGTCAACAGCTTGCCGAGGTCGTAACCGGCGACGTTCTTGACGACCCGGCCACCGGCGCGGGCCACGACGCCGTCGGCGCGCACCATCGTCACGCCCAGCAGCAGATCCCGGACCGCCCCATAGGACAGTCGCAGCGGCCCGGCGTGGCCGGTGGCGATGAGGCCGCCGACGGTGCCGACCGCGTGGGTGTCGTCGTCGTAGCGGGGGACGTCGACGGCCAGCCGCTGTCCCGCCACCGCCAGCGTCTCGGACAGCCGGTCCAGCCGGCAACCGGCCTCGACCTCCACCACCATGTCGCCGTCGGCGTGGTCGATGACCCGGTCGAACCGGCTCATGTCCAGGATCAGTTCGCAGCCGCGCGGCGTCGGGCCCCAGTGCAGTTTGGTTCCGGCCCCGCGCGGCGTCACCGACAGCCCGCACTCGTCGGCCACCCGCAACAGCGCCGCCACGTCCCCCTCCGAACCGGGTGCCGCCACATAGGACGGCACGAGGCCGCACACCGCGTCCTCGCTGGTCCCCAGCGTCACCCGGCCGTCGCAGGCCTCGGCGAGTCGGTCGAAGATCTCCGTCGTCACAGCAATTCCGCCTTCCCGGATTCGGCAAGCGGATGCACGCCCTTGCGGTGACCTGGCCGTTCGCCGCACAAGCGCGGCGTCGGGAACACCTTCCCCGGGTTGCACAAGCCGCCCGGGTCGAAGGCGCAGCGCAGCAGTTGCATCGTGTCCAGGTCCGCGTCGGAGAACATCCGCGGCATATACCGGGATTTGTCTACCCCGATCCCGTGTTCGCCAGTCAGTGATCCGCCGTGCGACAGGCACAGGTCCAGGATCGCGGCCGACACCTCCTCGGCGCGTTCGGTCTCACCGGCGACCTTGTCGTCGTACATGACCAGCGGATGCAGGTTGCCGTCCCCGGCGTGGAAGACGTTGGCCACGGCGATACCGCTGTCGCGCGACAGCGTCTCGATCCGGCTCAGCACGGCGGGCAGCGCGGTGCGCGGCACGACTCCATCCTGGACGATGTACGAGGGCGAGGTGTGCCCGATGGCCGCGAACGCGGACTTGCGGCCCTTCCAGATCGCGGCCCGTTCGGTGTCGTCGGCGGCGACGCGGATGTCGAAGGCCTCGGCGGCGAGGGTGCGCACCTGGTCCAGCTGCGCGGCGACCTCGGCGGCCGGTCCGTCCACCTCGACGATCAGCACCGCGGCGGCCCCGGGCGGGTAACCGCAGGCCACCGCCGCCTCGACGGCGGCGATCGCGGTCGCGTCCATCATCTCGATCGCGGCCGGGATGATGCCCGCCGCGATGATCGCCGACACGCAGGCCCCGGCGGCGTCGATGGAGTCGAAGGCCGCCAACAGGGTCGCCACGTCCTCGGGCGCCCGCAACAGCCGCACCGTCACCTCGGTGGCGATGCCGAGCGTGCCCTCCGAACCCACGAACGCGCCCACCAGGTCATAGCCGGGGTACTGCACCGCGGGCCCACCGAGCCGCACCAACTCCCCCTGCGGGGTCACGATCTCCAGGCCCAGGACGTGGTTGACGGTGAACCCGTACTTCAGGCAGTGCGCGCCGCCGGAGTTCTCGGCGACGTTGCCGCCGATCGAGCAGATCTGCTGGCTGGACGGGTCGGGAGCGTAGTAGTACCCGGACGGGGAGGCCGCCCGCGTCACCGCGAGGTTCACCACCCCGGGTTCGACGACGGCGATCCGGTTGGCGACGTCGACGCCGAGAACGCGCCGCATCCGGGAGGTGACGATGAGAACCCCGTCGGCGCGCGGCAGCGCCCCGCCCGACAGGCCGGTGCCCGAACCGCGCGCGACGTACGGGACCCCTTCGGCGACACAGGTCCTCACGATCCGGGCGACCTGGTCGGCGCTGGTCGGCAGCACCACGATGCCCGGCACGGCCGCGTGCGAGGTCAGGCCGTCGCACTCGTAGGTGCGCAGCTCCTGGTGATCGGTGATGACGGCGTCCGCGCCGACGATCTCACGAAACGCCGGAGCCAGCCCCGTCACGTCCATTGTCGATCACCTCCGGGTCAGGGCATCTCCTCGTACGCGGGGAGCGTCAGGAACTCGGCGTAGTCGTCGTCGAGCGCCACCGCGCGGAAAAGTCGCGTCGCCTGTTCCAGCCGGTCGGCGTCGACACCGGGTTCGGCGGCGATGGTCTTGAGTTCCTCGGCGATGATGCCCTCGACGAGCTCGGCGTCCACCGTCGCGCCGTCGGCGAGCGTGACGCCGTTGTGCACCCACTGCCACACCTGCGAGCGCGAGATCTCGGCGGTGGCGGCGTCCTCCATCAGGTTGAAGATCGCGACCGCGCCGGTGCCGCCCAGCCAGGCCGTCAGGTACCGCAGCGCGACGGTGATGTCGTTGCGCAGCCCCTCGCGGGTGATCTGGTTCGGGTCGGCGTCCACCGCGAGCAGGTCGGCGGCGGTCACCGAGACCTCCTCGCGCAACCGGTTGAGCTGGTTGGCGTTCTCGCCGAGCGCCTTGTCGAACTCCTCCCGGCAGATCGGCACCAGGTCGGGGTGCGCGACCCAGGAGCCGTCGAAGCCGTCGCCGGACTCGCGCGACTTGTCGGCGCGCACCTTGTCCAGCGCGGTGGCGTTGACCTGGGGATCGCGGCGGCTGGGGATGAACGCGGCCATCCCGCCGATGGCGTGGGCGCCGCGTTTGTGGCAGGTGCGCACCAGCAGTTCGGTGTAGGCGCGCATGAACGGCGCCGTCATCGTCACCGCGTTGCGCTCCGGCAGCAGGAACTCCGCGCCCCGGGCCCGGAACTTCTTGATGATGCTGAACAGGTAGTCCCAACGCCCCGCGTTGAGCCCGGCCGAATGGTCCCGCAGCTCGTACAGGATCTCCTCCATCTCGAAGGCCGCCGTGACGGTCTCGATGAGGACGGTGGCGCGGATCGTCCCGCGTGGAATGTCCACAAGCTGCTGCGCCCGGACGAACACGTCGTTCCACAGCCGCGCCTCGAGGTGGCTCTCCAGTTTCGCCAGGTAGAAGTACGGGCCGTGCCCGCGTTCCAGTTGCCTGCGGGCGCAGTGGAAGAAGTACAGCCCGAAGTCGACCAGCGAGCCCGACATCCGCTCGCCGTCCACCAGCAGGTGCTTCTCGTCCAGGTGCCAGCCGCGCGGCCGCACCACGATCGTTGCCAGCTCCCCGGCGGGCTTGAGCCGGTACTGCTTGCCCCCGGCGTCGAAGTCGATGGTCCGGTCCAGGGCGTCGCGCAGGTTCAGCTGCCCCGCGACAACGTTTTCCCACAGTGGAGTGTTCGCGTCCTCCAGGTCGGCCAGCCACACCTTGGCACCCGAGTTGAGGGCGTTGACGGTCATCTTGCGGTCGGTCGGCCCGGTGATCTCGACCCGCCGGTCGACCAGCCCGGGAGCCGGTTCGGCCACCCGCCAGCCGGGGTCGTCGCGCACCGCGGCGGTCTCGGCCAGGAAGTCCAGCCCGGCCCCGGCGTCGAAGTCGGCCTGCCGCCGGGCTCGCGCGGCCAGCAGCTCGGCGCGCCGTCCGGCGAACTCCCGATGCAGGACGGCCAGGAAATCCAGGGCCTCCGGACTGAGGATCTCGGCGAACCGCTCGCCCATCTCACCCTTGACCTCGACACCACGCGGCAAACTCAACGACGACTACCTCCGGTAACGGGACGATCATTCGACAATGGCCCACCCTAGCCCCGCCGCGCGGGACCGGTCAATGAGCTAAAGCGACGGACACTCCCGGAGTCCATTCACACTGAGCACTCAACTGCACAAATATGCGGCCTGCGTCTCAGGATTGTCTCAGTGGTGGCAAAAAGCAAGCAAACCGTACTAGCTTGATTCCATGTCCCGGAACGAGCATGACGCCAGTGTCGCGCGACTGCGGGCGGCGTTGCTCGCCTTGCCCGCCGGAGCCCGGGTGCGGCTGGCCAAACCCAGTTCCAACCTGTTCCGCTTCGGCGGCCGCGACTCCAGCCCCGGACTGCCCACCGACGGCCTGGACTCGGTCATCGCCATCGACCCCGACAACCGCACCGCCGAGGTCGGCGGCCTCATCACCTACGAGAAACTCGTCGCGGCCACCCTGCCGCACAAGCTGATGCCGCACGTGGTGCCGCAGCTGAAGACCATCACGCTGGGCGGCGCGGTCGCGGGCCTGGGCATCGAGTCGACCTCGTTCCGCGACGGTCTGCCACACGAGTCCGTCCTGGAGATGGACGTGCTGACCGGCTCCGGCGAGATCGTCACCGTCCACCCCGACGACCCGCTGTTCCGCGGCCTGCCCAACTCCTACGGCTCGCTCGGATACGCGGTGCGGCTGATCATCGACCTCAAACCGGTCTCCAACACCGTCGCGCTGGAGTACCGCCGCTTCGACGACCCCGACGCGGCCTTCGCCGCGCTCGGCGAGATCTGGGAACGCGGCGAGGTCGACTTCCTCGACGGCGTCGCCTTCGGCCCCGGCGAGACCTACCTGTCGCTGGGCCGGTTCACCGACGAACCCGGACCGGTCTCGGACTACACCGAGGAACACGTCTACTACAAATCGCTGCGCCGCCGCCGCAGCGACCGCCTCACCGTCCACGACTACCTGTGGCGCTGGGACACCGACTGGTTCTGGTGCTCGGCGGCGCTGGGCGTCCAGAACCCGGTCATCCGTCGCCTGTGGCCGCAACCGCTGCGCCGCTCCGATGTATACCGTCGCCTGGTGGCGCTGGACCGCCGCGTCGGCATCACCCGCCGCATCGACGCGTTGCAGGGCAAACGCCGCGAGGCCGTGATCCAGGACGTCGAGATTCCACTGTCGCGAGCGCCGGAGTTCCTGCGCGAGTTCTGCGCCAACGTCCCGATCCGCCCACTGTGGCTGTGCCCCCTCCAGCTGTCGGGCGAACGCACCTGGCCGCTGTACCCGCTGGACCGCGGCGAACGCTACGTCAACTTCGGCTTCTGGGCGACGGCGATGCTGCGTCCGGGCCAGGCGCCCGACCACCACAACCGCTTCGTCGAAAACCTCGTTGACGAACTCGGTGGCCACAAGTCACTGTATTCAACAGTCCATTATGACCGCGATGAGTTCCGGCGCCGCTACGGCGGCGAAGCCTACGACGAACTCAAGCAGCGATACGACCCCGGCGCACGACTCCCAGATCTTTACGACAAGGTGGTGACGGATAGTGCAACTCGCTGAAGTATTTACCCGCATCGTTGGAAACGACCCACCGGTGGGATTTCGCGCCTACGACGGTAGCGCCATCCCCGCCGGACCGGACGCGCCCGTCCTGGACGTCCGGGACCAGACGGCACTGAACTACCTGGCCAGTGCCCGCCGCTTCGAACTCGGCCTGGCCCGGGCCTACATCACCGGCGCCGTCGACGTGGCCGGCGACCTCTACGAGCTCATGAAGAAACTGTGGATGCTGGAAGTCCAGCTCCCCAAACTGGAGCTCGTGAAACTGTGGTCGGCACTGGGCGGCCTCAAACTCCTGAAACGCCCACCGATCCCGGCGCGCGAAGCGCACCTGTCGGGCCGATCGCACTCGAAGTCCCGCGACGCCGACGCGATCTCGCACCACTACGACGTCGGCAACGACTTCTACGAACTGTTCCTGGGCGACTCGATGGCCTACACCTGCGCGGTGTACGAATCCCACGACACCACCCTCGAACAGGCCCAATGGGCCAAGCACGACCTCGTTGCCCGCAAGCTCGACCTCAAGCCCGGCATGCGCCTGCTCGACGTCGGCTGCGGCTGGGGCGGCATGGTCAGGCACGCCGCCAAGCACTACGGCGTCAAGGCCCTGGGCGTCACGCTGTCCAAGGAACAAGCCGAATGGGCCCAAAAGGCCATCGTCGACCAGGGCCTACAGGACCTCGCCGAAGTCAAATTCCTCGACTACCGCGACGTACCCGACGACGAATACGACGTCATCTCCTCCATCGGCTTGACCGAGCACATCGGACGAGAAAACCTGGCATCCTACTTCTCGTCCCTGTACTCGAAACTCAAGGTCGGCGGCCGCCTCCTCAACCATTGCATCACCAAACCCGACAGCAAGGGCCCGGCGATCGCCCGAGGCGGCTTCATCGAGCGCTACATCTTCCCCGACGGAGCCCTGTCGGGCCCGGGTCCACTGATGACCCACATGCACGACGCGGGCTTCGAAGTCCAGCACGCCGAGAACCTGCGCGAACACTACGCGCTGACCCTCGCGGCCTGGGAAGCCAACCTGGAACGCAACTGGGACGACGCGGTCAAACTCGTCGGCCTGGAAACCGCCCGAACCTGGCGACTGTACCTAGTGGGCTGTCGCCTCGGCTTCGAGCACAACGGCATCCAACTACACCAAATGCTGGGCGTCAAACTGGGCGACCAACTCCTGCCCGCGATGCCGCTCCGTCCAACCTGGACAAGCTGAAAACCAGCCAAGCCCACTTAAGCCCACGCTAAGCAACCACATCGCAACATGGGTGGTGTCACAACCACACAACCGAAAGGCACCACCCATGTCTCTTCTCTCCCACCGCCGTGCCCTGGTTCTGGCTGGTCTCACCGGCATGCTGCTGGCCGGCGGCACCCTGGCGACGGCCACCGCCGCCCAAGCCAACGACACCTCCCCCACCGACAACACCAAACTGGCACCCATCCCCAGCGCGACCCTTGACATCGCCGAAGCCGCCGACAAAGCCGAAGCCAAGTACCCGGACTGCGAAGCAACAGCGGCCCTCTTCTACGACACGGCCAACACCCCGATATGGGACGTCGAACTCACCTGCGCGAGCGGCACCATCAAATACGTAACCGTCGACGCCAACTCCGGAACCGTCGCCGACAACGGCAGCACCACGGACGACACCACCGACTCCACCAACCCAACCGACCCAACCGATCCGAGCGACTCCACCAAATCCGACAAGTCCGAAGCCCCCGGTTCCGACAAGAAGAACCCGTCCGACAACAACAGCTCGGCCTCCGACTCCGGCGACGCCCGCGGAACCGGCAAGAACGCCGACGACTAGCCACCCGCACCAGTCACCCAGCCCGCGCGCGACACCCAGCCGCGCGCGGCCACCCCCTACCCACCCACTCGCCAAGCGAGGCTCAACCTTCGCCCCGTTTCCCTGCGGGGCCATGCCCCCAGCCGCTGCCCCTCGTCCCCCGCCTCAACTTCACATCCCCGGCTGGCTCCCACCCGCCCCCACCGTTAGCCAGCGGTACTTTCTAATGCCCTGGGCATCTTCAGCTACTTGAAAGCCAACCGAGTCGTCATGGCCGCCACCACATCAACCAGCGTCTTTCGGTCAGGCGCCGGAAGCTTCTCTTGCAGATTCCGGCTCCGGATCATGGCGTCAGCGACCTCGCAGACTTGCGCGAGTTCAATATCAGCCTCCGAAAGCTCCACCACGCCCTTGCTGTGCAACCACATCGCGACCTCAGACCACGAGTAAAGACTGCTTCGCGGCCGCGCGAACTTAGGCACTGGAAAGTCCCCGGAGCCACGACGCCCAGTCGCCCAGTGATCAACCGTGCTGAAGCTTCGATTGGTCCGCTCCGAGATTTCCGACAACGTCACCAAGTCCTCACTCACTCCAGTGATGCGTTATCGACGCCCAAGCCTCGCCTCGTTTCCCTGCGGGGCCATATATCCCCGTCGCTGCTCCTCGTCCCCCGCCTCAACATCTCGTCCTTGGCTGGCTCCCACCCACCCCACCGCTGGTCAGCGACCGAGCTCGTGAGTCGTCGCTCCTGGTCAGCAGCGGCGAAGCCGCGGGCGGGGTTGGCCTCGTGTCGCTACCCGGAGCCAGGCTCGACCCAGCTCGGTTCGGTTCGGCTCGGCTCGGCTCGACCCAGCTCGGCTCGACCCAGCTCGGCTCGCGAGCATCGTGCGCTAGGAGCATGAGCGGATGCGCCGCATTCAGGTGAGGGAGTTGTTGGTTAGGACGGTTCCCAGCGGACGCAGTTGCTGGCGACCCACGCCTTGCGTCCCTTGTAGTTCACGCGGTTCCACACGTCGCCACCACCGCAGTCGCGGAACTTGCCGCCGACCTGTGCTTGGCTGTCGCAGTCGATGCGCTTGCCCTTGGCGAGCAGGTCGAGGGCCGTGGAGTTTGTCGTTGGCTTGGCCCTGATCTTGACGGACTGCAGCGCGACGTAGTCACAGTGCGGGCTGCGAGCTTCGGGTTCGTCCGCGTGGGCCACGCCCGACACCAGGGTGCCAGCCATGGCGACGCCAAACGCCAAGCTCCCGAGAATCATCCGCCGTTTCCGTTTGCCGTGCATCAAGTACTCCTTTGGTCGAAGATCGCTTCGACATCGAAGACGACGGCGTATCGGTCCATAGTTGACTGATGTGGGGGATGCCACAGCGCGTGTACGTGGGGCTTCAAGCGGCGCGCTAACCAATTGAGGGCGGGAGGCCGCCGTGCTGGATCGGTTCGAACTAGCATTCGCGGCATGATTTTCATAACCGCGAAGTTCCGGGTTCTGCCCCAGCATGCCGAGCGCTGGGCCGAGATCGCCGCTGAGTTCACCCAGGCCACTCGTTCTGAGCCCGGGTGTTTGTGGTTCGACTGGTCGCGCAGCCTCGATGACTCGAACGAGTATGTGCTGGTTGAGGCGTTTCGGGATCAGGACGCCGGGGCTGCCCATGTTCAGTCGGCACATTTCGCTCAGGCCCAGCAGACGTTGCCGCAGTATCTGGCGGAGACGCCTCGGATCGTTAGTACTTCCGTCGATCAGGAGGACTGGTCGGAGCTTGGGGAGTTGGCCGTGGAGCGTTAGGGCTGGTCGTTCAGCGGGAAGGTGTCTCGGATGAACTCGCTGAGCTTGTTCGCCGCTTGGAGTAGGGCGTCGGCGGTTTCGTCCATTTTGGCTTTGAATTTCCGTAGTTCGGGGTCCGAGGGTCCCGATTCCAGCCAGTCGTCGAGGGTCTCGCGGTGCCGCAGTACCCACTCGCCTCGGGCTTCGAATGCGGCTTCGCACTCGTCGAGCAGTTCGGGGCAGTAGATACGTAGGACGGTGCGTAGATTGCGGCGTTGGGAGGAGCGGCGGCGCTTGGGGCGTAGGTAGTTGACCAGTGGTATCGGTGGATTGAGCACGTCTTGTATGTCCGCGCGAACCCGCTCGTAGTTGCCGCGACGGCCCCAGCCGCCGCCACCGGCGTTGCTGGCGCCCCAGCTGTCGCCGCTCTTGCCGCTGCGGCCCCTGCGTTGGGATTTGCGCTCTTCGCGGAGTTCGTCGGCGCGTAGTCGCACGTAGTTGCTGGTCTCCAGTGCCATCTTGTGCCACTGGTGCATGATCTCGACCAGTTCCCACAGTCCTTCTCGGATGTTGGGCCAGTAAGCGGGACGATCCGCCGCTCGTATGCCACGCAGTACCGCCGCGCCGGTCTTGGCCACGGTGGTCGCTTCGGGGATTCCGGGAATCGTCACGGCGTCAACGCCTTTTGGGTAGCGGTCGGGTCGGAGGCAATCCTATGTGAAGCGGGGTTTTGGGTTGGGATTGAACCGGTTCAGGTGATATGTCGTAGAAAGGGTTTGCCAGACCCGAATCCGGTGGTTCGGGCGCCCCCACCACAGAGGAGACAACCTTGAGGAAGTTCATCAGGATCGCGGCGGCGACCGCCATCGCCGCGGTCGCCGTCGCCGTCCCCACCAGCGCGGCCTCGGCCCACGCGTCGGCCTCGGGATCCGAGGTGCCGTGCGAGGAGTGGTACATCGACGCCGACCACGATTCGCTGTGGAACAACTGTGACGCGCAGGGACGTCGGCAGCAGATCGAGGTGACCGACACGCAGGGTGGCGTGAGCCCACTGTGTATGAAGCCGGGTGTCAACGTCCTGGCCTACGGCGAGGTCGGTACCGGTTATATCCGTGCGGTGCACTGGAAGGGCAAGTACTGCGGCTGACGGATGAGGGGAGTGCCGGTGATCCCTCGGCACTCCCCGGCTGTCAGGCGTGCATGAGGTCGGCGTGGGGGCGCAGCTGGGTTTCGCTGAGACGGCGGTTGTAGATGGCGACCTTGGCTATCACGCCGTTGAACCAGGACTTGCCGTCCCGGCTGCCCACCTGGACCGGGGCGGTGCCGGGTTTGGGGACGACGATGACCTCGTCCTCGGTTCCCTTGCGGTAGACCAGTTCGGTTCCCTGGCGCAGTTTGCCGTCGCGGTAGACCCGGACGGTGCCGTACTTGCCTTCGTTGAGGTCGAAGGCGATCGCCCAGTGGATGAACTGTTTGACGCGGATCGCGTCCTGGAAGTACGAACCGGCGCCGTAGCCGCCGGACGGGTTCCACGCGTAACCGGAGATCCGGTTGGGACGGTTCTCGGCGTTGGTCTTGGAGTAGATGCGGCCCGCCCATTCGCGGTCGCCGCCGGAGCCGGATTTCTTGCCCTTGCCGATGAAGTGGACGTAGCCGGATTGTTCGTCCTTGGCGAATTCCAGTGTGTGCGGGCTGATCCAGGCTTCGATGGTGAGGCGGCCGGTGGTGGTGATGCTGAACGACTTGTGGCTCGGGACGCGGAAGTAGCCGTTGGCGCCGTTGAAGATCGCGCCGCCGTCGCCGTTGGGTAGCCGGGTGGTCTTGGTGACGTTGTAGTAGGTGCCCAGGTGGCCGTTGACCTGGTCGTATTCCTTGCCGTGGGAGGGGTGCGACAGCCGCCAGTAGGCCACCGGCTTGTCGGCGAGGACCTTGCGGTCGTAGGCGCTGAGGTTCGGTGGGTGGCCCGCGTCGGCTTGGGCGAAACGGGAGGCGCCCATGCCGAGGGCTGTGGCGGCTGTGGCGGCGGCCGCGCCGTAGAGCACGGTCCGGCGGTTGAGGTGGGGCCGTTTCATGGGCGGTTCCTTCGGGTTCGGGGGCTGGTGGGGACGGTATCGGCGCCGAGGACGAAACCGGCACGACTTCGGTGGCGGAACTCGTGCGGGTGGCGGGTCTACTTTGGGGGGTGAATTTTCGGGAGTGTCGGTGGCGTTGACGACAATCGATGCCGTCGAAGCCCCGGGAGGTCCGTATGAGTTATCGCCAGCTCGCCACTCGTCCTGTTCTGGTGTGGGCACTGGTCGCGTTCAGTGCCCGGTTGCCGGTGGCGATGGCGCCGCTCGCTTTGGTGTTCCTGGTGCGGGAGCGGGCGGGTGGGTACGCGGTGGGGGCTGGATTGGCGGCGGCGTATGTGATCGGTGAGGTCGTGGGGGCCGTGGTGTTGGGGCCGCGGTTGCGGCCGGAGCGGGCTCGGGTCCCGTTGGCGATCGGGATGGCCGTCGGGGCGGGGGCGTTCGCGGGCTTGGGGTTGATGCCGGGTGGGGATCCGTTGGTGTTGGGGGCGTTGGCGGCGCTCGCGGGGGCGGCGCCCGCCGCCGCGACGGGTGGGTTGCGGGCGTTGCTGACGTCGCGGTTGCCCGAGTCGCTGGTGGTGAAGGCGTTGAGCGCGGAGTCTGTCTTGACGTACGCGGTGTGGGCGGTGTCGCCTGCGTTGGCCACGGTGCTCGCGTTGAGCGTGGCGCCGCCGTCGCCGTTGCTGCTGGCCGCCGCGCTGTTGGCCGCGGCGACGGCGGGGATGTGGGCGTTGCCCGCCGGGTGGACGGCGGACGACGATGATCGCGCGGGGGTTTCGATGGCGCGCACGCTGTTGCGGGGTTGGCCGATCTATGTGACCGGGGCGGCGGCGTTGTCGATGTTGGCGTTGGCGGAGCTGGTGCTGCCCGCGTTGCTGGAGCAGCGCGGGATCGGGGTCGGCTGGGCGGGACCGCTGTTGGCCGGGTTCGCGATCGCGTCAGCTGCCGGGGCGGCCTTGTACGGGTTGCGCGGTTCCTGGCCGGGCTCGCTGCGGGCCCAGAGCCTGGTGTTGCTGCTGGGTGTCACGGGCTGCGTGGCCCTCGTCGGGGTGGCGGGTTCGCTGGTGTGGATCGCGGGTGCGCTGTTGGTCGCGGGCTTGTTGGCGTCGGGTGTACAGGTGACCCGGAACCTGTCGCTGCGCGAGGCGCTGCCGCCCAGCGCGCACGCGGCGGCGTATTCGGTGCTGTACGCGGCGGTGGGTGTCGGCTACGCGGCCAGCGCGGGCTTGGCGGGTGTGGTGCAGAGCGCGGCTTCGCCGTCGGTGGCCATCCTCGCGGGCGTGGGGTTCACGCTGGTGCTGGTCGGTGCCAGTGCCGTCGGCGAGCTGAGGCCCCGGCGGCGAGCCGCCGAGGCGGTGAGCCGTTCCCGGTGAGCGCAGCGGAGCTCGGCTCGGCTCGGCTCGGCTCGGCTCGGCTCGGCTCGGCTCGGCTCGGCTCGGCTCGGCTCGGCTCGGCTCGGCTCGGCTCGGCTCGGCTCGGCTCGGCTACAAGCTAACGGCCAGGCCGAGGACGTCGAACCCGACGATCGTGAGCTGGCACGGACTCGGCCCGGGGCCATCGATCGCGGTCACCGTGGGATCCGCGTCGCGAGCGTCACCTCCCGCAGGATCGCGGTGACAGCGGCGGGGTGTGTCAGTTGTGGATTGTGCCCAGCTCCGGGGATTGTGGACACGGTGCCGGGACCCGGATCACCGATCAGCGGATCATGCTCGCCGTGGACGATGTGGAGCGGCACACTCGACGGGAGGTCCCGCAGCAGCCGTTCCAGCGCGGCTCGCTCACCGGACCGGCCACCGTGTTTGAGCATGCGGGCCATGCGACGGGCGACGCCGGGACGGCGCAGTGACGCGGCGGCGCTTTCGACGGCCGCCTCGGTCGCGGCGGGCGCGATCGCACCGTTGGCGGCCGTTGCGGCGGTCGTGGCTGCTGCGCCGGTCGTGGCCGTTGCAGCCATCGCGTTCGCGGCTCTCGCGGTCACGCCAGGGGCACCGGCCGCAGCGGTCGCCGCCTCAGCCACACCGAGCAGCGCATCCAGGCGCGCACGAGGCAATCGCTTGAGAACCGGCGCCGTGATCGCCGGAATCCGCAACGGCGCGGGAGTGCGTCGCTGAATGAAGTACGGCGACACGAGAACGAGCCCCGCGACCTTCTCGGGCTCAGACGCGACGTACCGCAACGCCAGCGCCGTCGCAGCCGAGTGGGCGACGATGACCGGCCGAGTCCGGATCGGCGCCAACAAATCAGCCATCCACTCCCCGACGTCGACCGCGCTCCCCGCCGACCGCCCCAGCCCCGGCAAATCAGCGACCAGTGTAGACAAACCACTGCTAGCGTCCGCCGTGGACAGCTCACCCAGCACCGGCCGCCAGGACTCACCGTCAAGCGGCAACCCATGCAGCAGAACCACATCGGGCGTGATCCGATCCCCCGCCAAGTACGTCTGCGAACCCGCGACATCCGCGAACCCTCCCGGCGACACGGCCGACAGCGTCCCGAACCCGTCCGCCACCAGCCGATCCGCCCACCGACGCAACGCGGTCTCCACCGGCGGATGCGACAGCCCCGCCGAGCGCGCGACCCGATCGGCCGAGCCCGTGTCGTACCGATCCTCCGACAGGAACGTCAACGTCTCGGGATCAGCACCAGTAATCGCCGCGGGCAGACGACGCACCACACCCACAGGCACGAGCCGACGAGGCGCCCGCACCCCGAACCGCTCAGCCACAAGCGACACCAGCTCAGGCAACCGAGGCGTCTCATCGTCGAGCAGCCAGTGCCGTCCACCAGGGAGCGAATCGTGTTCGGGTATGGCGCACAGGAACTTAGCGGCGTAGTCCACTGTAACCACAGGAACGAAAGTCTCAGCCGTACCCGGCAGCACGGGCAGCTTCCCGTTCCACAGCTGGCGAACCAGTTCCGCCGGGCCGATGTACTGACCGGCCTCGCCGGTTTCGGAGTGGCCGATCACGGCCGACGGATTCACCACGGTCAGCGGAACACCGCGCCGGTCGGCCACGACCCGAACCGCCGCGTCGGCCTCGATCTTGGACGCCTCGTACGCGCCCATCGTCCGATAAAGCCGGTCCAGTTCAGACTCCGGGATCGGGTACCTGGGCTCATCACGCGGGCTGACCCGATACCCGGACACATGGATCAGTCGGCGCAGGTCCCGCCGAGCGGCGGCCCAGTTCAGCACATTGAGAGCACCGTCGACGTTGACGATGCGCGCTTCAGGACGCGCCATCCCGAACCGGTAGTTACCAGCAAGGTTGAACACGTCGCGGACGTCGCCCAGCCGCCGCTCGTCCGCCGCGTCGATGCCCAGAGCGGCATCGCTGGTGAGATCCCCGCCGACAACCGTCAGGCCTTCGGTGCTCGCGCCGTGGTCGGTAAACCATCCGCGAAGCTCGGCTTCCCGGGTCTGCCCCGAGGCCGCCAGGCCACCGGGCTTCCGGATCACCGCCGCGACCGAGCGGCCCTGCCGCAGCAGTTCCAGTGTCGTCCAGCGGCCGAGGAAACCGGTGGCGCCGAAGACGACGGCGTCGGGACGGTGAGGGGTGTTCGCTGTCATGTCACTGTTCCTATCTAGACCGATCTACATAATTTGAGAGCAAAAAGACGGATACCCGTCCAGGGTCAGCGTGTTCAGTCCATGCCGAGCAACCGCGCGATCTGGCGAGCGGACCGTTCGATGGGCACCCGGCTTCGGTTGGCGCGGGCCAGAACCAGCGCGCCCTCGATCAGCGCGAGCACCGTCGCCCCGAGGTCCTCGGCCTCGACCGGGTCGCGTCCCTCGGCCAGCAGAGCCGACGTCAGCCGCTCCTGCCAGGCGCTGTAGATGCCGCCGCAGACCGCCTGCAGTTGCGGGTTGCTCGAGGCGACCTCCAGTGCCACCGTCGCGATCGGGCAGCCCTTGGCGTAGTCGGCCTCGGTCATCCGCTCGGCCAGCACCTCAAGGAACGCCGCGACGAGTTCGCGCGACGACGTCGCCGTCTCGGCCAGCGCGTTCACCATGTCGTCGAGTTCCTGACCGGCGGCGGCCAGGGCCTCGCCGATCAGCTGGTCCTTGCCGCGTGGGAAGTGGTGGTAGAACGAGCCTCGTGGGGCTCCGGCCAGCGCCAGCACCTCGTTGAGGCCGGTGCCGTGGTAGCCCTTCGCCTCGACGAGGGTGCGGGCCGCTTCGATGAATCGGGCCCGGGTCTGAAGTCCTTTTGCCGCCACGTCTCGAATAATAGACCGATCTACATAATTTGTCTCAGCCGCCCCAGGTGAACGTCGCCGACGCGCGGGCGGGCAGCCGGTAGGACGCGTAGTGGCCGTCAGCCTTGATCCGGATCGTTCGCGGCTTGTCGGTGTCGTTGTAGGCGATCAGCGCCGTGGAGCCGTCGGGGTTGCGCCAGGCGACGTTGCGGACCGCACCGTCGGTGGAGGCGACGCGCACCGCGCCGGGTTCGACGAACTTGGTGAGGTGCCCCATCGTGTAGTACTCGACCGTGTAGTCGACCTGCCCGTGTCGCTTGCCGCCGTTGTGGACGGTGATGAGTCCGGTGCAGGTACCGCAGCCGCCGCTGGTGGGACCGTTGTTCTGGTCCATCGCCAGGCTCCACTTGACCCAGCTGCGTCCCCAGTTGCGGGTGTAGTCGATCAGGTTGAGCATGTCCTCGCGCTGCTGGTCGTCCACCCAGCCACCGCCGGAGTTCTCGGTGTTGAACGACTTCACGCCCGGGTATTGCTTGTGGACCTCGCTTTGCGTCGAGGGATCGCCCGCGTATCCGTGCCAGGCGATCCCACCGAACAGCGGATCGTCGACCAGTTCGGCGTCGGCCAGCTGCTCGGCACCCATCTCGGGAAAGTTCTTCCAGTTCCAGTCGAACACCAGCGTCTTGGTGTCGATGCCCGCCTTACGGAACGCGGGCCACAGGTGGTCCTTGGTGAACGCCCGCAAGGCATCGGCGTTCCAGTTCATGGACGGATAGTCGGTGCCGTAACAGCAGCCGGGCTCGTTCTGCGGCGAGACGTAGTCGATGTCGACACCAGCCTTGGCATAGGCCTGGATGTACTTGACGAAGTACTGCGCGTACTCGTCGTAGTACTCGTGGCGCAGCCAGCCACGGTGCTCGATGTCGTTGTTGTCCTTCATCCAGGCCGGTGAACTCCACGGCACCGCCTTGACCGTGATCCCGGGATTGATGGAGGCTGCCTGCTTCGTCAACGCCATGACGTCGGCGTCCTTGTCCATCGAGAAGTCCGACAGGTCGCAACAGGTGCGGTCGTAGGAGTAGGCGTAGCGCGCCAGATCGCTGGCGCCCATGGGATTGCGGAGGAATCCCAGCCCGATCCCCTCGCGACGGTCGAACAGCTTCTCCATGACCTTGTCGCGGTCGGCCTCGTCGAGCGCGCCGCTGCCGCGCATCAGCCACGCGGCGGTGTCGGTGAAGGACGCTCCGCCACCCTCGAACTCCTGGTACGTGGTGCCCTGGTCGACCTCGATCAGTTGCCCGGCAGCGGGATCGCTCTCGCCGAACCGCGTCGACGGCTGCGGCTCCAGTCCCTTGTCGACGACCCGGCCGTCCGCGTCTGACGTCGTCGTCAGCCACACGTCCACCCGCGGACCGGACACCGGCGCGCTGCCCGGAACGACCAGCATCACCAGCCCGAGGACCGACACGGCGGTCAGCACCTGCGCACGCCGAAGCTCAAAACGAGGCATATGTGCAGTATTGAATACAGAGTATCGCCGCGAACCATGGGGAGGTTCGCGGCGATACCGGGGGCACTGGGCCCCTCGCGAGAAGTGCGTTACGGCAGCGCGTCCAGCGCGGCGGTGATGTCGCCGTGCCAGTTGCTCACCTGCGTGTAGACGCCGGGGGCGCGGGGACGGGCGCAGCCTTCGCCGTAGCTGACCACGCCGACCTGAACCCACTCGCCTTCGGCGTTCTTGGTGACCATTGGGCCTCCGGAGTCACCCTGGCAGGTGTCGGTACCTCCCTCTTCCCAGTTGCCGGCGCACAGCTCGCCTTGCGGATCGAAGTTCTTGTACGCCTCGCCCTCGCCCTTGGCGCAGGTCTCGTCGTCGATGAACCCGACGGTGGCGTGCAACAGTTCGTTGGATCCCTGGCCGCTCCCCTCCTCGGTGTCGCCCCAGCCAAGGATCTGGAACTCGGGGCCCTCGTCGAGGTCCGGGGTCTCGGCCATCGGGATGGTCACCGCGTCGGCGACCGGTTCGGCCAGTTTGATCAGCGCCCAGTCCCCTTTGCCGTCACTGGCGTAGGTCTCGGACTGGTGCACGTAGGCCGACTTGTACTCCTTCACATCTGGACTGTCCAGTTTGGTGCTTCCATACTGGGCGGTGATGTCACCGTTCTCGCCGGTGCCGTCGACGCAGTGCGCGGCGGTCAGCACCACCTGCTCGGTGAGCAGCGAGCCGCCACAGCCCATGGACAGGTGCACCGCCCACGGATAGTCGCCGTCGGCGGCCGGTGAGCCGCCCACCACGCGGGTGCCGGGGTCGTCGCTGGCGGCCTGTGCCGGGATGGCCGTAGCGGCGACCGCCAGCGCACCCAGGGCCACGGCAGCGCCGAAGCCCCAGATCCTGGCTGTCGTTCTCTTCATGGGGTTCTCCTAAGGGGTGTGGGGTGACACGGCCTCCCATTGGTGCCGGGCCATTGGCTGGCCGTGTCGCGAGCCATCGTGAGTCGTCCGTCACCGCGAAGTCACCACCCGAAAGCCGTGGCAAGGGTGGCGGCAAGGGAAAACCCTCACCCGGGCACGGCCATGCCGCCATCAATGCATGCCGGGTATGCATGCCCGCAAGGGTCGATGATCTTAAATCCGTCAGTCTGAGCCGGACGCGTGCCCGCCGCCGCGCTCCCCCAGCTTGGACAGCAGCCCGGCCCGGTTGCGGACGCCGAAGCGGCGGTACAGCCGCGACAGTCGCGCCTCCACCGCCTTGACCGACAGGAACAGCGCGGTGCCGATGTCGCGGTTGGTGGCGCCCTCGGCGACCAGGTCGACGATGCGCTGCTCGGCGTCGCTGAGGTCCCGGGCGGGGGCCGCGCCGCTGTCCAGCCGCGCGAGTTCGCCACGGGCCAGCGCCAGCCACGGCGCGGCGCCGATCGCGGTGGTCAGCTCGACGGCCCGGGCGAAGGCCCGGCGCGCCTTGGAGCGGTGCCGCATCCGACGGTGCAACCGTCCCAGCGTCAGCTCGGCGCGCGCGACGTCGATCGGGTAGGAACGGGCGGAGTACTCGCGCAGCGCGTCCGCCAGCCCTTCCGCGGCGCGTGCCGGTTCGCCGCGCGCCGCCAGGTACAGCGCCCTGGCCCGGGCCGCGCCCAACAGCACGACCAGCCGCTCGAAACGGCAGGCGCGCGCGGTCAGGTCGTCCAGGACCGTCGCGGCGGCGTCCAGGTCACCGGCGGCCACCAAAGCCGTGGCGTGGTCGGCGTTCCAGGGGATGATCGCGGGGTCGCCGTGCTGGCTGAGCGTCTGTAGCCGCGCGGCCCGGTTGAACGCCTCGGCCGCGGCGGCCACGTCACCGGCCAGCAGCAGCGCCTGTCCCTGGTACGCGAAGCCGACCTCCAGCCATTCGTCGTCGTTGACGGCCTGGCTGACGGCGATCGCGCGGGCGGCGGCCTCCAGCGCGCGCTCGGGCGTACCGGCGCACCACTCGGCCTGCGCGGCGGACACCAGTCCGGGGCCGGGCGCCCCGGCGTCCTCGAACAGCCGCGCGCACTCGCGTCCGGCGCGCAGCCCGGCGGGACCGTCGCCGGATCGCACGTGGATCGAGCTGCTGGACAGCAACACCGACATGAGATCCCCGATGCGGCCGTGGTCGCGCACGTCGGCCTCCAGTCGCGAGATGCCCCGCACCGCGACGGTCGTGTCGCCCCGGAACAGCGCGTTCATCGCCCACATCTGCCGGGCCTCGATCGTGGAGGCGCTGACCGGGCGGCCCTCCGCGAGCCGGAACGCCGCCTCGCGCTGCTTGTCGGCCTCGCCACTCTGCTCGGACGCGGGCAGGCAGGCGCGCAGGTTCAGCGCCTGGATCGCCAGATCCACGTCGCCGACCTCGTGCGCCAGTTCCTCGGCCCGCGACACCTCCACGGCGGCGTGGTCGTAGCGCCGTTCGAAATAGTCGATGGTGCCGGTGTACAGCGCGACCTTCGCCTGCAGCGCGGTGTCGCCCGCCGCGTCGACTCGGGCGGCGACCAGGTGCGCGTCGGCCTCGGCGAGATCCTGGCCCGCCAGGTCGATGAGCAGCAGCCGCGCCTCCACCCGCACCGACGCCGCACCGGATTCCAGTGCCGAGCGCGCCGACTCGGTCGCCTCGGGGACCCGACCGGCGGTCTGCGCGTACCGGGCCGCGGCCAGCGACCGCGCGGCGGCGGCGTCGGTCTCGCACGGCGGGGTGCGCCGCACCGCCAGCTGCGCCAGGTCGGCGGCGCTGCCCGGGGCGCCCCGGTGCGCGGCCACCTCGGCGGCGTCGGCGGCCAAGGCGGCGATCTCCTCGTCCGCGACCGGACTGCCCAACGCCAGGTGGACGGCGCGCGCCACCGGTTCGTCGACCGCCGCGGCCAGCACCGAGTGGGCCTTGCGACGCGAGGCCGTGGTGGCATCGGCGTTGACCAGTTCCCGCAGCAGCGGGTGGGTGAACGCGATGCCGCCGTCGCCGGTGACGGTGATGATCCCGGCGGTCTCGGCCGATTCCAGGTCGTCGGCGGGCAGCGCGTCACAGGCGGCCAACAGGTCCAGCGACGGCCGCGCCACCAACGCGGCCAGCAGCATCGCCCAGCGCGTGGGTTCGTCGAGCCCGGCCAGTCGCCCCGCCATCAGGGTGCGCAGCCGACGCGACACCGGCAGCGGATCGAACTCGGCCGGTTCGCCCTCATCGCGATCCAGCTGCCGCCCCAACTCCAGCGCGTACAACGGATTGCCGCCGCTGGCGTCGGCGATCCGCCGCACCACCCGCGACGACAGCGGCCCGTCGACCACCGTGTCCAGCAGCGCCGCGATGTCGCCCGGCGCCAACGGGGTCACCTCGATCGCGGTGACCGGTTCGGGGCACAGCGCCAGCCGCGTCGGATCGTGCCCGTCGACGCGTTCGGCCGCCAGCACCCGCATCGCGGTGTCGCCGAGCCGCCGCGCCACGAACGCGAGCACCTCACGGCTGGCCTCGTCCACCCACTGGACGTCGTCGATGACCAACAGCACCGGCCGCTCCTCGCAGGCCCGGCGCAGCAGATCGAGCACCGCGACCCGCACGGTCAACTCGTCGGGCGGGTTGGCGGCCCGCGAACCCCGCAGCAGCACCCCGGTCAGGGCCTGCCGCAACTGGGCGGGCATGCCGTGCGCCTCGGGCACGAGCTCGGCGAACAGATCGATGAGGACCAGGTGCGGCAACTGGCTCTCCACGTGTGCCGGGGCCGCGCGCAGCACCCGGAACCCCCACCGCGAAGCCGTGTCGCTCAGCCGGTCCAGCAGCGTGGTCTTGCCCATCCCGGACGGTCCGTACAGCAGCAGGCTGTTCCGATCCCGCAGCGCGGCCACGGCCGGGCCGAGGATCTCGTCACGTCCGATGATCCCCACACCCCTACCTCCCTCACCTGGCCAGCTGTAGACCAGGTTAACGAGTGGGCGTCCAGCAGTCGATAGAACGCGATTTGGCAACAAGGTTCCGACAAGGTCGACACTGCAGTGTGGGTGCGGAAATCGACAACCCTGGAGAAACACATGTCACAAGTCCAAGCCGACGTCACCGCGAACCCGGCGCTGTTGGGACAGCACGCGAAGGAATGCGCGTGGAACGGTCGCCTGCTGTACGAGTCGATCATGTCCGCGCGGCAGACCATTGTGATTCCGTCGACGGCGTTCGGAAACTCGACCGGAGCCGAGGCTCTCGACAACCTGCACCAGCAGGTGATCGAGGCTGGCGGTGCCACAGTGGAACGGATGGCGGACTCGGTCACCGACGACGCCGACAAGCTGGTGGGGATGGCGTTCGCCTACAAGCAGCAGGACGAGGCCAACGCCCACACCATCAACCCACAGGGGGTGTGACATGCGACAGGACGAGGGCGACAGCAGCACGGTGTTCGCGGTCATCCGGGTCGCCGCCCGGTTGTGGCGGCTGGAGGCGGATCCCGCCGACGTGCACGCCGCCGCCAACGGCTGGCGGTCCCTCGGCGGGGATGTGGCCGAAGAGGGCGAGAAGCTCAACGGTTCCGCCCAGCGGGTCTATGGGGAGTGGGCGGGTGAGGGCCGCACTTCCTATGAGACGCACCAGAAAGCGCTGTCGCTGACCATGGTCGCGGCCGACGGGCACTGCGAGACCGTGGCCGGGGCGCTGGATGCCGTCGGGCACGCGCTGACCCAGTGCGACGACAAGTTGCGGACGTCCGTCGAGACGATCATCAAGGCCGTTCCGTGCACTGTGGCCGATGACATCATCACGTTCACGCCCAAGGACGCCGAGCAGCAGGCGAAGGTTCTGGCCGCCACGGCCGAGGCGAAGACGCTGCGCGCGGAGCTCGACAAGCAACTCGCCGAGCACAGTGCCGGTCTGTCGAGCGCCCTGACCGGCTGGAACGCGCTGTGGAACGCCATCCAGCCCCTGAACCAGCCACTGGATGGTCCCGCCGGGGCGCTGACGCTTCCCGACGGGTCGGTCGTCGTCAACACCGGTACCGGGAACGACAACGTCAAGGTGACCACCGACAAGAAGGGCAACACCGTCGTGAAGGTCAACGGTGTCGAGTCCAAGTATCCGCCCGAAGTGTCGGTCATCATCCGCAGTGGACAGGGCGACGACACGATCAGGACCGAGACCAAGGAGAAGACCGGAAGGGACGGTCAACTCACGGTCCTCAGTGGCAGCGGCAACGACAAGCTGGACATGAAGGGTCAGAAACAGGAGGCGTACACCGGAGCCGGAAACGACACCGTCGACGCGAAGAAGATCGACTTCGGCGCGATAGCCACCGCGGGTGGGAACGACATCGTGAACACGAAGGACGGTCGCAACTTCATGGTCGTGACCGGGGAGGATCGCGACCTGGTCAACGCGAAGGGCAGCAGCAACAACGTCTCGACCGGTCTGGGCGACGACCGGGTCTTCGGGGGCGACGGCATGGAACGGGTTTACACCGGACCGGCGGAAGCCCAGGGCCCCAACGATCCCAACGAGCACTGGGACGAGGTGCACGCCGGGAAAGGCGACGACACCATCGTCGGGGGCAGCCAGACTCAGGAGATATACGCCGGGGACGGCAACGACGTCGTCTACGGGGCCGCGGGCAACGACTACCTGGACGGACAGAAGGGTGACGACAAGCTGTATGGCGGCCAGGGACTGGACGTCGCGTACGGTCTCGACGGCGCCGACCTGCTGCACGGCGGCTCCGAAAAGGACTTCCTGGAGGGCGGGCAGGGCAACGACATGGCCACCGGCGGCTCGGGCAATGACGCTATCTCCGGTGGCGGAGGGGACGACCGGATGGCGGGCGACGACGGCGACGACGTGTTCTACGGCGGCAAGGGGCACGACGTCGTGGCCGGAGGCGAGGGCGCCAACACCGCTCACGTCCAGGCAGAGGACGCCGTGGTCGACGCCCGGTTCAACCGGGTCGAGATCAGTGACAACAACGACGCCTTCGACATCAAGGGCAGCGACGACTTCAAGGACCGGGTGCAGGCCGACCTCGACATGATGGCGGCTTCGCCTACCGGGCAACAGATGCTCGACGATATGTCCAAACATGACAATCCCGAGATCCGGGACTACGACGTACGCAACGGAAGGGCGGTTCCGGGGGACGAGGGCGGCGAGATCCTGTACAACCCGGCACACCGGCTTGGCCCCGAAAGCACTCCCGCCACTGTGCTTTACCACGAGATGGCCCATAGCTATGACTTCGCGACCGGCAACTGGGACGAGGACCGAGTATGGGACCCCAACCATCCGGACACCGAATGGGACGACGTAACCCCGTACAACAGGGTCGATGACCCCGCCCAGGTGCCGGTGCGCAACGGTGAACGCCAGGCAGTGGGGTTGGAGGTCGACCACGACAACAATCCGGCGACACCCCCGGTCATCGACGACAACCACCGCATCGAGCTGACCGAGAACGGGCTGCGCCAAGAGTTGGGGCGCGAAACCCGCCCCAGGTACGGCTCCACCGCGCAGCCGACGAACCTGGACGCCTGGAGGTGACGAGCCCCGCGTTCCCCGTCGCATGAACCCCGGATCGCCGCCGACATGGAGGTGCCCGGCGGCGATCCGGTCACCGGCTCTCGGGCCGGTTGGCGACGCAGCACCGCACGAAGTCGCGCACGACGGGGTTGCCGTCGTCCTCCGGTGCCCAGGCCACCGCGATCCGGCTGGGAGCGACACCCGAGACCGGACGGTAGACGATCCCGGGCCGGGCGTAGAACCGCGCCGCCGACTCCGGGGCCAGCGCGATGCCGTAGCCGTTGGCGATCGCGCTGAGCCAGTCGTCGGGCTGGTCGACGACGGCGCCGATCCGGACGGGTCGGTCGTCGCGTTCGTCGGCGCCCAGCCAGTAGTCCCGCCAGGCCCCGGTCTCGGCGGGCGCGGCGACGAACGGTTCGTCCCACAGTTCCCGAAACGCGAGCCGCTCGCGCTCGGCGAGCGGGTGGGTCGCCGGGAGCACCGCCATACGGTCCTCAATAGACAGAACCTCCAGCCGCAGCGCCTCCTGGCCCGGAAACGGCAACCGGACCAACGCGACGTCGACCTCGCCGGAGGCGAGCCCCGCCGAGGGGTCGGACCAGGTGGACTGGCGCATGTCGGCGCGCCAGTCCGGGCGGACCTCGGCGAAATCGGCGATGATGCGCTGGGTGGCCTCGTTGGCGGCGCTGGCCAGATAGCCGACCCGCAGCACCCGTTGCTCGCGGCTGCCGGTGTTCTTGGTCTGGCGCACCGTGCGATCCCAGTCGGCCAGGACGCCGGGAACCCGTTCGGCGAAGGCCCGTCCGGCTTCGGTCAGCGTCATGCCGCTCTTGGACCGGGTGAACAGTGCGACGCCGAGCAGGTGCTCCAGTTGCTTGATCTGTTTGGTGAGCGCGGGTTGCGACACGAACAGCCGACGCGCCGCGTAGGTCAGGTTCCCCTCCTCGGCCACGGCGACGAAATACCGCAGCAACCGGATGTCGACATCCATGCCCTCAGGTTATAGATACAGGTATTGGACGCCGAGCCGCACAGCCGTGAGGCTGGAGACATGTACACCGCCTACATCGTGGTCACCGTCGTCACGATCGCCGTCAACCTCGCGGTCGCCGTGGCGGACTTCGCCAAGGCCCCGTTCGTGGTCGCCAATTCCACCACAGTGGGCGTTCCGGCCTCCTGGGTCGTGCCGCTCGGCGTCCTCAAGGCCGCCGGAGCGCTCGGGCTGCTGCTGGGCCTGCTGGGCGTGCCGTTCATCGGGATCGCGGCCGCCGCCGGGCTGACGCTGTTCTTCGTCGGGGCGGTCGCGGTCCACGTCCGCGCCCGGGTGTTTCGCAGCATCGCCTTCCCCGGCGGCTTCCTGGCGCTGGCGGTGGGTTCGCTGGTGCTGGGGCTGCTGCGGTAGCCGTCTCAGCCCGCTTCGGGGCGGTCCAGGACGCGCAGCCAGGTCCCGTCCGGCTGACGGCGCAGGACCTGGGAGCGACCGCCGGTGCCGTCCTTGGGACGGGTGGCCGTCAGCGCGAGGTCCTCGAAGTACAGCGTCGGCAGCGGGTCCTCCACTTCGAACTTCGCGCCCGCGTCGACCATCCGCTGGTACAGCGCCGCGATCGCCTCGCGGCCGACCGTCGGGTTGTCCGACGGGAAGCCCACGACCGCTTGGGTTTCGTACAGTACCGCCACCCCCGCGGCGTCCCCGGCGTTGACCCGTTCCACGACCAGACGGGACAGTTCCTCCGGGGTGCTGGCGGGTTCGTATCGCGTGTTCATCGGCTTGATCTCCTCGTGTGAGTCTCGGTTCGTCATCCATCCTGCGTCGCCGAAGCCCATACGTCAAAGAGCTAGATCTGATCAGTTCTATAATCATTCGTTATGGAACTGCGTCAGCTGGAGTACCTGGTAGCCGTCGTCGACGAGGGCGGCTTCACCAAGGCGGCGAACCGGCTCCACGTCGCCCAGCCCGGTGTCAGCGCTCAGATCCGGTTGCTGGAACGGGAACTGGGCGAAACGCTCATCGACCGTTCGGAGCGGACCGCGCGACCCACCGAGGTGGGCGCCGCCGTGTTGACGCACGCCCGCGCCGCGCTGGCGGCGGTGCGCGGGGTACGGCAGGCCGTCGACGAGTTCGCGGGGCTGGTGCGCGGCCGGGTGCGCATCGGGACGGTGACCTCGCACAACATCGACGTCCCGGGGCTGTTGTCCGAGTTCCACCGGCGGTATCCCGACGTGGAGATCACGCTGACCGAGTCGAACAGCGCGCACCTCATCGCCGCGCTCGGCTCCGGCGACCTGGATATCGCGATCACCGGCATCACCGCGACCCCGCCGCCGGGGCTGAAGGTCCGGATGCTGGCGGAGGAACCGTTGGTGGCGGCGGTCCCGGACGGGGATCCGCTGGCGCGCTACGACAGCGTCTCACTGTCCAAACTGGTGTCGCGGGAACTGATCTGTCTCGCGTCCGGTACCGCCGCCCGCACGTCCATCGAGGAGG
Organism: Stackebrandtia nassauensis DSM 44728; assembly: GCF_000024545.1. Classification (GTDB taxonomy): domain Bacteria; phylum Actinomycetota; class Actinomycetes; order Mycobacteriales; family Micromonosporaceae; genus Stackebrandtia; species Stackebrandtia nassauensis. Next base: position 5,334,749 of record NC_013947.1, read on the forward strand.
CGTGCGCCGCCAAGGGTCTGAGTCCGAAAGTGGCGTTCGAGTCGGGCGACCCGGGACTGTGCGCCCGGCTGGCCGAGCGCGGCCTGGGGGTGGCGGTACTACAGAAGACGATTGTGGACAACCGGGATGGCTTGCGGGGCATACCGATCGTGAGGCCGTCGCTGCGCGGCTGGCTGGTGCTGGGCTGGCGCGCCGAAGGGCCGTTGAGTCCGGCGGCGCGCGAGTTGCTGCGGCTGGCGCGGCGCCGGTTGCCAGGCCTGGGTGACTGAGACGGCCGCCGCCCACAGCGGAATCCATCGTGGCACCATTCCCCGGTGACTTCCGACGACTCCCCCGAGGCTGTCAAGGCCGCCGCCGAAGCCGGTGACCGCGACGCGATGTTCCACTATGGTCTGATCCTGCACGACGAGGACGAGACCGCCGAGGCGGTGTCGTGGTGGCACCGCGCCGCCGAGGCGGGTTCGACGGCCGCCATGCACAACCTGGGCATCGTGTACCAGCTGGCGGAACAACTGGAGGAGTCCGAGAAGTGGTGGCGGCGGCTGGCCGACACCGGCGACGCCGACGCCATGGGCCGCGTCGGGACCCTGCGCATGGACGCCGAGGACGCCACCGGCGCGCTGGAGTGGTGGCACCGCGCCGCCGAGGCCGGGGACGCCGACTCCACGTACAACCTGGGCGTCTACCTGATGCAGAGCGCCGAGTACCCGGCGGCCGAGTCCATGTTCCGCGACGCCGCCGAGGCCGGGCACCTGCTGGCGCTGCGCACCCTCGGCCTGCTGGCCGCCGATCGCGGCGAGCTGACAGCGGCCCGGCTGTGGCTGGAGCGGGCCGCGCTGGACGGCGACCCCGAGGCGGTGCGGCTGATCGACGAACGCCTCACTCCCGTCGAGTCGGTGGAGCCCGAACCGCTGGTCGCCGAGCCCGGCACCCCGCTGGCCGAGGTCGCCGCCGGGCTCGCGGCCGAGCAGAACGGCGACCGCGCCACCGCCGCGAAGCACTACCGCGCCGCCGCCGAAGCCGGTCTGCCGCAAGGCATGTACACACTGGCCAACCTGCTGGGCGAGGACGGCGCCACCGACGAAGCCGAGTCCTGGTTCCGGCGGGCCGCCGAACTCGGCGACGCGTCGTCCCAGTTCAACCTCGGCAACCTGCTGCACCGCCGCGGCGACCTCGACGAGGCCCAGGACTGGTACCGCGAGGCCGCCGACGCGGGCCAGACCGACGCCGCGTTCAACCTGGGTCTGCTGCGGCTACAGGAGTTCGGCGACGACGAAGGCGCCGAGCGACTGTGGCGCGCGGCCGCCGACGGCGGCAACCCGTACCTGCACCACAGTCTCGGCCTGATCCTGTACCGGCAGAACCGGCTCGTGGAGGCCGAACTGTGGTTCCACTCCGCCGCCGAGAACGGCCAGCCCGACGCCATGTACCACCTGGGATTGCTGGCCGCCGAGAACGACGACTACGAGGCCGCCCACGACTGGTACGGCCGGGCCGCCGAACACGGCCGCAACGACGCGGTCAACAACCTCGCGGCGCTGTGCCACAAGCACGGCGACCTGGACGAGGCCGCGACGCTTTACCTGCGCGCCATCGAAACCGACGTCACCGACTCCCGGCCGATGTTCAACCTGGGGCTGCTGCACTACTCGCAGGACCGCGTCGACGACGCCGCCGCGTGGTGGCGACGCGCCGCGGCGCTCGGCAACGAGGCCGCCGAAGCCAAACTGGCGAGCCTCGGCCAGGGCCCGGCCGACGGCTGAGCGGGGACGGCGGCGGCCACGGCCGCTGCCGTGGCGACAGCGCGCGGCACGCGCTACGCGGCCGGAGTCCTCAGGCGGAGCGGGCCGCGACCGGGCGCAGGTTCTGCCACACCTCGCGGGTCGCGGTGGAACGGTTCATCGTGATGAAGTGGATGCCCGGGGCGCCCTCGGCCAACAACCGCTGCGACAGCTCGGTGGCGACCTCGACGCCGATGGCGCGCACCGCGTCGGCGTCCTCGGCCACCGCCTGCAACCGGCGGGCCAGGTCGGCGGGGAACTCGGCGCCCGACAGCTCCGCCATCCGCTTGATCTGCTTGACGTTGGTGACCGGCATGACGCCCGGGATGATCGGGACGTCGACCCCGGCGGCGTCCACCGCGTCCCGCAACCGGACCCAGTCCTGCCAGTCGAAGAAGAACTGGGTGATCGCGTAATCGGCCCCGGCGCGGCACTTCTCGATGAAGTGCTGGGTGCAGGTGTCCCAGTCAGGGCTGCGCGGGTGCTTCTCCGGGAACGCCGCCACCCCGACGCAGAAGTCGCCGGAGGACTTGATCAGCTCCACCAGCTGGTAGGCGTACTTGAGGCCCTGCGGGTGCTGCGTCCACTCGCCCAACGGGTCACCGGGCGGGTCGCCGCGCAGCGCGATGATGTTGCGAACGCCCCCGGCCGCGAAGTGGCCGATGAGGTTGCGCAGCTCCTCCACCGAGTGGTTGACGGCGGTGAAGTGCGCCAGCGGCAGCAGCGTCGTCTCGGCGGCGATCCGGTCGGTGGTGTTGACCGTCCCGGCCCGCGTCGAACCGCCCGCGCCGTAGGTGACCGACACGAACGACGGTTGCAGCGGTTCCAGCTCCCGGATCGCCTGCCACAGCGTCTCCTCGCCCTTGGGGGTCTTGGGCGGGAAGAACTCGAACGAGAACGTCGGCCCCTCACGCAGCAGGTCGACGATCGCGGCCGGTTGCCCGGGCATTACGGAAGCGGTACCAAGAGTCACCCCCCAACCCTATCGGTTGTCCGGTTCATGGTGGGAAGCACGATTCTTGCCCCAGAAACCTGAAGGTCATGAAATCCGCGTACCGTCTGGTGCGTGTCAACACCAAACGGCCACCAGGATCTGCAGGTCCGGGTGGAGCGCGCCCTGTCGAAGTTCCTGTCGCGGCAACGCGACCGGCTCACCGGCATCGACTCAGAACTCGCGCCGGTCTGCGAGGCGGCGGAGATCTTCATCCTCGGCGGCGGCAAACGGATCCGACCGGCCTTCGCGTACTGGGGTTTTCGGGGCGCGGGCGGCGAGGACGGCGACGCGGTCGTCGCCTGCGTCTCGGCGCTGGAGTTGCTACAGGCCTCGGCGTTGATGCACGACGACCTCATGGACGGCTCCGACACCCGACGCGGCGAACCCTCGGTGCACCGCCGGTTCGCGCTGCGGCACACCTCGTCCGGCTGGTCGGGCGGCGCGGACGACTTCGGGGCCTGCGCGGCGATCCTGCTGGGCGACCTGTGCATGACCTGGTCGGACGAGATGTTCACCGGCGCCGGGATGCCGGACGCGGCGGTGGCCGCGGCCCGCGCCGACTTCGACTGGATGCGCACCGAGGTCAGCGCCGGACAGTACCTGGACGTGCTGACGCAGGCGCAACGCGACACGACCAGCGCCCGGGCCCTGAAGGTCGCGCGCTACAAGGCCGCCAAGTACACCATCGAACGTCCACTGTTGATCGGCGCGGCGCTGGCGGGGGGCTCGCCGGAACTGCGCTCGGCGTACTCGGCCTTCGGTCTGCCGCTGGGCGAGGCGTTCCAGTTGCGCGACGACGTCCTGGGAGTCTTCGGCGATCCGACCCAGACCGGCAAACCCGCCGGGGATGATCTGCGGGAGGGAAAGCACACCTTCCTGGTCGCGGGCGCCTACGAGGCCGCCGACGCCGCGCAGCTGCGGGTACTGGACGAACGGCTCGGCGACCGGGAACTGGACGACGCGGGGGTGGCCGAACTGCGCGACATCATCGTCGCCACCGGCGCGCTGGACCGCACCGAACGGCGCATCGACACGCTGGCCGAACAGACCGCGACGGCACTGCGGGAAGCCAAGGCGCTCATCGAACCGAGAGCCTGCCAGGCACTGACGGAGCTGGCCGAAGCGGCCGTGCGACGGCAGCTTTAGGGGCCCGTCCCGATGACAGCGCTACGCGGAGCCACCAACCCCGCCGACGTCGACGTCCGGACACCGACACTGCGATCGCGGCTGAGCCGCTACGGCGGTCTGCTCGGCGCGATCACCGTCGCGGTGTCGTCCTTTCTGGCCGGAGCCCGCCAGACCGGCCAGCCCGCACCGCTGGACTGGGACCGGCTGGCCACCGACTCCCGCTACGCCCTGGGCTGCGCCGCCTGGCTCGCGGGCATAGCGGTACTGCTGGCGGCGTGGTGGCTGGCCCGGGGCATCGGCACCACCCGCTGGATGCTCGTGACGTCAGCACTGTGGACGATCCCGCTGTTGGTCAGCGCGCCGATCGGCAGCCGCGACGTGTACGCGTACGCCAACCAGGGCGAGCTGTACGCCGCGGGCCTGAACCCGTACGAGGTCGGCCCGGCGGCGCTGCCGACCCAGTGGCTGAACCAGATGGACGACTACTGGTTCACCGAACCCGCGCCGTACGGGCCGCTGTTCCTGCTGCTGGCCGCCGCCATCGCGTCGCTGTCGGCGCCAAGCCTGACCGTCGCGGTGGTGCTGTTCCGGCTGACGGCGCTGGCGGGACTGCTGATCTGCGTGTACCTGATCCCCCGACTGGCGAAGCACTGTGGAATATCGCCGTCGGCGGCGCTGTGGCTCGCGCTGGCCTGCCCGCTGACCCTGGTGCACCTCGTCGGCGGAATCCACAATGAAGCGTTGATGATGGCGGGTGTGCTGGCCGGGTTCCTGTTCGCGATCCGCCGACGGCTGGTGTGGTGCGGGGTCGCGCTGGCGCTGGCCGTCGCGATCAAGGCGACCGCGTTGGTGGCGGTGCCGTTCGCGATCCTGCTGCTGGCCCGCCGCGCGGACTTCAAGGCGATCCTCGACAAAGCCTGGCGGCTGGGCGCGGTCGCACTGGCGGTGTTCGCCGTCGCCACCCTCGCCTCCGGTCTGGGCCTGGGCTGGGTGACAGCGCTGGGGGCGTCCAGCAAGTCGATCTCGTGGCTGTCGGTGCCCACGGGCGTGGGCATCACGTGCGCCAAGATCATGTTCAACATCGGGGCCGACCACCTCGCGGAGTACATGGTCCCGCTGTGGCGGATCGTGGGCCTGGCAGCGGCGGCGGTCGCGACGGTCGCGCTGTGGTGGCGGGCCCGGGGCGCGACACCCGCGACGGTGCTGGCCGCCGCGGGCTGGGCCTTCGCCGCAGTGGCGATCCTGGGGCCGATCCTGTTGTCCTGGTACGCGTTGCCGCCGCTGTTGCTGCTGGCCTGTGCCGAACCCCGGCGCCGCGTCCTCACCGCGATCGCGGCCGTGGCCACCGCGCTGACCCTGTTCATCTTCCCCGACGGCCACAACGTCGCCGCCGAACAGTTCTTCAAACCCGGCCTGCTCATCGACGTGGTCGCGGCGGTGGCGCTGACCGTACTGGCCTGGCGCTGGTGGCGCGCCCCGCGTGCGGCGACGGCCGTCGCGGAACCCGCCACGACGGCCGTCTCCTAGCGGCAGCTTGTCACACGGGCCTCAGCAGCATCGTCCGTTCGGCCGATGGCCGGTCGTCTAACGTCCAGAACTGTCTTTGCCTCGTTACACGCAGCTACCCACGGTGGACTGGCTCGTTTAACACTTCGACCGCTCGTCATTCCCGCTACCGGGTCCCTCCCGCCCAGATTCGGCGGGAATGGCGAGCCGTCCCAACGTTCGCATCTGCTCGCATCACATGACCGGGCGCCTCAGCGCCCGAGAAGGGGGCTGAGTCCTCGTGAGACTGTGCCGTGAACTCCTGGGTCTGTTCAGATCCATCCGCTACGACCTCCGCCATTCCAGACGAGCCAGACTCACCGGCATCCTCGCGGTGCTGGGCATGGCCATCGCGACGGTGTTGTCCATTGGGGTGGTGGGCGCCATGGGCACGCCGGGTGGTGCTGGTGGGCACTCCGGTGCCGACGAGGCCGGGATCTTCGATCCCGCCGACACCACCGACCAGCCGGGCGGCGGCGACTACTCCACCGGCGACGACGGGATGATGGATCCGGCCAGTGGTTCCTCCTCCTCGTCCGATTCGGCCTCACCTTCCAAAAGCGACGACTCCGACGACGAACCCTCCTCGGACGACCGTCCCACGACTCCCCGTCCGACCAAATCCCCCACCAAGTCGCCGACGCCGTCCGAGACCCCGTCCGACACCCCCACATCGGACACCAGCAGTAGCTGACGCCACCGCCCCCGCACCGTTTCCCGTCGGTTGGCCCGTAAAACAGTCGCGAGGCAATAGACTCTCGCGAGTGGGGGACACACGGGTCGCGCATGCCGCCGATGACCTGATCGGACAGGTCATCGAGTCGCGGTATCGCGTCACACAGCTCGTCGCCACCGGCGGCATGGCCCGTGTCTACCGTGCCGTGGACACCCGGCTGGACCGGCAGGTGGCGCTCAAGATCGGGCTGCCGGCGCGGGCGGTCAACCCCGGCTTCGCCGACCTGTTCCAGCGCGAGGCCAAGACCGTGGCCCGGCTGTCGCACCCGCACGTGGTGGCGGTCTTCGACCAGGGCAACCACGACGGGCTGCCGTTCGTGGTGATGGAGTTCGTCAACGGCCCGACACTGCGCGAGCTGCTGGGAACCCGGCGGCCGCCGGTGTCGTGGTCGCTGCGGTTGTGCCGCCAGGTGCTGTCCGGGGTGGCCGCGGCGCACCGCATCGGTTTCGTGCACCGCGACATCAAGCCGGAGAACATCCTGCTGGACGCGGGCAAGTACGCCAAGGTCGCCGACTTCGGGCTGGCCAAGGCGGCGCACCCGTCGGTGACGGTCTCACCGGGACGGCGTTCGCCGCTGCTGGCCACGGTGGCCTATATCCCGCCCGAGTTGGTCACGACCGGCTCGGCCGATCCACGCTCCGATGTGTACGCCGCCGGGATCGTGCTGTACGAGATGCTGACCGGCGACGTCCCCTTCGACGGGCCGGACCCGAACAAGGTCGCGTACATGCACGTCGACAACGACGTGCCCGCGCCCGCGCTGCGGCTGCCGCAGCTGCCACCGGCGGTGAACTCGCTGGTCGTCAGGGCCACCCGCCGCTCCCCCGAGGCCCGGTTCTCCGACGCGGCCGCGTTCGCCGCCGCCATCGACGAGGTGATGGACGCCCGCCGCACCCGGCCGGTGCCCCGGCACGCGACCCCGGCCGCCCGGCGTCCCGCGCGCGGCCGGACCCGTCCGACCGCGGCGGCGAAACTGCTGTTGACGACGGCAGCCATCCTCCTTGTCGGTCTCGGAGGATGGCTGCTGGCGGTCGGTCTCGGCTAGGGCTTACGCCTAGTCGTCCGAGGGCTGTTCGATGAGGGTCTGGAGGTACATGTTCTCGCCCAGCTTGCTGATCAGCTCCTGCTGGGTCTCCAGGTAGTCGATGTGCTCCTCCTCGTCGGCGAGGATGGCCTCGAAGATCTTCGCGGAGGTGACGTCGCCGACCGAGCGCATGTGGTCGATGCCCCGGCGCAGCCGGTCCACGGCCTCGACCTCGATGAGCATGTCGTTGGCGAACATCTCGGGGACGTTCTCACCGATGCGCAGCGCGAACAACCGCTGGAAGTTCGGCAGGCCCTCCAGGTACAGGATCCGGTCGGTCAGGACCTCGGCGTGCCGCATCTCGTCCATGGACTCGGCCCGGGTGTGCTTGGCAAGCTTGACGTAGCCCCAGTTGTCCTGCATCTTCGCGTGCAGGAAGTACTGGTTGATGGCGGTCAGTTCGGCCGTCAACTGTTCGTTGAGGAACTCGATGACCTGTTTGTCCCCACGCATGTCGGTGTCTCCTCGTACTCAAAGGTCGTTACGAGGTCGAGGTTAGGATCTCGGAAAATCGGACTATTTGTCAGGAAACCCTAAAATAGGTCAGGCTTGGCTAACGATGCGGCGGTGGCGGGAGCGCCGTATTCGGCCTCGAGCAGGTCGGCGATCCGGTCCAGGCAGGTGCCGCAGCCGGTTCCGGCCTGGCACGCGTCGCCGACGGCGTCCTCGGTGCGGGCGCCGGCTTTGATGCATCCGCGTACCTCACGCTCGTGCACGCCATGGCAGATGCACACGTACACCGGGGGGACCTCCACGCTCGCTGGTTCTTCGGGCCGAGGCTTCAGGTAAGCCTCACCTAACATAGGTTCGCCTAACATAACCCACGGTGGCCCGGAACGCCAATCCCCCGAAAGTCCCACCCCAGTAACTCGCGTCCCAGCTCACACCCCGCCCGCGAAGTCTGGTTTCCGCCCCCCACGGCGACACCCTATGGTAGACAACCAAACTTTTGGAGGTATCAATGTCGCCTGCGGTCGAGATCGCCGGGCTGCGAAAGCGCTATTCATCGATATTCCGGCCCAACACCATGGCGCTCGACGGCTTGGACATGGTTGTCGAAAAAGGACAGGTTCACGGGTTCCTCGGCCCGAACGGCTCCGGCAAGACGACGACCCTGCGCATCCTGCTCGGCCTGGCGCGCGCCAACGGCGGCTACATGCGCATCCTCGGACACGAGGTCCCGCGCGAGCTTCCACAAGTTATCCAGCGGGTCGGTTCCGTCGTGGAGAGTCCGCAGTTCTTCAAGCACTTCAGTGGCCACAAGACACTGTCGCTTTTGGCCAAGACGGCCGGTATCCCGAATTCGCGGGTGCTCGAAGTCCTGGCGCAGGTCGGTCTGCATGACCGCGCCAAGCAGAAGGTCAAGGCGTACTCGCTGGGGATGCGGCAGCGGCTCGCGGTGGCCTCGGCGCTGCTGAAACAGCCCGAACTGCTCATCCTCGACGAACCCGCCAACGGCATGGACCCGGCGGGCATCCGGGAGATGCGCGAGCTCATGCAGAGCCTGGCCGCGCAGGGCATGACCGTGCTGGTCTCGTCCCACCTGTTGTCGGAGGTGCAGCAGCTGTGCGACACCATGACGATCGTGTCGCGGGGCCGCCGTGTCACCTCCGGCGGCGTCGACGAGGTCATCGGCCGGCACGGCGTCGGTGAACTGCGGGTGCGCGTCGGCGACGACGAACAGCTGTCGGCCGCCGCCCAGGCACTGGAAACCGAGGACGTGACCGTCACCCCCGCCACCGACCACCTCATGGTCTCCGGCGTCTCCGACCCGGCCTGGGTCACCAAGACCCTCGCCGACGAGGAGATCTACGTGTCCGAACTGGTGCGCAACGCCCCCGACCTGGAGACGGTGTTCCTGCAACTGACCGGCACCGCGCCGGTCGACGGCCGCTACCCGCAGGTCGACGACGCCGTCCTGCCGGCCCTGCCCACCCAGGCCACCGCCCCGGCCGCCGAGACCGTCACGGTCACCGCCGACAGCGAGGAGAGCGCGAAATGAGACTGCTGTCAGTGGAACTGCGCCGCTTCGCCTCCCGGCGCGCCAACATCCTGTTCGCCGTGATCGGCCTGCTGTTCCTGGCCGGATCACTGACCGTGCTGGGCCTGAGCACCCACAAACCCACCGAAGCCGAGATCTCCCGGGCCGAGAGCCAGGCCGAGGAGGAGCGCGAGGTCACCGAACGCGAACTGAAGGAGTGCGAGGACTACTGGGCCGAGAACCCCGACGCCGACCCCGAGAACCCCGACCCGGACGACTTCGAGAGCGGCAAGGTCGAGGACTACGGGTACACGCCCGACTGCGAGTACCTGCAACAGCCCTCCGACGTCCAGGCCTCCGACTATCTGGGCCAGGTCATCAGCTTCGCCGACGAGGCCGAGGGCCAGATCATCTTCCTGGGTGTCGTGTTCGTGGTGTGCGCGCTGCTCATGTCGGGCTCGTTCGTGGGAGCCGAGTGGACCAGCGGCGGCATGACGAACCTGCTGCTGTGGCGACCCCGGCGCACGGCGGTGTACGCCAGCAAGCTGACCGCCGCGCTGCTGGCGGTCCTGACGCTGACCATCGTCGCCAGCGTGCTCCACATAGGCGGCCTGTATCTGCTCGCCGTGACCAACGGCGACGTGGGAACGCTGACCCCGAGTTGGTGGCAGGACAACGGCAACCTCGCGCTGCGCTTCCTGGCGCTGGTGGCCATGGCGACCGTCATCGGCGTCTCGCTGAGCATGATCGGCAGACGCACCGTGGTCGCCATCGGTTCGGTCGTCGCGTATCTCGTCGTCGTCGAGTACGGCATCCGCGGCCTTTTGTCCACGGTGAACACACACTTCGTCGACTACTGGATGCTGTCGACCTACGTCGGCGCCTGGCTGGTCGGCAAACAGCAGGTCTACAGCTCCTACCTGGACGGTACGGCCCAGGTCGAGACGATCTACATGTGGCACGGCGGCGGCGTCCTGGCGGCGGTCACGGCGATACTGCTGGCCGGTTCGGCGGTGCTGTTCGCCCGCCGCGACACCGCCTGAGCCGCGGCTCGTCGGCCCTGAAGTGGGAAAGCCGGGAGTACCCTTGGGTGAAAGCCCACCCTGTATTCGTTTGAGGCTGCCCGAATGGCAGCGGGGTGCTCTCGGCTTCGACGCGGAAGCGTTCCCCACTTTCTAAGGGCTCCCATGGCCGGTACGGCTCAGCATGCTCACATAACGCGCTTCATCGACCCCGTTCCCCCCACCGCCGGTATCGAGGAGGAGTTCTTCCTCGTCGACCCCCACACCCGCCGGGTCGCCCCCGACGCGGCGGAGGTGGTGCGGCGGGCCGGGACCTGGAGCGGCGGCTCCATCAGCACCGAGTTCACCAAATACCAGGTGGAGACCCGCACCGATCCGTTCTCCGATGTGGACGATCTGGCCACCGAGGTGGCCCGGATGCGCGACATCGCCGCCACCGCCGCGACCGAAGCGGGGCTGCGCGTCACCGCGACCGGCACCCCCGTGCAGGGCGACATCGTCCCGCCGCCGATCGCCGACATCCCCCGCTACCGCGAGACCACCGCGATGTTCCGCACACTGCAGGACGGACAGAGCATCAGCGCCTGCCACGTCCACGTGCACATGCCCGACCCGGAGCTGGCGGTACTGGTGAGCAATCACCTGCGACCCTGGCTGCCGGTGCTTTTGTCCATGAACGGGAACTCGCCCTACTGGGCCGGACGCGACACCGGCTACGCCAGCTGGCGGACGCTTTCCTGGAGCGGCTGGCCGGTCGCCGGTCCGCCGCCGTACTACGAATCGCGCGACCACTTCGACGAACTCGTCGGCACCCTGGTGGCCGGTGGCGCCCTGATGGACCGTCGCTCGATCTTCTGGGACGTCCGCCCCTCGGCGCATCTGCCGACCATCGAGGTCCGGGTGGCCGACGTCGCCGCGACCGCCTTCGAGGGGCCGCTGTTCGCCGCGCTGGTGCGTGCCCTGGTGACGCTGGCGGCCCAGGCGGTGCGGCACGGTGACCGGGGCCCGAGGACCGCCCCGGAACTGTTGCGGGCCGCGAGCTGGCGCGCCGCGCGAGACGGCTTGGAGGGCAAGGGAATCGACACCCGCACCGGGAAACTGCGCGACGCCGGGCAGCTGGTCGAGTCGCTGCTGGCCGAGGTCCGTCCGATCCTGACGGTCTGGGGAGAGTGGGACCGGGTGACCGGCTGGTGGCAACGGCTGCGGTCAATCGGCAGCGGTGCCGCCCGGCAGCGCGCGGCCTACGCCGAGCGCGGTCACCTGGACGACGTCGTCGACTGCCTCATCGAACAGAACCGGCCCGGTTCGCTCCACAAGGGGCGCACCGTGGTCCATAGTGGCTGAGTTAGCGCAGCAGGTCGGTCAGCACCTTGATCGCGTGGTCGAGGCCGTCGTCGTCGACGTCGAGATGCGTCAACAGGCGGCCTTGATCCTTGCTCATCACCGACACCATCACGCCCTTGTCGGCCGCCGCCGCCGCGAAGTCGGCGATGCGGGGGATCCGCAGCAGGATGATGTTGGTCTGCACCCGCGACAGATCGGTGACACCGAAGGGTTCCAGGGCGGCGGCGAGCCGGTGCGCCCGGGCGTGGTCGTCCTTGAGCCGGGCGAGATGGTGGGTGAGTGCGTAGCGGCCCGCGGCGGCCAGGATCCCGGCCTGTCGCATGCCGCCGCCCATGCGCTTGCGCAGCACCCGGGCCCGTTCGATGCCCTCGGCGTCGGCAACCACCAGTGAACCCACCGGGGCGCCCAGTCCCTTGGACAGGCACACCGAGACGGTGTCGAACAGGGTGCCGTAGCGCGCCAGCGGCACCCCGTCCTTGACGTGGGCGTGCCACAACCGGGCGCCGTCCAAGTGGAGTTTGAGGCCGCGCTCGTCGGCGACCGTCCGCAGTTTCTCCAGTTTGTACAGTGGCAGAGCCGTTCCGCCGCCACGGTTGTGGGTGTTCTCCACCGCGATCGCCGCAGTGTTGACGGTGTGGTAGCCGACCCCGGTGCGGATGAACTCCTCCACGACGCCGACGTCCAGGTGACCGCCACGGGTCGGCCAGGTGCGAGTCGAGATGCCGCCGATCGCCGCCGCCGCGCCCACCTCGTGGGACACGATGTGGGCGTCGGAGTCGGCCAGCAGTTCCTCCCCCGGCGACACCAGCAACTGCAACGCGATCTGGTTGCCCATCGACCCCGAGGGCACGAACAGCGCCGCCTCCTTGCCCAGCAGCGCCGCGACCTCGGTCTCCAACGCGGTCACCGTCGGGTCCTCGCCGTAGACGTCGTCACCGACTTCGGCGGTGGCCATGGCCTCGCGCATCCCGGGCGTGGGTTTGGTGACGGTGTCGGAACGAAGGTCAACGGTCATTCAGACACTGTATTGATCCCAGCCTTACTCGGCATTCAGCCAAACACGTGACCTTCGCTACCCACGCGCGGTCAGTGCCGCAGCATCTCCGCGACCAGGAACGCCAGCTCCAGCGACTGCTGGGTGTTGAGCCTGGGGTCACAGGCGGTCTCGTAGCGCTGCTCCAGGTCCTTGTCGTCCAGGGCCTGGGCGCCGCCGACGCACTCGGTCACGTCCTCACCGGTCAGTTCGATGTGGATACCGCCGGGGTGGGTGCCGGTGGAGCGGTGCACCTCGAAGAAGCCCAGCACCTCGTCCACGACCCGGTCGAAGTCGCGGGTCTTGTAGCCGTTGGACGATTCGTGGGTGTTGCCGTGCATCGGGTCGCACTGCCAGATGACCTGCCGTCCGGCGGCGTGCACCTTCGCCACGATCGTGGGCAGCACGTCGCGGATCTTCTGGTTTCCCATGCGGGAGATCAGGGTCAGCTTGCCGGGGATGTTGTCCGGGTTGAGCTTCTCGCAGGCTTCCAGCGCCCAGTCCGGCGACGTGGACGGGCCGATCTTGACGCCGATCGGGTTGGCCAGCCGGGAGATGAAGTCGATGTGGGCCCCGTCGAGGCGGCGGGTCCGTTCGCCGACCCACAGGAAGTGGCCCGACAGCCCGAAGGCCCGGTCGTTGTTGACGCGGGTCAGCGCCCGGTCGTACTCCAGCGCCAGTGCCTCGTGGCTGGCGTACATCGTGACGGTGTGCAGGGCGTCGTCGTCGACGCCGCAGGCGTCCATGAACGCCAGCGCCCGGTCGATCTCGCGGCCGATGGCCTCGTAGCGTTCCCCGGCCGGGGACTGCCGGACGAAGTCCTTGTTCCAGTGGTGCACCGCCCGCAGGTCGGCGATGCCGCCCGACAGGTAGGCGCGCAGCATGTTCATGGCCGCCGCCGCGTTGGCGTAGGCGCGGATCATGCGCTGCGGGTCGGCCCGGCGGGCCTCGGGGGTCTTCTCCAGCGAGTTGATCATGTCGCCGCGGTAGCTGGGCAGCCCCAGCGAGTCGGTCGCGCTGGAGCGGGGTTTGGTGTACTGACCGGCGACCCGGCCCACCTTGACCACCGGCATGCTGGCGCCGTACGTCAGCACGACCGCCATCTGCAGGATGGTGCGGGCCAGGCCCAGCAGGTGGGCCTCGGTGTTGTCGATGAAGGTCTCGGCGCAGTCGCCGCCCTGCAACAGGAACGCCTTCCCGGCGCACACCTGCGCGAGCTGGTCGCGCAGCGCGTCCACCTCGTAGGGCGCCACGATCGGGGGAACCGATTTCAGGACGCCGTAGACGTCCTCGACCTCGGAGTAGTCCTCCCACGGGGGCATCTGGTCGCGGGGCAGATCGCGCCAGCGGTCGAGGCCGAGTTGGGCGGCCCTCTCAACGGCCGCGGCGGGGTCGAGACTCCCGGGGACGAGTCCGGGATTGCGCAGTTGATGCCAATCGATGGTCACGGGGTTAGCTTACGGCCCGTCCCCCGCCAAACTCGCAGCTCCCACAGCGATTTCACAGCTGTGGTCGGGTGACAGCGGACACGTGGTGGACGGCGGCTAATGTTCGTGCCATCCGCGATCTCGGTTAAGGAGTGGCGCATGCGCGATCAAAAGGTCGGCGAATGGCTGGAGAAGCTGGCATCCAAGGCATCGGCACCCGGTGGCGGGGCCGCGGCGGCGCTCAACGCGGCCACCGGCGCGGCGCTGGTGTCGATGGTGTGCAACCTGACGATCGGCAAACCCAAGTACGTCGAACACGAACTGACCATGACCGACGTGCTGTCCAAGGCCAACGAACTGCGTAACGAGGCCCTGGTGCTGGCCGAGGCCGACGCGGAGGCGTTCAGCGCGGTGATGGCCGCCTACGGTCTGCCCAAGGACTCCGACGAGGACAAGGCGCAGCGTACCGAGGCGATCCAGTCGGCGCTGGTGCGCGCCGCCGAGGTGCCGCTGCGGATCGCGGGCCTCGCGGCCGAGGTGATCGCGCTGTCGGGACGCATTCTGGACGGCGCCAACGTCAACGTCCTGTCCGATGTGGCCGTCGCGGCCGACTCGGCGCGTTCGGCGCTGCGCTCGGCGGCGATCAATGTGGAGATCAACCTGTACTCCATGAAGGACGAGGACCTGCGCGAGGAACTCGCCGGGAAGCTGGCCGACCACCTGGGCTCGCTGGACACCGCGGATCGTATCGTTGGCTCGGTCAACGAGAGGATCACGAGCTGATGCGGGACATCGACGGGCGGGCCATGGCCAAGGCGATCGGCGCCGAGGTCGCCGCGACGGCCGAGCGGCTGCGCGCCGACGGGGTGGTGCCGACACTGGCGGTGGTGGTGCCCACCGACGACGAGTCGACGGCCTGGTACGTGCGCTCCATCGAACGCGCGGCGCAAAACCGGGGCGTCGAATGCCGTGTCCTCCAGCTGGAGGACCCCAGCGCCGAGCGCCTGAAGTCCGAGTTGGACACTCTGTCGGCCGACGACTCGGTGCACGGCATCATCTGCCAGACCCCGCTTCCCGAGGGCGTGACGCTGGCCGACGTCGGCGAGCACATCGCGGTGGCCAAGGACGTCGACGGCGCCAACCCGGCCAGTCTGGGTCGGCTGGCGGCGGGCCTGGACACCTTCGCCCCGGCCACCGCCGCGGCCGTGGCCGAGATCCTGCGCCAGGACGAGGTGGCGCTCAAGGGCAAGAACGTCACCATCATCGGACGGTCCACTGTAGTAGGCAAACCGGCGGCGCTGCTGCTGCTCGCCGAACACGCCACCGTGACGATCTGCCACTCCCGCACCGAGAACCTGCCCGAGGTGTGCGCGCGCGCCGACGTCCTGGTCGCGGCCGTCGGACGGCCCGAGATGGTCACCGCCGAATACGTCAAACCCGGCGCGATCGTCATCGACGTGGGCACCAACCCCACCGCCGAGGGTGGCCTGGTCGGCGACGTCAACGCCGAGTCGGTCGCGTCGGTGGCCGGCGCCCTGACCCCGGTGCCCGGCGGCGTCGGCCCGGTGACCACGCAACTGTTGCTGCGCCACACGGTCCAGGCCGCCGCGTAATCCACCCGATGACGATCTCGGCTGACGGCCCCGAACGGGTCCAGATCGTGACGGGCCTGCTTCGCGACGGCGATCGGGTGTTGCTGTGTCATCGAAGCCCCGGCCGCCGTTGGTATCCCGACGTGTGGGACCTGCCGGGCGGTCACGTCGAGGCCGGGGAGGACCCGCGACAGAGTCTGGTCCGCGAGCTTCGGGAAGAACTGGGGATCACGGCGTCGAAACCGTCCGGCCCGCCGATGCACCAGTTCCGGACCGCGACGATCGACATGCGGATCTGGTTGGTGGACAGCTGGACCGGGACACCCGTCAACGCCGCACCGGACGAGCACGACGCGGTGGCGTGGTTCGCCACGGCCGACCTCGACGGCCTGCGGCTCGCGCACGAGTCGCACCACGCGATGCTCACCGCCGTGCTGGATCAAAAGCCGTGGACGGGCGGGGCGGGCGGGCAGTAGTTTTTCGGCTGTGACCGAGACTGTGGTGCTGGAGACCGAACGGCTGCGGCTGCGTGAGTTCACCGCCGCCGACGTCGACCTGTTCGTCGAGCTGGACGGCGATCCCGAGGTGATGCGGCACCTCAGCTTCGAGGCGACGCCCCGCGACGAGGTTGAGGCGAAGCTGTTGCCGAAGATCCTCCAGCAGTATCGGGAGGGGCCGTTGGGGACCTGGGCGGCCCTCGACCGGGCCACCGGTGAGTTCCTCGGCTGGTTCGAGCTGACCCCGACCCCTGACCGGCCCGGTGAGGCCGAACTCGGTTACCGGCTGCGGCGCGCCACCTGGGGGCGGGGGCTGGCCACCGAGGGCTCGTTGGCGTTGATCGACAAGGGTTTCGGCGAGTGGGGATTGAGCCGGATCTGGGCCGAGACGATGTCCGTCAACGCCGGTTCCCGTCGTGTGATGGAGAAGGCCGGACTGCGGTACCTGCGCACCTTCCACGTCCACTTCGACGACCCGCTGCCGGGCACCGAACACGGGGAGGTCGAGTACGCACTGACCCGCGAGGAGTGGCTGCGAGCGCGTGGGTGACGCCGCGGCGGGTGGCCATCCGCTTGTCGCCTTGACCGGCTAAGGTCGGCAGTCTGCGCGATTGTAGGAGGCCAACGGTGGCACGGCAGGATCTGGAATCGGCATACGCGGCGATGCGGCGGCTGGCGCCGCGGCTGTGGGAGACCCACCGCGAGAAGTTCACCGTGGATATCACCGGCGAGGCCGCCGACGGCTACCGTTTCGCCGCCGACGGCGAGCGGCTGTCGCTGTCGGGCAACGACATCGGCTCGGTCCTGACCGGTTTCCGGCACTATCTGGAGTCCAGCCACCTCGGTCACATCAGCCGCGGCGGCGACCGCTTCACCGTTCCCGAGACGCTGCCGCTTCCGGAGCGGCCGGTGTCGCGCACCAGTCCGCACCGGTTCCGCTACGCCACCAACTTCACCGTCACCGGCTACACGTCGCCGTACTGGCAGTGGCCGCGGTGGGAGCGGGAGCTGGACCTGCTGGCCGCCTCGGGCATCAACCTGTCGCTGGTCACCGTCGGCACCGACGCGGTCTGGCTGGACACGTTCGGCGAGTTCGGTTTCGACGAGAAGACGCTGCTGTCGTGGATCGCTCCCCCGGCCCACAACCCGTTCCACCAGATGGGCTGCATGTGCGGCTTCGGCGGGGTGTCGCGGCGGCTCGTCGAGGAACGCGCCGAGCTGGGACGCCGCATCACCGACCGGATGCGGGAGTTGGGCATCGAGCCGGTGCTGCCGGGCTTCGCCGGGCTGGTGCCCGGCGACATCGGTGACACCGCCGCCATCCCGCAGGGGCAGTGGTTCGGCTTCGACCGTCCCGCGTGGCTGCCCACGACCACCCGCGCCTACGCCGAGGTCGCGGAAGTGTTCTACGCCAAGCAGACCGAGCGTCTCGGCGCGACCCGGGCGCAGGCGGTGGACCTGCTGCACGAGGGCGGCACCTCCGGCGGGGTCGACCTCGCCGACGCCACCCGGGGCATCGCGGCGGCGATGGAACGCGCCCACGACGACTACCTGTGGGTGCTACAAGCCTGGTGGGACAACCCGCTGCCGGAAGTGCTGGCGGCCACCGACTCCGACCACCTCCTGCTGCTCGACCTCACCGGCGAGGGCTGGCGCAAGACGAAGGGCTGGCACGGCAAGCCGTGGGCCCGGGGTTCGCTGACGAACTTCGGCGGCCGTACCGTCCTGTTCGGAGGGCTGCCCGAGATCGCGGAGCTGCCGTCGCTGAAGGACGACCCGAAGGCGTCCTCCCTGGTGGGTACCGCGCTGGTGGAGGAGGCGTGGCAGGTCAACCCGGTGGTGTGGTCGCTGTTCACCCAGACCTCCTGGGCCGACGGCGATATCGACCTGAACGCCTGGGTCCCCGAGTACGTCGCGGCCCGGTACGGGAAGGCCCACCCTCGGGCCGTGCGCGCCTGGCACGGCCTGCTGGCCACCGCCTACCGCAGCATGGACGGCCGTCCCGGTGGCGCCGAGTCGCTGTTGTGCGCGATGCCCAGTCTGGACGCCGACCGTGCCTCGATGAACGGCCCGCATTCGCTGCCGTATCCAGCCGAGGCCCTTGAGGTGGCCTGGCGGGACCTGCTGGCCGCGCGCGAGGCCCTGGGCGGCGCCGACACCTTCCGCTTCGACCTGGTCGACGTGACCCGCCAGGTCATCAGCAACCGGGCCCGGCCGCTGCTTCCGTTGCTGCGCACGGCTTACGCCATGAAGGAACTCGACCGGTTCATCGCGCTGAGCCACAGCTTCATCGACCTGTTCGAGCTGCTGGACCCGGTGCTGGCCACCCGCGAGGAGTTCCTCGTCGGGCGTTGGCTCGCCGACGCCCGGGCGCTGGCCGCCGACGAGGACGAGGCCGACGCGCTGGAGTTCGACGCCCGCACCATCATCACCACCTGGGGCGACTCGCCCGAGTCCAGCGCCACCCTCATCGACTACGCCAACCACGAGTGGGCCGGGCTGATCGCCGACTACTACCGGCCCCGGTGGGAGAAGTACCTCAAGTCGCTGGAGACCGAGCTGCGGGAAGGGAAGCCGGCCGAGCCGATCGACTTCTACGCCGACGCGGCGGCCTGGGCGCGGTCCCACGACACCTACCCGACCGAGCCGAGCGGCGACGCGGTGTCCAGTTGCCGGGCCGTCCACCACGCGCTGCCGTACTTCGAGGGACTGCCGTAGCGGTCACGCTGAGGCCACCGCGGACAGTGTCCGGGTCGCGTATCCGGCCAGCCGCCGGGCCGCGGTCGGGTCGAACGCCGGGCCGGTGACGTCCAGTTTGTCGTGTTGCATGTAGGCGCTCAACGGTTCCGGATCCGGGTCGTCGATGTGGCGTCGCAGCATGTCCACGGCGACGTCGAGCGGCTGGCCGCGTTCGCGCATCGCGGCGACCAGTTCCGCGTCGGCGGGGCTGTACTGTCCGGTGAACCCGGAGGCGGTCAGGCCGGGATGGGCGAGGACGTAACGGATGTGCGTGTCCGGGTTGGCCAGCGTGAAGTCGACGCCGAGCAGGTCGCAGAGTTTGCCGCACTGCGCCATCACCAGGTCGGGGCGATAGCCGCGCCGAAACTGCGGGTCGTCCCAGTTGAGGGCCGACAGTTCGCCGCCGGGCCCGGCCAGGTTCAGGATCACCGGGTTCTCGTTGCGCGCCAACGGTTCGACGAGGCCGTGGCTGAACAGGTAACGGCTCAGGTAGAACAGCGCGAAGTTGTGCTCGATGCCCTCGGGGGTCTCGGCCCGGGTCGAGCGGTAGTAGCGGGCGCCGAGGATCACGGCGTCCAGTGACGGGAACCGGGTGGTCAGCTCGGCGAGGACGCGGTTGTTCTCGGCCACCAGGCTCAGATCCGCCCGCAGGAATGTCGCCCGGTCCCGGGCGTCGAGGGCCTCGGCCTCGGCTTCGAATCGGGCGCCCTTGTCGGCGTCGGTGCCGATCGCGACCACGCGGTCGCCGCGTCGCAGATAGTGCAGCCCCAGGGCTTTGCCCATGCCGTCGGTGCCGCCGGTGATGACGATGGTTCGCGGTTCGCGCTCAGAATTTAGACTCATTGGTCTAAATTAATGATCCCGCGAGTACATGTCACGGGATTGTGAGCCACTAGACCGACGGGTCTGGTTTTCCGTACTCGCCGATACACTGAGCACCATGGTGGAACAGGCCGCGACCGGACGTATCGACAAGCGGAACGCCGTGATGGCCGCCGCCTTCGACGTGTTCTCCCGCGAGGGGTACCAGCAGGCCCACGTCGATCAGATCGCGGCGCGGGCCAAGGTCGCCAAGGCGACCGTCTACAACCACTTCGGCGACAAGGAGACCCTGTTCCGGGCGGCCATCGAAGCGTTGTCCGAGGCGGCCCTGGCGCGGAACCTCGCGGCGGTGGCCCGGCTGGACGAGGCGGGGGCCGACCCCGGCCCGGCGTTGACGGACGTCGGTGTCCGGTTGATCGACTGCTACTGCGAGGAACAGTCCTGGGCGTTGCGGCGACTGCTGTACGCCGAGACCCCCCGGTTTCCGGACCTCGTCGCGCTCGTCCAGGACCGGGTCGCGGTGCCGGTGGTGCGGGCGCTGGCCGACCGGCTGGCCCGGTTGTCGCTGGCGGGGCTGCTGGCCACCGACGACGCGGACGCGGCGGCCGAACAGTTCACCGCGCTGCTGACCGGTCCGCTGGAGGCCCGGTCGCGATACGGCACCCGCAGGGTTTCCCGGGCCGAACGCCGGGCCGTCGCCGAACGGGCCGTGACCACGTTCCTGCGGGCCTACTCGCCGGCCTGACCACCGCGAGGTCCGTCACCTGACGGAAGCGGCGTAGGACAGGCTCAATAGCGTCCATTCCGGACACTTCGGGTGGTTCTTCACCTCGTCGGCCGTCAGCCAGTGCACCGCCTCGACCTCCTCCGGTGCGGCGACGCGGGGTTCGCGTCCCCGGGGCAGTTCGGCGGTGAACGTCGCACCGATGTACCGGTTGCCGTCGTCGCCGACGAAGAACTCACTGCGGACGTAACGCAGCGACACGTCGGACAGATCCAGGCCGACCTCCTCGGCGGCCTCGCGGCGGGCGGTGTCCTCCAGGATGAAGCCACAGTTGGCCTCGGCTTCGACGCGTCCGCCGGGAAACGCCAGCATCCCGGGGGCGTTGCGGAGCCTGCGGCCGCGTTCGATGAGCAGCCACCGCTCGCCGCGCCGCAGCGCGATCTCGACGTTGACCCCGAAAAACTGTGGCGTCTCCATGAGCCGACACTAGCGGGATCGGTTCGGGACCGGTCCCCGTTCGTCCATCGTCCGGACTACGTCTCGCGGACGATCCGCCCGCCGGAATACCGTCGATGTCGGACCCCAATTCGCTCCCGCTGCCGACGCGCCAGAACCGTTGCGGCGCATAGCGTCGGATCTCCCCTAACCCATATCGGAGGGATCCATATGAGACGCAGACTACTCGGACTGGCCGCGGTGGCCGCCGTGGCGGCGGCCGGTCTCGCCGTGGTGCCGCCGGCCAACGCCGCGACGGCGGAGCGGCCGGAGCTGCTCGAACCCACCGGCCAGCACCGGGTCGGCCGGACCGACCTGCACCTCGTTGACGAGGGGCGCGCCGACCCCTGGATGCCGGACCAGGACCGGGAACTGATGGTCTCGCTGTACTACCCCGCCAGGAAGAACAGCGGAAAACCGACCGAGTACATGACCTACGACGAGTCCAAGGGCTATCTGGAACAGGAAGAGCTGGACCTGCCGCCCGAAACGCTCAACACCGTCAAGACCTACGCGTACCAGGACGCCAAACCCTTGCCCGGGAAGAAACGGCCGCTGGTGCTGTTGTCGCCGGGCTGGACCAAACCGCGCGCGACGCTGACCGGGATCGCCGAGGAGCTGGCCAGCAAGGGTTACATCGTCGCGGTCATGGGGCACAACTACGAGTCCGTGACCCAGTTCCCCGACGGCACGCTCACCAAGTGCGAAGCCTGCGGCCGCAATGAACTCGACAAGGCCTCCCAGGGGCGCGCCAAGGACGCGAGTTTCGTCATCGACGAGCTGACCGACCGGCGCGGGCCGTGGCGCGGTTCCCAGTGGATCGACGCCGACCGCATCGCGATGTCGGGACACTCGCTGGGCGGCGGCGCCAGTTACGAGGCGTTGCGTGACGAGAAGCGGATCAAGGCCGTGGCGTCCCTCGACAGCCGGATCTACGAGCCGGGCGCGTTCGCGGTGGACCGGCCACTGTTGTTGCTGGGCAGCGCGAAGCGGACCTCCGAGCACCCGGACGATCCCTGGCACCAGGCCTGGGACAACGCCAGCGGCTGGAAACGCTGGATCAGTGTCGACGGCACCGCGCACTCGTCGTTCACCGACGTCGGGCTGCTGGGACCGCAGGTGGGCGTGACCGATCCCGAGCAGACCCTGGAACCCGAACGCTGCACCGAGCTGACCCGTGACGTGGTGTCGGCGTTCTTCGACAAGCACCTCAAGGGAAAGAACCGGCCGATACTCGACGGCCCGACCGACGACTACCCGGAACTGAAGTTCCGCAACCCGTAGCCGTCACCGCGTCCGGCCGCTTGGGCGGCCGGACGCTCACGTCAAGTGGCGGATACCCGACAGTTCACGGCGTCACGGTGCGTTAGCGTCGAGACATAACTAGACGAAAATGCGAGGAGGATCGGCATGCGAAAGGTCTTTGCCGTCTTCGCGACCCTCGTCGGCTCTGTCGTCGCCGCGATCAGTATCGCGACCCCGGCCTACGCCGCGTTCCATGACCGGGTCGCGAACCCCTATCTGCACACGCTTCTGGACGCCCTGACGCTGGCGATAGTCACGTCGCCACTGTGGACGGCTTACCTGTGGGGCGCGAACCGCCGGCGCGGGCTCATCGCCCTGATCGCCGTGGTTCAGGTTCCGGTCGCGGTGTTCTCGTTCGTACCGATCCCCGATCCGGCCCTGCACGCCATCGCCTTGGCGCTCAGCCTGACCATCACGGTCACCTCGCTGTGGTACGTGCGGCGGGCCGCGAAACTCGATGCGGTCGAGGCCCGCACCGAGCGCATCACGGCACGATAGCCATCGCCTCGCCACGCGTCACCGGTGTGCGGTGTTCACCCGCGCGCGTGCGCACCGACACTCCGGTGACGCGGTTACCTTCGCGTAGAACGCGAACCTCGGGACAACCCGGGTGCGGACCGTCGAACTCGGCTTCGCCGAGCGGGACGGTGTGGAAGGCGCAGTGGTCCTCGTCGGTGTGACCCCAGGCGCGGAACAACTCGACACCGTCCATCATGTAGATACCGACGCTGAGCGTGCGGTCGCCGTCGGGGCGGCGGTAGAAGGCGGCGCACGCGCCGGGCACCTCGACGCCCTCGAAGTCCACCTCGTACAGGACTTTGTGGAGTTCGAAGGCGGCGAGGTCGGGTTGCGTTATCGCGAGCATGATCGGATCAACGAACCAGGTCGGCTTGGGTGATGGGACGAATCCGACAATTAGACGAATCCGACAATTAACCGAAGAAGACCTCGGCCTCGGCGAGCCGTTCGGCCGGAACGGTCTTGAGCTCGGCGGTGGCCTCCGACAGTTCCACCCGGACGATGTCGGTGCCGCGCAGCGCGACCATCTTGCCGTAGTCGCCCTCGTGGATCGCGTCGATGGCGTGCAGCCCGAAGCGGGTGGCCAGCACCCGGTCGTAGGCGGTGGGGGTGCCGCCGCGCTGCACGTGACCCAGGACCACGGCCCGGGACTCCTTGCCGGTGTGCTTCTCGATCTCGTCGGACAGCCACTGGCCGATGCCGCCCAGTCGCACGTGCCCGAAGGCGTCCAGGCCCTTGTCCTGGGTGACCATCTCGCCCTCGGCGGGCTGGGCGCCCTCGGCGACCACGACGATCGGCGAGTAGTCGATCTCGAAGCGGGACTCGACGAAGCGCACCACCTCGGCGACGCTGAACCGCTTCTCGGGCACCAGGATGGCGTTGGCGCCACCGGCGAGTCCGGAGTGGAGCGCGATCCAGCCGGCGTGGCGGCCCATGACCTCGACGACCACGCAGCGGTGGTGGCTCTCGGCGGTGGTGTGCAGCCGGTCGATGGCCTCGGAGGCGATGTTGACGGCGGTGTCGAAGCCGAAGGTGTAGTCGGTGGCGCCGAGGTCGTTGTCGATGGTCTTGGGAACGCCCACGACCGGGATGCCGTCGTCGGTGAGCTTCTTGGCCACGCCGAGGGTGTCCTCGCCGCCGATGGCGATCAGCGCGTCGACACCCAGTTCGGTCAGTGTGGACCGTACCTTGTCGACTCCGCCGTCCACCTTGTAGGGGTTGGTGCGCGAGGAGCGCAGGATGGTTCCACCGCGCGGCAGGATGCCGCGAACCTCGTTGACGCCCAACGGGGTCGTCTTGTTCTCGATGGGGCCACGCCAGCCGTCCCTGAACCCGACGAACTCGTGGCCGTACTGCTGTACTCCCTTGCGGACCACAGCCCGGATGACGGCATTGAGACCGGGGCAGTCTCCGCCTCCGGTCAAGACACCTATGCGCACTTCTCACTCCAGTTAAGTTGGTGTCGGCTAGGCGAAAGACCCCGTTGTCCCTGCCTGACATTCAACCGCAGAGCCTATACCCGCACTAGGAGTCCTGGGTCACCCGACGCATGGTTTCCCAGCGGGCCAGGTTGTGCCGGGCGTCGGCCAGCGCCGAGTGCTGGTCGGCGGGGGCGGCGGGCAGGTCGGGACGGCCCAGGTCGTCCCACAGTTGTTTGAGGTCCTTGGTCATGCGGGGAATCGCGCGCGGCAGCGCGGGCATGGCGCCCCACAACTGGACCAGCGCGATGTGGTCGTAGGCGCCGTACCAGGCCCACAGCTCGATGCGGGCGTTGGAGACGCCCCGGATCGGGGCGACCAGGAACTCGTAGAGGTCGTCGCGGATGGTCTTGCGGGCCTGCCAGGCGGGGTCGGCCGGGGAGGGCAGTTTGTCCAGGACGTTGTGGCGCACCCACGGGATGGCCTTGGACTCGTCGAACTCGGTCGATACGGCGTAGAACTCCCGGCCCTTCTCGTCGACGACTCCGATGGAGACCAGGTCGATGGTCGTCCCGTCCTCGATGAACTCGCAGTCGTAGAAGTACCGGTATACCACCGTTATGGTCCTTTCGGCCGAGTTACATATCGCTCGAACGGTTCGAATTGGGTTGGTTCACGGGCGTCGTGCCGTCACGTGAACAGACGGTACGGCACGATACCGGCGATGCCAAAACTGGTTGTTCAGGATGCATCACCACAAAAAAATTCGGACATCTATCAATAAAGCACGTAAAATTCGTGAGGGGTCGGTTAACACTCTCCCGGAAGGGGGACGTGGAACCGTCACCACCGCCGTCGATTATTCGGCTGCGGGGCTGTACATCACGGCGAAAGCCAGGAATGATCGACAGGTACCCACGCTGACGCAAGGTCCCGGCATTGGGGCCAAAGGGGGTGGTGGCACGTGGACGCCAGAGCGTCTGACGATCTGCTGGCCGGTGTCATGATGTTCACCGGTCTGGACGCCGACGCGCGGCGCAAAATCGCCGCGAAGGCGATTCCGCGTCAGTATCGGCGGGGGCAACTGCTGTTCGTCGAGGGCGACCCCGGCGAGTCGCTCATCATGGTCCGCTCCGGTGCCGTGGCGGTGTTCCGCACCGCGCCCACCGGCGAGCGCGCCATGCTGCACGTGGTGCGGTCCCCCGACGTCCTCGGTGAGGTCTCCCTTCTGGACGGTTCCATGCGCTCGGCCTCGGCCGAGGCGCTGGAGGACACCTCCGCCATGACCCTGGCCCGCACCACCTTCCTGGAACTGGTGCACGCCAGCCCCCACATGCTGGACGCCGTCATGCGCACCATGGGCGGCATCGTGCGCAGACTCACCGAGCAGAGCTCCGACCACGTCTTCCTGGATCTGCCCGCCCGGGTGGCCAAGGCACTGGTGCGGCTGACCGGCCACACCACCGCCCCGATGGTCACCATCGAGCTGAACCAGACCCAGCTGGCCGAGCTGGCCGGCGGCTCCCGACAGAGCGTCAACCAGGCGATCGGCACCTTCGCGCTGCGCGGCTGGCTGCGCACCGAGGGCCGTCGCATCGTCGTCACCGACATCCCGGCGCTGCGCCGACGGGCCGGAATCGACGAGATGTAGGACAGTCCACAAGGGATTTGGGATGGAGCTTCCGCTCACCGTGCCGACAGGTTTAGGGTGGTGCGGTGCGACCGTTCGTCGGGGTCGCGCCAGCCACATTCGCCGCAGGCCAGGGGAGCGCTATGTCGAAGGATTTCGTCCACCTTCACGTTCACACGGAGTATTCGATGCTGGACGGGGCCGCCAAGATGCGGCCCATGTTCGCCGAGGTGGAACGGCTGGGGATGTCGTCCATCGCCATGACCGACCACGGCAACATGTACGGCGCCTACGAGTTCTACCAGGAGGCCAAGAAGACCGGCATCAAGCCGATCATCGGCATCGAGGCCTACCTGGCGCCCGGCGACCGGGCCCACAAGAAGCCGGTGCGGTGGGGGCGCCCGGACCAGAAGAGCGACGACGTGTCCGGTGGTGGCGCCTACACCCACATGACGATGTGGGCGGCCAACGGCAGCGGCCTGCGGAACCTGCTGAAGCTGTCGAGCCTGGCGTCCTTCGAGGGCCAGTACCAGAAGCCGCGCATGGACGCCGAGCTGTTGTCCAAGTACGCCGAGGGCATCATCGCCACCACCGGCTGCCCGTCGGGTGAGGTGCAGACCCGGCTGCGGCTGGACCAGCCGGACGAGGCCCTGGCAGCGGCGGCCAAGTACCAGGACATCTTCGGCAAGGACAACTTCTTCCTGGAACTGATGGACCACGGCCTCGACATCGAGACCCGGGTCCGCGAGGGCCTGCTGGACATCAGCAAGAAGCTGGGCCTGCCGCTGCTGGCCACCAACGACTCCCACTACGTGCACCAGCACGACTCCGACAACCACGCCGCGCTGCTGTGCGTCCAGTCCGGCAAGACCCTCACCGACCCGAACCGGTTCGCGTTCTCCGGCGACGGCTACTACATCAAGTCGCCCGCCGAGATGCGGGAACTGTGGAGCGAACTGCCCGAGGCCTGCGACAACACGCTGCTGATCGCCGAGCGGATCGAGTCCTACGAGGAGGTCTTCGCCGAGGTCGACCGGATGCCCCGGTTCCCGCTGAAGGAAGGCGAGACCGAGGACATCCTGCTGCGCCGCGACGTGGAGAAGTACACCCCCAACCGCTTCCCCGACGGTCTGACCCAGGAGTACAAGGACCGCATCGACCGGGAACTGGGCGTCATGTCCGCGATGGGTTTCTCCGGCTACTTCCTCGTCGTCGGCGACCTGGTGCGGTGGGCGAAGTCGCAGAAGATCCCCACCGGGCCCGGACGTGGTTCGGCCACCGGTTCGCTGGTGGCCTACATCCTGCAGATCACCGACCTGGACCCGATCGAGCACTCGCTGATCTTCGAACGGTTCCTCAACCCCGAGCGGGTCTCGCCCCCCGACATCGACCTCGACTTCGACGAGCGTCGGCGCGGCGAGGTCATGCAGTACACCGTCGAGAAGTGGGGCGAGGAGAACGTCGCCCAGGTCATCACCTTCGGCACCATCAAGACCAAGGCGGCCCTGAAGGACGCGGCCCGCGCGCACCTCGGCCAGCCGGGTTTCGCGGTGGCCGAGCGGATCGCCAAGGCGCTGCCGCCGCCGGTCGCCGCCCAGGACATTCCGCTGTCGGGCATCGTCGACCCGAACCACGAGCGCTACAACGAGGCCGCCGAGGTGCGGGCCCTGGTGGAGAACGAACCGGAGGTCAAGCAGATCTTCGACACCGCGCGCGGCCTGGAGGGGTTGATCCGCAACGCGGGTGTGCACGCGTGCGCGGTCATCATCTCCAGCGTCCCGCTGCTGGGGCAGGTGCCACTGTGGATGCGGCCCGACGGCTCGGTCATCACCGGCTGGGACTATCCGTCCTGTGAGGCCATGGGCCTGCTGAAGATGGACTTCCTGGGGCTGCGCAACCTCACGGTCATCGGTGACGCCATCGACAACGTCAAACGCAACCACGGCGTGGAGCTGAGCACCGAGACGATCACGCTGGACGACCCCAAGACCTTCGAACTGCTGTGCCGCGGTGAGAGCGCCGGGGTGTTCCAGTTCGAGGGCGCGGGCATGCAGGACCTGCTGAAGCGGATGCAGCCCAAGAAGTTCGGCGACATCGCCGCCATCTCGGCCCTGTACCGTCCCGGCCCGATGGCCGCCAACGCGCACCTCAACTACGCCGAGCGCGCCAACGGGCGGCAGTCGCCCGAGCCGATCCACCCCGAGCTGAAGGACGCGCTGGAGCCGATCCTCGGCGAGACCTTCCACCTGCTGGTCTACCAAGAGCAGGTCATGGCGATCGCGCAGCAGCTGGCCGGGTACACCCTGGGTGGCGCCGACCTGCTGCGTCGCGCCATGGGTAAGAAGAAGAAGGAGATCATCGAGAAGGAGTTCGAGAAGTTCTCCAACGGCATGACGGCCAACGGGTACTCCATGGAGGCGTGCCAGACGTTGTGGGACGTCATGCTCCCGTTCGCCGGTTACGCCTTCAACAAGTCGCACACCGCCGGATACGGCCTGGTCACCTACTGGACCGCCTACCTCAAGGCGAACTACCCGGCCGAGTACATGGCCGCGCTGTTGACCTCGGTGGGCGACAACAAGGACAAGTCCGCCCTGTATCTGGCCGACTGCCGCAAGCTCGGCATCAAGGTGCTGCCGCCCGACGTCAACGAGTCGCGGCGCAACTTCTCGGCCGTCGGCGGTGACATCCGCTTCGGGCTGGGCGCGATCCGCAACGTCGGCACCGGCGTGGTCGACTCGATCGTGGCCACCCGCGAGGCCAAGGGCAACTACGAGTCGTTCTCGGACTTCCTGCAGAAGTCGGAACTGCCGGTGTGCAACAAGCGGGTCATCGAGTCGCTGATCAAGGCGGGTGCCTTCGACTCGCTGAAGCACTCGCGCAAGGCGCTGTGCGAACGCCACGAGGTGCTGGTCGAGTCCATCGTGGGCGTCAAGCGCAAGGAGGCCGAGGGCCAGTTCGACCTGTTCGGGGGCATGCTGACCCCGGATCAGCCGGACGCGGCCACTCCCGGCGGCGACACCGACTTCTCCGGCGACGACTGGCCGCGCAAGACCACCTTGGAGTTCGAGCGGGAGATGCTGGGGCTGTACGTCTCCGGGCACCCGCTGGAGGGCGCGGAGATGATCCTGCGCAAGAACTCCGAGAACCGGATCGCCGACCTGCTCACCTCGGACATCCCCGACGGTACCTCGGTGACGATCGCGGGGATCATCTCCAGTCTGGAGCGTCGGGTCACCAAGCAGGGCAAGCCGTGGGCCAAGGCGACGGTGGAGGACCTGGACGCGGCCATCGAGTGCCTGTTCTTCCCCAAGACCTACGAGTTCGCCGGGCCGCAGCTGGCCCAGGACCTGGTGGTGGCGGTGCGCGGCAAGCTGAACCGCCGCGACGGCGAGATCTCGATCGTGGCCATGGATCTGGCGCCGCTGGAGATCAACGAGTCCGATCTGGTCAACGAGCCGACCCTGACCCTCAACGTGCAGCTGGCCAAGGTCAACGAGCGGGTCCTCGACGAGCTCAAGGCGGTGTTGCAGGGCAACCGGGGCGACATGGCGGTGCGGGTGAAACTGTGCGCCCCCAACGCCGAGACGCTGCTGGCCCTCGACGAGCGGTACAAGGTGGCCTCGGGTCCGGGACTGACCTCGGAGCTGAAGAGCCTGCTGGGTGCCGAGTGCCTGGACTGACCTAAGCGGATATAGGGAATCGTCTGCGGCCCTTCGGGAAGCACGCACACCCGGGCGTCGGGTCCGGCGGCGGCCAGCAGTTCGGCCACGGTCGCGGCGACGTCGGCGGTGTGTTCGAGGTGCGCCGAGCGCAGGGCCGTCGCGTCCAGTCCGGACGTGTGCATGATGACGCGGGCCCGTGTCTGGATCTTGGCCTGCACCTGGACCTGCCACTGGTCCGGGACGGTCTGCGGCCGGGCCTCGATGTCGTCCAGCAGTTCGCGCGGGGACGCCGCCGAGGCCAGCACCTCCCGGTAGCTCCCGTGGTCGGGGAAACCGTCGCGGCATTCGGCCGCGCACACGATGGTGCCGCCCTCGGCGACGATCGTGGCGGCGGCCGAGAGTCCTTTCACGCACTGGTACAGGTTCTGGTCGAGCGGGTAGCCGGAGTTGGTGGTCACCACCACCTCGAAGGGCTTGTCCACGGCGGACATGGCCAGTCGTCGCGCCTCGGCGCGGGCCTTGGCGTGCATCGCGAACAGTTCACCGCCGTAGGCGGCGACGATGTCGTCGTCGCGGTTGAGCAGCACGTCGAAACCGAAGTCCACTTTGCCCGCCGCTGCCACGACGGCCCGGATGTCGTCGTGCACCGGGTTGCCCTCGCAAGAAGCCCAGGTGGCGTCGCGGTGCCCGATCCGGTGGGCGTCGTGCAGGGTCAGCACCGTGTCCAGTCCGGCCAGGCCGGGGGCGACGAGTTTGGGGCCGCCGGAGAACCCGGCGAAGAAGTGCGGTTCCACGAAACCGGTGGTGACGCGGACGTCGGCGGCCAGCCAGTGCCGGTTGAGCCATACCGGGACGTTGTCACCGTGCCGTCCCAGCCACACCAGTGAGTCCGGGTCGCGGGCGTCGTGGTTGACGACGCGGACGGTGTCGGCGACCTCGTCGCCCAGCATCGCGCGGATCTCGGCGTCGGTGTTGCCCCGGTGGGTGCCGGTGGCCACCAGGATCACCACATCGGACGGATCGACGATGCCGTCCAGTTCGGACAGCACGGCCGGGATCATCAGGTGCCGGGGCTGGGCGCGGGTGCCGTCGCACATCGAGATCGCGACCGTTTGGCCGGGCCGCACCAGTTCCCGCAGCGGCGGTCCCGCGACCGGGTTTCGCAATGTGTCGCGCAACAGCGCGGCCGGGTCGCGTGAGCCGGGCACATAGGTGGGTTCGACGACGGTGGTGCGGTCGTCGGGGAACTCCACGTCGAGCCCGGTTTGTCCATACGCGAGCGTCACCTTCACGGGTTCACGCCTTTCGGGTGTGGCACCGGTTGGACAGCCTGCCGATCTTCTCGATCTCCACGACGACCTCGTCGCCGTCGCCCAGCAGCAGCGGCGGGTCCCGGAAGATGCCGACGCCGCCGGGGGTGCCGGTGGCGATGACGTCGCCGGGTCGCAGGGTGAAGGCCCGCGAGCAGTGCGCGATGATCCGGGCGACCGAGTGGTACATGACCGCGGTGCTGGCTTCCTGGACGACCGTGCCGTTGAGCAGGCACTTCACCGTCAGCGACTGCGGGTCGCCGATCTCGTCGGGGGTGACCAGGACCGGGCCCATGGGGCAGAACGTGTCCAGCGACTTGCCGCGCGCCCACTGTAGATCGCCGAACTGGAGGTCGCGGGCGGTCACGTCGTTGAGGCAGGTGTACCCGAAGACGTGTGACAGCGCGTCGGCCTCGGTGACGTTGCGGGCGGTGCGTCCGATGACGACGGCCAGTTCGGCCTCGTAGTCGACCTGGGTGGCGTAGGCCGGGTCCCAGGCGATGGTGGCGTTCGGGTTGGTGACGCTCGCGGTGTGCTTGAGGAAGATCGCCGGTTCGGCCGGTGCCTCCTTGTCCTGTTCCTCGGCGTGCTCGCGGTAGTTCTGGCCGATGCACACGATGTTGCCCGGCCGGGGCAGCGGCGCCAGCAGCGACAGTTCGATGATGGGGGTTCCGGTGCCGGACGGCACTTCGGCGGCCAGCCGTTCGACGGCGGCCACGGCGTCGGGTGTAGCGATGAGGCCCGCCATCGTGGTGGGCAGGTCGGCGGACAGTGCCGCCGTCGGCACCACCCGGTCGCCGACTGCGACGCCGAGGGTTTCGGCGCCGTCGTGGAGGTAGCTGACGAAACGCATGAGTCTCCTTGTGCTGGTTGGGTTGTGGATCGGGCTCACACGGCGGTCATGCCGCCGTCCATCATGAACGCGCTGCCGTTGACGAACCGGCCGTCGTCGCTGACGAGGAACGCGATACCGGCGGCGACCTCGTCGGGGGTGCCCATCCGGCCGTCGAGCTGCCGTTCCTCCATCGCCTTGCGGGCCGCGACCGGGTCGGGCGCGTCGGCGAGGATCTTGTCGATCCATTCGCTGGCCACGGTTCCCGGACAGATCGCGTTGACCCGGATGCCCTGGCCGACGTAGTCGGCGGCGATGGACTTCGTCAGCGCGATGACGCCGCCCTTGGAGGCGCAGTAGGCGGCCCGGTTGCGCACGCCCACGACCCCGGCGATCGAGCCGACGTTGACGATGATGCCGCCGCCCGCTTCCACCATGCCGGGCAGTACCGCGCGGCAGCTGGTGAAGGTGGCGGTCAGGTTGACGCCGATGACCCGGTCCCAGTCGGCGGTGCTGGTCTCGGCTGCCGGTGCGGCCACCCCGACCCCGGCGATGTTGGCCAGGATCCTTGGGGTGCCGACCTCAGCCAGCAGTGATTCGAAGGCGGTCGCGTCGCGGATGTCGAAGGCGTGCAGGCTGACGCTTCCCCCGGCGGCCTCGACGGCTGATCTGGTGTGTTCCAGGCGGTCGGCGTCCACGTCGACGGCCACGATGGAGTGTCCGGCGGCGGCGAGCCGCAGCGCGGTGGCGAAGCCGATTCCCGAGGCGGCGCCGGTGACGATCGCGATGGAGGGGTCCGTGTTCATTCCGTGTCCTTGTCGTCGGTTGCGGGTCAGCTCTGCCAGATCGCGCCGTCGGGGTAGGCGTAGTCCCGCAACGATTCCGGGTACATCCGGGCGCTGAAGCCCGGCGCGGTGGGAGCGGTGTAGGACGGGCCGTAGCTGATCGGGTCGGTGAAGTGCTCGTGCAGGTGCGGCACCGACTCGATGGCGCGGTCACTCTTGCTGCCGCTCACGGCGATGTAGTCGAACATGGACAGGTGTTGCACCAGTTCGCACAGTCCCACTCCCCCGGCGTGCGGGCACACCGGGACGCCGAACTTGGCGGCCAGCAGCAGGATCGCGATGTTCTCGTTGACTCCGGCGACCCGGGCGGCGTCGATCTGCAGTACGTCCAGCGATCCGGCCTGTAGCAGCTGTTTGAACAGGATCCGGTTGTGGGCGTGTTCGCCGGTGGCGACCTTGATGGGTGCCACGGCCTTGCGGATGGCCGCGTGTCCCAGGATGTCGTCGGGCGCGGTGGGTTCCTCGATCCAGTAGGGATCGTAGGGTTTGAGGCGGGTCATCCAGTCGATGGCCTCGTTGACGTCCCATTTCTGGTTGGCGTCGCTGGCCAGCCGGATGCCGTCGCCGAGTTTCTCCCGGGCGAGCGCGAACCGGCGGATGTCGTCCTCGATCCGGCCGCCCACCTTGAGTTTGATCATGGTGAATCCGGCCGCGACGGCCTCGGTGGCCAGCGCGATCATCTTCTCGTCGTCGTAACCCAGCCAGCCCGGCGAGGTGGTGTACGCGGGGAAGCCGGTGGCCCGCAGGTCGGCCTCGCGTTCGGCGCGGCCACTAGCCTTGGCGCGCAACATGTCCAGGGCCTCGTCGGGGGTGAGGGCGTCGGTCAGGTACCGCCAGTCCACCAGGGACACGATCTGTTCGGGGCTGAGGTCGGCCAGCAGTTTCCACAGTGGTTTGCCCTCGACGCGCGCGTACAGGTCCCACATCGCGTTGATCAGGGCGCCGGCGGCCAGGTGCACCACCCCCTTCTCCGGTCCCAGCCAACGGAACTGGGAGTCGTGGGTGAAGCGGCGCGCGAAGGCTCCCATGTCGGCGAAGGCCTCGTCGAGGTCGAGGCCGACCAGCGTCGCGCCCATCGCCTCGATCGCGGCGACGCAGATGTCGTTGCCGCGTCCGATGGTGAAGGTGAACCCGGCGCCGGAGTGGCCGTCGGGGTGGTCGGTGCGCAGCGTCAGGTAGGCGGCCGAGTAGTCGCCGTCGGGGTGCATGGCGTCCGAACCGGCCAGTTCGGCCGAGGTCGGGAACCGGACGTCGTGGGTCTCCACGGCGGTGATGCGAGGCATTGCTGTCCTTTCGGTTTAAGACTTGGCGATGGCGGCGGCCGGGACCGGCAGCGGTTCGATCCTGCCGACGACGAACAGGTAGTTCAGGGCGCCCAGCAGTGCGATCCCGCCGATGACGGACAGGGGGATCACGAAGGATCCGGTGGTGTCCACCAGGTATCCGACCATGATCGGGGTGAGGATTCCGGCGAAGTTGGACGCGAAGTTCTGGATGCCGCCGATGGAGGCCACGTGCGCCGAACTGGGGGCCACGTCGGCGGGCAGCGACCAGATGCCGGTTCCGGCGAAGGTCAGCGAGGCGTAGGACAGCGACAGCAGCGCCAGCGCCATCCACGCCTGCGGCACCAGGACGGCGGCAATGATGACCGAGCCGCCGACCATCCCGACCACGATGACGGTCTTGCGCACCCGGGTGACCGAGACGCCGCGCCGGATGGCGCGGTCGGCGACCCAGCCGCCCAGCCAGCCTGAGACCACGGCGCAGATTCCCGGGATCATCCCGAAGAAGCCGAGCTTGAGCAGGCTGAAGCCGCGTTCGTCCACAAGGTAGCTGGGGAAGAACGTGATGAAGAAGTAGATGACGCTGTTGAGGCAGAAGAAGCCCAGCATCATGCCGCGCACGGTGCGGTAGCCGAACAGCTTGCGCCACGGCAGTTTCGCCGCCCCCTCGGCGTCGTTGTCGGCGGTGCGGGCGCCGCCCTCGTTGATGTACTCCAGTTCGGCGGCGGAGACCTTCGGATGCTGGGCGGGGTCGCGGTACGCCTTCCACCAGCCCAGAGCCCAGGCCAGGCCGAGGATGCCGATGATGACGAAGGTGACCCGCCACCCGGCCAGCGCGATGATGCCGGTGACCAGCGGGATCGCGATGACGGCGCCGACGCGGGAGCCGGAGTCCCAGATGCCGGTGGCCAGGCCGCGTTCCCGTTTCGGGAACCAGGTGGCGACCACCTTCGCCGAGGTGGCCGGGGCGGGGCTCTCCCCGGCGCCCAGCAGCAGCCGGGCGGCGACCAGCGTCCAGAAACTGTGGACGGCGGCGGTGACGGCGGTGAAAATCGACCACCACACCGCGGCGATGGTGAAGGCCCGGCGGGGCCCGACCTTGTCGACGTACCAACCGGCGGCGAGCTGGAAGAAGTCGTAGGTCCAGAAGAAGGCCGCCAGGATCAGGCCCTCCTGGGTCTTGGTGAGGTGGATGTCCTCGCCCAGGAACGGCAGCGCCACGCTGATGCTGGCGCGGTCGAGGTAGTTGACGGTCAGGCCGACGAAGGCCAGCCAGATGATGGCCCAACGCATCCGGCCGACGGCCAGTGGGGTTCTTCGGGGCGGTCCGGCGTCGGCCGCCGGTGCCGAGGGGGTGCTCATGACCACACCGTAATGATCATGACTTGGCTTGTCAACATATTGGTAATCTGTCAATATATTGACAGACTCGACCGGCGGATAGATTGGGCAGCCATGAACGAGACAGCGGCGCGCAACTGGGACAGCGCCAAACCCGCCCCGGCGGTGCTGCGCGCCGGTGCCGTCCTGCGCGCCCTGGCGGCCTCCGGCGGCCGGGCACTGAGCGCCGCCGAGCTGGCCACCGCCGCCGACATCCCCCGCTCCTCGGCGATGAACGTGTGCGTCGCCCTGACCCAGATCGGGCTGGTGCGCGCCGTCAGCGGCGGCTTCGCGCTCGGCCCCGGCCTCACCGAACTGTCACAGGCCTATCTGGACGCCCTGGATCCGGTGCGCGAGTTCGGAACCCGCACCCGCGCGATGAACCAGATCGACGAGACCCTACAACTGGGCACTTTGGAGGGAACCGACGTCGTCTATCTGGCCCTCCACGGTGGCCGGATGCCGCTGCGCATCACCAGCCGGGTCGGATCGCGCATCTCGGCGACCTGCACCGCGCTGGGCAAGGCGATGCTGGCCGCCCAGACCGACACGCGGGTCCGCGCGCTGCTGGAATCCCGCCAGCCCTTCGTGTCCCACACCGAGAACTCCATCACCGACATCGACACCCTGCTGGCCGACCTGGACGCCACCCGACAGCGCGGCTATGCCGTCGACGCCGAGGAGACCACCTGGGGCATCACCTGCCTGGCGGTCGCCGTCCCCGGCCTGCCCGACGGCGCCCAGCCCTTCGCCGTCAGCACCTCGCTGCTGACCAGCCAGGCCAAGCCCGAACGCGTCGACTCGCTGGTGCGGCTGATCCGCGAACTGGTCACCGAGATCGGCGCCGGTTCCGGTTCCTCGCGTTGACGTTACGATGGCCGTGGCGCTGGTTCGCCACGGTCGGCTCGCTGGCCGTGGCGTCGTGGAGCTTTTGACTTTGTCCTCTTCCGTCGCGAGCGGCCTCCAGGTGAGTGGCTGGCAAGGCGGAGGTGCTTCGGCATCCCGGTGTTGGATGTCGAAGTGCCGACAACGCCGCCAGGTGCCGCCTGGTGGGCGCGCAGCAGGAAATGGGGCAAAGTCAGAAGCTCGAAGAGGGAACCCGGTGGGAATCCGGGACTGCCCCGCAGCGGTGAGTGGGAACGAAAGCCGTCATGAGCACTGGAGTCATCCGGGAAGCGACGGCCGGTAGGCAGGTGGCGACGCGAGTCGCCGCCGGTGCCCGCGAGTCCGAAGACCTGCCCGCGTCGGCGAGCACCGGCCGGTGCTCGCCCGCCGACGGCTTCGCGGGCAAGCCGCCTCGACAAGGGACGCCTTCGCGTCCGTCGTGGTCTTCCCGTGAGCCGAGAACCGTGGTTCTCGAGGGAAGGACACCACATGAATCATCCACTGTCCACAACCGTGCTGGGTTACCCCCGCATCGGACCGAATCGCGAGCTCAAACGCGCCGTCGAGAGTTACTGGGCGGGCAACTCCTCCGCCGAGGAACTGTCGGCCGCCGCGGCCGACATCCGTTCGGGGATGCTGCGCGACCTGACCGGCGCCGGACTGGAGTCGGTACCGTCCAATGTCTTCTCGCTCTACGACCACGTGCTGGACGCCGCGGTGGCCGTCGACGCGATCCCGGGCCGCTACCGGGACCTGGGACTGTCCGAGCTGGACACGTACTTCGCGATGGCGCGCGGCAACGCCGACATCGCGCCGCTGGAGCTGACCAAGTGGTTCGACACCAACTACCACTACCTGGTCCCCGAGATCGGGCCCGAGACCCGGTTCCGGGCCGTGGCCGACAAACCGCTGGCCGAGTTCCGCGAGGCCAAACAGCAGGGCGTACACACCCGGCCGGTGCTGCTGGGGCCGGTGACGCTGCTGCTGTTGTCGAAGTCCCCCGGCGGCGGCGCGCCGCTGGATCGACTGACCGACCTGGTGGAGGTGTACGCCGAACTGTTGTCGCAACTGGCTTCGGCGGGCGCCGACTGGGTGCAGCTCGACGAACCGGCCTTCGCCCTCGACCGCGACTCAGCCGAACTGTCGGCGCTGCGCGACGCCTACCGTCAACTCGGCGCCGTACCGGGCCGCCCGAAACTGCTGGTCACCGGCGGCTACGGCGACTTCGGTGACGCGCTGCCGATCCTGCTGGACAGCCCGGTCGAGGCCGTGGCGCTGGACCTGGTGTCCGGCGAACGAGACCTGAACCGGCTGGCGGCGCACGGCGGTTCCAACGGCACCATGATCCTGGGCGGGCTCGTCGACGGCCGCAACATCTGGCGCACCGACCTGCGCACCGCTTCGGCGACCCTGGGTACCCTGCTCGGCCTGGCCGACACGGTGGGAGTGTCCACATCGTCGTCACTGCTGCACGTCCCCGTCGACCTGACCGCCGAGACCACCATGGACCCGGCGCTGAAGGACCGGCTCGCCTTCGCCAAACAGAAACTCGCCGAGGTGACCCGGCTGGGCCGCTGCCTCAGCCACGGCGAGACCATCGGTGAGGCCGAGGCACTGCCGCCGGTCGCCGACGCCTGGCGCGACGGCACCGTCCGGGCCCGGCTGTCGGCACTGCGCCCCGACAGCGGCACCCGCACCCCCTATCGCCAGCGGGCCGCGGCCCAAGCCGAACGACTGGAACTACCACCGCTGCCCACCACCACGATCGGCTCGTTCCCGCAGACCACCGACGTGCGAGCCACCCGCGCCGAGTACCGCACCGGCAAGATCGACCGGGCCGCCTACGTGTCGAGGATGCGCGCCGAGATCGCCAGCGTGGTGCGGGCCCAGGAACGACTGGGCCTGGACGTCCTGGTGCACGGCGAACCCGAACGCAACGACATGGTGCAGTACTTCGCCGAGTCGCTGCGCGGTTTCGCCGCCACCGCCGCGGGCTGGGTGCAGTCCTACGGTTCCCGCTGCGTGCGACCACCGATCCTGTACGGCGACGTCAGCCGCCCCGACCCGATCACGGTCGAGTGGTCGACGTACGCGCAGTCGCTGACCGGCAAGCCGGTCAAGGGCATGCTCACCGGACCGGTGACCATCCTGGCCTGGTCGTTCGTGCGCACCGACCAACCACTGGCCGACACGGCCCGCCAAGTCGCGCTGGCACTGCGCGACGAGGTGCGTGACCTGGAGACCGCCGGGATCCGGGTGATCCAGGTCGACGAACCGGCACTGCGAGAACTGTTGCCGCCCAGGCGAGGCGACCACGCGTCCTACCTGGAGTGGGCGGTCTCGGCGTTCCGGCTGGCCACCGGCGGCGTCGCCGACTCGACCCAGGTCCACACGCACCTGTGCTACTCGGAGTTCGGCGAGGTCATCGACGCGATCGCCGCACTGGACGCCGACGTCACCAGCATCGAGGCGTCCCGCTCCAAGATGGAGGTCCTGGACGATCTACGCGAAGCCGGCTACGAACGCGGCGTCGGCCCGGGCGTGTACGACATCCACTCGCCCCGGGTGCCCGGCACCGACGAGATCGCCGACTCGCTGCGCGCGGCACTGCGGGCCCTCCCGGCCGAACGCCTGTGGGTCAACCCGGACTGCGGCCTCAAGACCCGGGGCTACCCAGAGGTCGAGGCGTCGCTGACCGCGATGGTCGAAGCGGCCCGCCAGGTGCGGGGCGAACTATAGCTACCGATATCTCGATAGCGTCCTAGGACGCACGTGCCGCGGGATGGTCCCACTTCGCCGGGGCCATCCCGCGTGGCGTGTCCGGCACCGACAGGGCGATATCCCATGTTTCGTCATCGTGGCCGATGATCCCGCACAATGGAACCGTGCTGATCGAGGTGGTGAGAGTCGCAAAGTTTCCCGGAACTCCCTGGAAGGCCGCCATCCAGACCGCGTTCGGTCGCGCCTCGGTCGGCTGGCGTGGTGACCCGGCCGCGCAGCCCGGCGAATACCACGTCGAGTGGACGATCGACGAGGACATCGTCTGGGGCCGAAACGCCAAGCCAGCTACTGGTACCGGTCCCGGGCTGCGCACTGGCGGGCATTGCGTTGTCCTGCGGGGACAGCTGAGCCTCACCGAGGACGGTGCCGCTGTGCTGGACCTGGACGGCACGCCAATCCTCCTGGACCTTGCCGCTCGGCTGCCCGACAACGTCATCGGCACGTGGGTCGAGCTCTTCATCCAACACGGCAAGGTCGCTGTCCACCCCTACGAACTCTGACGGCAATCCACACCAAACGTCAACGCCCCCAGGGCTGGCCGCGCGTTGGACGCGCGGCCAGCCAACCCCTTCACACCGGAGTAACTCCGGCAGGTACGGCGCCACGGTTCGGCCGAGCTCTCCGGAGGTGATCAGCTCGGCGATCGCGGCGATGTCGGTGTCGAGCCGTCGGTCGGCGTCGATGAACGGGGCTAGTTTGCGGACGGCGTCGAAGGCTGCCCGCGTACCGGGGGCGAGCAGGTCGGGGTCGCGCAGGTCGACGGCCTGGCAGGCCGCGAGCAGGTGGATCGCGGCGACCCTGGTGACCAGGTCGACCACGTCGCGGGCGCCCCGGGTGGCGATGGTGCCCATGCTGACCTTGTCCTGGTTGTGGGACTCGGTGGAGCGGGAGTGGGTGGTGGCGGGCGCGGCCCGGTGCAGGGCTTCGGCGGTGAGTGCCGAGGCCGCGATCTGGGCGCCCTTCAGGCCGTGGTGCAGTCCGGCCTCCGGGTCGCCCTCGGTCAGATGTGGGGCCAGTACCGGGGGTAGGCCCCGGTTGAACTTGTCGTCGACCAGCAGCGCGAGTTGTCGGTCCAGCAGGTCGCCGAGGTTGGCCACGGCGATCTTGAGGGCGTCGGCCGTTTGTCCCATGTGGCCGCCGTAGAAGTGGCCGCCGTTGTGGACGGTGCCCAGACCGGTGTCGAACAGCGGGTTGTCGTTGGAGGAGTTGACTTCGATCTCGACCCAGCGGCGCGACCATTCCAGGGTGTCGTCCACGACGCCGACCACGTGCGGGGCGCAGCGCACCGAGTAGCGTTCCTGCACCGTCTGGTCGACGTGCTGCATCCCGCCCTCGGCGACGGCCGGGGTGCCGTCGACGATCTGGGCGTGGGTCCGCGTCAGGCCGGAGCCTTCCAGCAGTGCCCGGATCCGCGCGGCGCTGCGGAGTTGTCCCGGGTGTGGTTTCTGGGCGTGAAGCCGGGGATGGAAGTGGTCCACATTGGCGGTGAGTGCCTCGACGGTCAGCGCGGTGCACACGTCGGCGGTCACGGCCAGCTCGGTGGCGTCGTGCACGGCCAGGGTAGCGAAGGCGGCCATGAGCGAGGTGCCGTTGAGCAGCGCCAGGCTTTCCTTGGGTTGCAGCACGAGCGGGGCCAGGGCGCAGTCCCGCAGTGCCTCGGCGGCGTCGCGTCGGACGCCGCGGTGTTCGACGGTTCCGGAGCCGATGAGCACGTTGGCCAGATAGGCCAGCGGGGCCAGGTCGCCGCTGGCGCCGACCGATCCGCATTCGGGAACCACCGGCACGATGTCGTGTCGCAGCAGCGCCAGGATCAGGTCCACCGCCTCGGCGCGGATCGCGGAATGCCCGCGCGCCAGGCAGTTGGCGCGGATCAGCATCATGGCCCGCACCACCGACGGCGCCGCCTCGGGGCCGGTGCCCACCAGCAGCAGCCGGACCAGGTTGTCCTGAAGGTAGGCCGCGCGCTGTGGACTGAGGTGGTGTTTCACGCTGTCGCCGACACCGGTGGTGACGCCGTAGATCGGTTGTCCGGTGGCGATGAGCCGGTCCCGCAGTGCCACCGAGGCGGTCATGCGCGCCCGCGATTCTTCGGATATGGAGGGAACCTCGGCGCTATGTCGGCGCGCGACCGCGACGACGTCGGCGATGCCGAGTCCGTCCTCTCCCAGTGGTGTGATGCTCGTCGGATGCCCGCTCGGCGAAAGCACGTCAGTCGTCACGATTCTCCTCTTCGGGGGGTATGCCCTGTGGCCGTGTTGTCATTACGCGGCAAGGCTTCTGCGCGGAACACATTACCGACGGCGACATATATTGCGTACATATCCCGGAAGGTGTACATTAGTTATTCATCAGGTGATGAATTAATGAATGCGGAGTCGGCGATGACAACCACCACCACGCAGCTTCCGGTCCGGGACCTTGCCACCCTCAACCGCGACTGCCTGCCGATCGCGGGTGGCAAGGGCGCCAACCTGGGCGAGCTGCTGGCCGCCGGGGTGCCGGTGCCGGGCGGCTTCGTGGTGACGACCGAGGCCTACCTGAAGGCGGTGCGCGACAGCGACGTCCGGGAGGACATCGAGCGCGCCATCGCCGACTCCGCGTTCGCGCGGGTGCGGGAGCTGATCGCGTCCGTTCACATGGACGCGGCGACCGAATCGGCCATCACCGACGCCTACCGCCGGCTGGGCGGCGGCCCGGTCGCGGTGCGCTCCTCCGGTACCGCCGAGGATCTCGCCGACGCAGCGTTCGCCGGTCAGCACGACACCTTCCTCAACGTCGTCGGCGAGGCGGCGCTCATCGACGCGGTGCGCGACTGCTGGGCTTCACTGTGGACCGACCGGGCGGCCGAGTACCGGCGCGACCGGGGCATCGGCTCCACCGACGTGGCCATCGCCGTCGTGGTGCAGGAGATGGTGGCCTCCGACGCCGCCGGGGTCATGTTCACCGCCGACCCGGTCAGCGGGATCCGCGAACACGTGGTCATCGACGCCAGCCCCGGCCTCGGTGAGGCGGTGGTGTCCGGTCTGGTCACCCCGGATCACTATGTGGCGAACAAGAAGAACGGCAAGGTGCTCGACTCGGCGCTGGGCCGCCGCGAGGTCGTGATCCGGTCCGTCGAGGGCGGCGGCACCGTCGAGTCGCACGAGGACGCCGCCACCGAACCGGTGCTGGACACAGCGACCGTCCGCGAACTGGTGGCGCTGGGCCGCCGGGTCGAGGCGCATTTCGGTGCCCCGCAGGACACCGAGTGGGCGCTGCGCGACGGGCGGCTGTACCTGGTGCAGGCCCGTCCGATCACCGCCATCCCCGAACCCATCGGCAAGGTCCGGTTCCCGCAACGGATGCTGGCCTCGATCCTGGCCGAGATCATCACCCGGCGCCCGTATCCGCTGGACTATTCATCGTGGACGATCAACATGTTCGCGGGCGTCCGGCTGTTCGCCAGCTGCATGGGTGTCACCTTCCCCGACCTGGAGAAGATGAAGGTCGAACAGGACGGCGTCATCACCTCGCTGCGGCCCCAGGCGCCCAAGCCCGGACCGCTCACCCCGGTGATCATCGTCCGCAACCTCATCCGGGGCCGCCGGTTCCCGGCCGCGACCTGGGAAGCCGATCCCCGGCTGTCGGCCTTTCTGACCGAGATCGATCGCCTGCGCGCCAAGGACCTCAGCGCCCTGTCCTATCAGGAGCTCGACACGGCGCTCACCGAGGCCCTCGACACCATCGAGCCGATGATGCTGCTGCGCTACGACTACCTGCCCCGCACGACGGTGGCGGCACTGCGGTTCCGGCTCACTCTGGCGCGCCTGGGTCTGGGCGACAAGTTCGGGCTGCTGCTGGCCGGGGCGGAGACCAAGACCCTGGAGACCAACCGCGCGCTCGCCGGACTGGCCGAGCGGATCCGCCGCGACGACTGGCTGCGCTCGGTCTTCGCGGACAACGACGCCGCCGACATCCGCCCGATCCTGGCCGACACCGAGACCGGCCGCGAGTTCCTGACCGCCTTCGCGGCCTTCCTCGACGAGTACGGGCATCGCGAGATCACCAGCATCGCGCTGGCCAGTGAACCGGTGTGGCGCGACTCGCCCGCCACCGTCCTGGGCATCCTCAAGGGAATGACGGTCGGCGACGCTCCGGAACCGAAGCAGACCGCCTCCGAGCGCGCCTTCGCCGAGTTGCTGGCGCATCCCAAACTGCGCGACCAGAAACGGCGCGACCGGGTGCTGCGGCGACTGGACGCGGCCCGCTACTTCACCAGCTTCCGCGAGGACACCCACTTCTACATGACGATGCCGCAGCCGATCGTGCGTCGGATCCTGCTCGAATACGGCGCCAGGTTGGCCGAGGCCGGGGTCCTCGACGAGGCGATGGACGTGTTCCACCTCCATCGCGGTGAACTGGAACTGTCCGCCTGGCCACCGGCCGTGTCCGACGTGGAGCGAATTCGCGACCTGGTGTCGCGTCGTGCGGCGATCCGGGAACGGCTCGGCGACGCGCCCCTCATCGACCGGCGCTACTTCGCCAGCAAGGCCGCCGACGCCGACGCGCTGCTGACCGGCATGCCCGCCTCGGCTGGCCGGTTCACCGGTGTGGTGCGGATCGTCAACGGCCCCGAGGACTTCCACACCTTGCGCGAGGGCGAGATCCTGGTCGCCCCGTTCACCAACCCGGCCTGGACGCCGCTGTTCCAACGGGCCGCCGCCGTCATCGTGGACACCGGCGGCGCGATGTCCCACGCGGCCATCGTCGCCCGCGAATACGGCATCCCCGCGGTACTGGGCACCGCCAACGCGGTGTCCACACTCAACGACGGCGACCGGGTGACCGTGGACGGTGACACCGGTTCGGTGCTGGCGGTCGACGGTGCCGTCACGGGCACCGACCGTGATTTAGGGTTCTCTTGAACTGATTTATGTTTCCCTTGCGGCAGAAGGGATTGTGCAAACGCATTCCAACTTTTAGCCTTCGGGCATGAAACGTTTGCCAAGACGAAAAGTCCTCATCAGCGCGGTCGCGACAGCCACGGTGGCCGCGACCGCGGTTTCGGTTCTGGCCATCGGCAACGCCAATGCCGACGCGGCCGACACCTTTCCCTCAGAGGACGCCTGCAAGGTCGAGAACAACTCCATGCCCAAGGGCGACTGTGGCGACTTCAAGCAGATCTTCGCCGAGAACTTCAACGGCGACACCGTTCCCGTGGGCGCGTTCTCCGACTGCGACCACAATGTGGACACACCCGAGGCGTACTGCGGCGGGCTGTCCGAGTACGGCAGCTACAAGGACGACTGGTGGGCCTACCCCAACGGCTGGGACGACACCGCCAAGAGCGGCGCCGACGGCAACGACGGAGCGCCCTACGGCGGTACCTACCGGGCCGACAAGACCGTGTCGGTCGGCAACGGCTACGACGGCACCGGAACCATGAAGGTCGACATGTACCGGCCGGAGTCCGGAGAGGACAACTACGTCGGCGCAGTGGTTCCCCGCAAGTGCATGGATCGCGCGTACGGCAAGTACACCGAACGCTTCAAGGTCACCAAGGACGACGGCGGATTCAAGTCGGCGCACCTGTTCTACGACGACGGCTACGAGATGGACTTCCCCGAGAACGACTACGGCGCCGACATCAGCGCCTACACCCACCCGGGCGAGGACAACTTCGACTCCGGCGTGCCGTGGAAGGGCAAGGCCCACACCACCTCGATCGAGTGGACGCCGGGCCACGTCAAGTACTACCTGGACGGCAAGCTCATCGGTGACGCCACAAAGGACATCCCCGACATCAAGATGTCCTGGATCCTTCAGAACGAGTCCTCCATCCTCGGCCCCTACGCCGAGCGCGGCGCCCGCGCGGCCCTGGAGACCACCTGGCTGACCTGCTACAGCTACAACCCCTGACAAATCCCTGTACGGACTCGGCACCGCGTGGCATCATCGCGCGGTGACCGAGACCGAGGCTCCGCGAACCAACGCCAACGACCTGCCCGAAGCCGAGCTCATCGCCTGGTACGGGCCGTGGGAACCGTTGACCCTCAATGAGATTCGAGCCGTCTTCGACGGCACACCGGTCCGCTGGTG
This sequence comes from Stackebrandtia nassauensis DSM 44728, assembly GCF_000024545.1. GTDB lineage: Bacteria > Actinomycetota > Actinomycetes > Mycobacteriales > Micromonosporaceae > Stackebrandtia > Stackebrandtia nassauensis. The sequence goes on from NC_013947.1 coordinate 5,379,624, forward strand.
GGTCGCCGGTGGCCGCGTCATCGACGCGGTCACCGGCACCGCCCGGGAACACGGCGACGTCGATGTCGCCATCGCCCGCGAGGACCTCGACATCGTCCGCGAACGCGTCCCGGACTGGCAGCTGTGGCACGCCCACTCCGGCAGTCTGCAACCGCTGTTTCCCGGCGACCCGCTCATGGAGGGTCGTGAAGGGCTGTGGGTGCGCCGCGACGCCACCCAGCCCTGGATCCTGGACCTGTTGTTGTCCCCCACCGACGGCGTGGACTGGATCTTCAAACGCGACCACTCGATCCGGCTGCCGTTGTCGGAGGCCGTCATCCGCATCGACGACATGCCATACCTGGCGCCGCAGTGCGTCCTGCTGTACAAGGCCCGGCACATGCGTGACAAGGACCGTCGCGACTTCGACGTGACGCTGCCTCACCTGGACACCGCCGCCCGCGCGTGGCTGGCCACGGCTCTCGACAAGCACCTGCCCGGTCACGAATGGCGGCAGCGGCTCTAGCGGATCGAACCGAAGAACTCCCGCACGTCCGCGGTGAACAGTTCCGGCACCTCCATCGCGGCGAAGTGGCCGCCGTGGTCGTACTCGCGCCAGTGCCTGATGTCGTAGACGGCTTCGGCGAAGGAGCGGATCGGCAGCGTGATCTCGCGCGCGAACACGGCCACCCCCAACGGAACCGGGCACGGCAGCGGGCCGGGCGGGGAGTCGCGGTGGATGCGGGGTGCCGAGGCGGCCGTGCCGGTGAGCCAGTACAGACTCACGTCAGCGAGGATCTTGTCGGGCGACAGCTTCGAGGCCGGATCGGCCCAGGCGTCGAAGCGGTCCAGCAGCCAGGCGAGCAGGCCGATCGGGGAATCGTTGAGGCCGTAGCCGACCAGTTGCGGGGCGATGGAGTGGACCGTCCGCTGTACGGGCTGGTTGGCGAGGTATTCGCGGACGCCGTCGAGCCGACGGGTGTCCTCACCGGACAGTTCGCCGGGGCCGCCGGGTGGGGGCGGCATCGTCAGGTAGTTGAGGTGAACGCCGACGACCCGCTCGGGTTCCAGGTCGCCCAGGACGCGGGAGATCGCCGAACCCCAGTCTCCCCCTTGGGCTCCGTAGCGTTCGTAGCCCAGGCGGCGCATCAGTTCGGCCCAGGCGCGGGCGACGCGGGCGACGTCCCAGCCGGGCTGGCTCGTCGGGCCGGAGAAGCCGAAGCCGGGGATGGACGGGATGACGAGTTGGAAGTCGCGGGACAGCGGCTCGATGACGTCGAGGAATTCGATGACGGAGCCGGGCCAGCCGTGGGTGAGGATGAGCGGTAGCGCGTCAGGGTCGGCGGCGCGGACGTGGATGAAGTGGATGTTCTGGCCGTCGATCTCGGTGGTGAACTGGGGGTGGGCGTTGAGGGCGGTTTCGACGGCCCGCCAGTCGAAGTCGGTGCGCCAGTACTCGGCCAGCGCTGTGACCCGGGAGCGTGGGATGCCGTAGTGGGAGCCGGATTCGGCGGGCTCCTGGGGCCAGCGGGCGCGGTCGAGGCGGTCGGCGAGGTCGTCGAGGTCGGCTTGCGGGATGTCGACGCGGAACGGGGTGATGGCGGTGGTCATGACGGGTCTCCATGGTTAATCGTTGGTGCATCCAATGTTGGTGTGGCCAACGATAGCGGAAATCGTGGGTGGCTCCAACGAAGTTGTTAGGCTCACCACCATGGACTCAAACCTCGACGGGGAACTGCCGTCCCGGCTGACCGACAAGCCGACCTGGCTGATCATGCACGCCAGCCCCGCCGCCCACCGGCTGTTCATCGACGCGATGATCGCGGGCGGGACCCGCCGGTACCACTACGCGATCCTGGCCACGCTCGCGCAGTTCGGACCGGCCAGCCAGGCCGCGATCGGGCGGCGCTGCAAGATCGACCGCAGCGACATGGTCACGGCGCTCAACGAACTGTCCGAGAACGGACTCGTCACCCGCGACCCCGATCCCGCCGACCGGCGCCGCAACATCATCACGATCACCGCCGACGGGAACCGGAAGCTGCGCAAACTGGACACACTGCTGGAACGGGCGCACGACGAGCTGTGCGCGGGCCTGACGCCGGACGAGCGGGCCCAGCTGGTGCGGCTGCTGAACCGGCTGCTGGCCGGACTCGGATAGGGCGAGCCCGGCCACATTGCCTTGCCACCGGTGCTTGCGGTAATCGATACTGCCCAGGTCGCCCCTGACATGCCCACGCCCGCCGAACCGCGAAGGAGCCCCCATGTCCACGCGCTCGGACGCCGTCAAAGGGGTCATCCTGATCATCGCGGCCTCGGCGTTCTTCGGTGTCTCCGGCCCGTTCGCCAAGGCCCTGTTCGGCACCGGCCTCACCCCGGTCCAGGTGACCTGGCTGCGGCTGACCGGCTCGGCGATCGTGCTGGTGGCCGCCGCACTGCCGTTGCTGCGGCAGGTGCGCAGGCTCCCGTTCTGGGGCCTGATCGCGTTCGGGCTCACCGCCATCGCCGGGGTGCAGGCGTTCTACTTCCTCGCCGTGTCACGGATCCCGGTGGGCATCGCGCTGCTGCTGGAGTTCATGGGCCCGGTCGTGGTGGTGGCGTGGATCCGGTTCGTGCGCCGCACCCGGCTGCCGCGCACCGCCGTCATCGGCACGCTGTTGAGCGTCGCGGGGCTGGCCGTGGTCGTCGAGATCTGGACCGGTCTGCGACTGGACACGCTGGGCCTGCTCGCGGGCGCCGCGGCGGCGGCCTGCCAGGCCGGGTACTTCCTGGGCGGCGAGAAACTCACCGAACAGGTCAACGTCCGGGTGCTGTTGGCCTTCGGCTTCGTCATCGGCAGCCTGACCCTGGCACCGCTGGCGGCACCGTGGTCGATGGACTGGGGTTTCCTGGCCGAGAACACGACGCTGGCCGGTACCGATGTGCCCGCCGCGCTCACGCTGGCCGGGCTGGTGGTGTCGACGGCGCTGGCGTACGCGACCGGCCTGCCCGCGCTGCGGCTGCTGTCGGCGCCCATCGCCGGGGGCATGGCCTACGCCGAGGTGGTCGTCGCGGCCCTGGCGGCCTGGCTGCTGCTGGGCGAGGCGCTGACCCTGCCGCAGGTCATCGGCGGCGCCATCGTGATCGCGGGCGTTTTCACCGCGCAGCGCGCCGTCAGCACCCGGGTGACCGAACCCGAGCCCATCACGGCCGTGTAGCGGCCCTACAGTTCGGCGTCGTGCGCCAAAAGCGCCAGCTGGATCCGGTTCGTCAGGTCTAGCTTGGACAGTGCACTGGAGACGTAGGCCTTGACGGTGCCGGACGACAGGTACAGGCTCTGGCCGATCTCGGAGTTGGACAGTCCCTTGGCCACCGCGCGGGCCACGTCGCGCTCCTTGTCGGACAGGACGGCCAGCCGTTCCCGGGCCCGGCCGCGCCGGTTGCGGTCGGCGCCGTCGCCCGCGACCCGGGCGATGAGGGTGCGGGTCACCTCGGCCGACAGCACCGGCTCCCCGGCCGCGGCGGCGTGCACCGCCGCCACGATCTGCTCGGGTTTGCTGTGTTTGAGCAGGAACCCGGCGGCCCCGGCGCGCAGCGCCTCCACCACGGTCCCGTCCGCGTCGAAGGTGGTCAGGACGATGACGCGCGGGGTCTCGGTGTCGCGGGCCGACAGGGCGCGGGTGGCGGCGATGCCGTCGACGTGCGGCATCCGGATGTCCATCAGCACGACGTCGGGTCGCAGCCGGGCCACGGTGTCCAGGACGTCGCGGCCGTCGCCGATCTCGCCGACGATCTCGATGCCCGACGCGCCGCCGAACATCAGCCGCAGTCCGGTGCGCACCAGGGCGTCGTCGTCGACGAGCAGGACTTTGACGGGACTGGTCACGCGCTCCAGGGTATCCGTGCCGACAGGCGGAAGAGTCCGCCCTGGCTGTCGTGCGTCAGACTGCCGCCGTCGAGGCCGACGCGTTCGTGCAGACCGGTCAGGCCCAGGCCGAAACCGTCGCCGCGTCCCGGCGCGGTCGGCAGCGGGTTGAGCAGCTCCACCGCGACCTCGGCGGGCGTGGCGGTGACGCGCACGGTCACCGGACGGCCGGGAGCGTGTTTGCGGGCGTTGGTCAGTCCCTCCTGGACCACCCGGTAGACGGTGCGCTGGTTGCGGATGCCCAGCTTCGTCAGCGCGTCGGGTTCACCGTGGATGGACAATCTGACGTCCTGTCCGGCGTCGCGGGCCTCGGCGGCGAGGGCCTGGACGCGTTCGGGCAGCGAGCCCTCGCCGTCGAGCAGCGCGTCCTCGTCGTCGTCGGAACGCAACAGCGTCAACACTTCCCCGAGTTCCGACAGCGCCCGCTGCGCACTGTCCTGAATGACCTGGGTCGCGGCGTTCACCTCGGTGGGGGTGAGGTTCTGCGGGTCGGTGTCGGTGCGGTAGGCCAGCGCCCCGGCGTGCACCGACAGCAGCGACAGCCGGTGGGCGAGGGTGTCGTGCATCTCGCGGGCGATGCGGCGGCGTTCGGCCTGCCGGGCGCCGTTGAGCTGTTGCTTCTGTTCCCGCCGGACGCTGAGGACGAGCTGGCGGCGGCTGCGCATCGTCATGCCCCACAGCATCGGGACGATGTAGAACAGCGTGGCGGCGACCAGCATGACCTCGATCGGTTCGCCGCCGATGTCGAAGTAGATGACGGCGGGCAGGATCAGCACCAGGTGCGCGGCGATCGCCAGCAGCACCGGACGCCACGGCCGGTGCAGCGCGGCGGTCAGCACCGCCACGAACACCGCGCCGCTGGCCGACCACGCAAACTGAGCCGGCAGCATCAGCCACACCAGGATCAGCGGGATCCGGCGGCGCCACCACAGCGCGATACAGGAGGCGGCGCCGATGACGACGTCGGCGAGCATGTGCCAGTCGTTGTCGCTGAGGTCGGCGTGCACCTGCGGGTCGCCCAGCTCCACCAGTCCCATGAACACCGCCCCGGCGAACAGCGCGAGGTCGACCAGCCAGTCGCGGACGGTGCGGCGGCGCCGGGTGCCGTCGAGGTCGGCGAGTTCCCCCGGCAGCAGCCAGCGCGGGGACAGCTCACGGGACTTGGTCATAGGCGAAGCCTAGAAGCCCTGGCCACCGGTGGGGCACGCCGACCGGCCAGGCCGTCTGGCCACCCGGCCAGTGCTCGTGGCCGCTCGGCGGTGGGAACGGGGGCCGCGACTTCGGATCATGGGTGACATGAACGTTGTCGCCCCCGGGGAGAAACCGCGGTTGCGTCCGCCCCGCAACCGCATCGACCGGCGCGCGGTCCTGTGGTGGACGCTGCGCGCGCTGATCGGTTCGGTCGTGTTCGTCGGCGGTGGCCTGGTCGCCTTCGCGCTGTTCCCCGACGCCCGGCCCTGGGTGTGGCCGCCGCTGGTGCTGTTCGCCGTGATCGGCCTGGTGCTGACGCTGATCACGCCGCGCTGGCGCTACCGGGTGCACCGCTGGGAGGTCACCGACGAGGCCGTCTACACCGCCACCGGCTGGTTCACCAAGGAGTGGCGGGTGGCGCCGATGTCGCGGATCCAGACCGTCGACACCGAACGCGGGCCGCTGCAACAGTGGCTGGGCCTGGCCAAGGTCACCGTGACCACGGCGTCCTCGGCCGGGAACATCGAGATCGAGGGCCTGGACGCCGAGGTCGCCGAGCGGGTGTCACGGCAGCTGGCCGACGCGGCCGGACTGACCGAAGGGGACGCGACGTGACCGGCGAAGGGCCAACGAACGCTCCTGGCGGCCCGGCGCTCTCGCCGGACGCGGCCGAGCCTCGCGGCGGCACGAGCGAGCCTGGCGGCCCGGCCGAGACCGACGCGCGGTCCGCCGTCGACGGCTGGCGGCGGCTGGACTCGCGGGTGCTGTGGGTCGACACCGTCCGGGCGATCCTGTCGCTCATCCCCGGTGGGCTGGCGGTGTTCGTGTTCGGGCAGGAGATCAACGGCTTCTTCATCGGTTCGGCCCTGGTGGCCACCGCCGCGGGCGTGCTGGGCGCGGTCGCGGATTTCCTGCGCTGGTTCAAGACCCGCTACCGGGTCACCAGCGACCACATCGAACTGCGCACCGGTCTGCTGTTTCGCAAGCACCGCACGGTGAAGCTGGATCGGATCCGCAGCATCGACGCCAAGGCGAAACTGCGGCACCGGCTGGCGGGTCTGCGGATCCTGCGCATCGAGGCCGGTCAGCAGGGCTCGGCGGGCGAGTCGGCCTTCGCGCTGGACGCGGTGTCGAAGGAGACGGCGCGCCGGTTGCGCGTCGAACTGCTGCACCGAGCTCCGGCTCCGGCCGCGACCGAGACCGAGACCGAGCCGGACGCCGAGTCCGCGCCCGAGTCCATGTCGGACGAGACCACGCTGGCGACGTTCCGCTGGCAGTGGATCGTCCACAATATCTTCACGATCTGGGCGTATCTCGTGGCGGCCGGACTGGTGTGGGGCGGGAATGCCCTGGCGGGACTCTTCGGCGGCGAACCGGTCGACTGGGCGCTGTCCCTGTTGGGCTGGCAGGGTTTCACGCACCTACCGTCCCTCCTCAGTGTCACCATCGCGCTCGGCGTGCTGGGTGTCGCGGGCTTGGCCTTCGCCTTCATGACCGAGAACTGGGGCTTCCGCCTGACCCGGGTCACCGACCCGGCGAACTCCACACTGCGCACCGAGAAGGGCCTGTTCAGCACCCGCGAGGTCAACCGGGACGAGAACCGGCTGCGCGGCGTCCAGATCAGCCAGCCGCTGCTGTGGCGCTGGCTGGGCACCGCCGACACCGCCGCGATCTCCACCGGACTGTCGCAGTGGGGCGAGGCCAGCCAGCTGCTGCCGCGCACGCCGATCGCGACGGCCCGCGCCGTCGCCGCCCGGGTGCTGCCGGACGCGGAGGCGCTGTTCTCGCGCCGACTCGTCCGGCACCCGTGGGCGGCGCTGCGGCGTCGGCTGGTGCGCGCGACCGTCACGACCGCCGTCGTCACCGGCATCGCCGCGTACCTGGGCGCGACGGTGCCGGGCTTTCCCGACACGGTGTGGATCTACTGTGGCCTCATCCTGTGGCCGCTGGCGCTCGGTCTCGCCGTGGCCTCGTATCTGAGCCTGGGCCACGCGGTGTCCGGGGACTACGTCGTGACCCGTTCGGGCAGCCTCAGCGCCGCCACCGCCGTGCTGCGGCGGCAGGCGATCATCGGCTGGACCTTCAAACAGTCGCTCTTCCAGCGGCTGGCCGGGCTCATGTCCGTCGAGGCGACCACCGCCGCCGGGGACAAGGAGTACAGCGTCCCCGACGCGGCCGAGGCCGACGCGTTGCGCTTCGCCGACGCGGCGCTGCCCGGCCTGGTACGGCCGTTTTTGGAGACCGACCGCCAGCGCTATTTGCCGGGCCAGCGGTAGATCGACGCCTCGTGGCCGCGCACCGGGACCAGCGCGTCGATCTCGGCCAGTTCCTCGGGTGAGGGCTCCCACTGTCCGGCGGCGACGTTGGCGGCCACCTGCTCGGGTTTGGTGGCCCCGGCGATCACCGACGAGCAGCCCGGCAGCGCGGCCAGGCCGCCGATCGCCAGGTCCAGCAGCGACCGGCCGTTCTTGTCGGCCCAGCCGATCAGCGCCTCCACCTTGTCCAGTTTGGCCTCGGTGACGTAGCCCTCGCGGGTGGCCAGCCGGGTGCCCTCCGCCGGTTCCACACCGCGCCGGACCTTCCCGGTCAGCAGCCCGTTGGCCAGCGGGAAGTACGGCAGAATGCCCAGCCCGTACTCGACCGAGGCGGGCACCACCTCGATCTCGGCGTCGCGTTCCAGCAGCGACCAGTGGTTCTGCGCCGACACGAAGGACGTGATCCCGAGTTCACCGGCCACGTGCGCGGCCCGCGCGATCTCCCAACCGTTGAGATTGGAGTGTCCTATGTAGCGGACCTTGCCCTCCTGGACGAGTTCGTGCAGCGCCGTCAGCGTCTCGTCGATCGGCACGTCCGGGTCGGGGGCGTGCAGCTGGTACAGGTCGATGTAGTCGGTGCCCAGCCGCTTCAGCGAGCCCTCCACCGCGCGGCGGATATAGGCCCGGCCGCCGAACGAACCGGCGGCGGGACCGTAGCCCAGGTCCGAGCCCGGGTTGCCGAACTTCGTGGCCACGACGACCTGGTCGCGGCGACCGCCGAGCGCCTTGCCCAGCAGTTCCTCCGACTTGCCCTGCCCGTACACGTCGGCCGTGTCGAACAGGGTGACGCCGTGATCGATGGCGGCGTCGACGACGGCGCGGGTGCCGTCGAGGTCGAGTTTGCGGCCGAAGTTGTTGCAGCCGATTCCCACGACGGAGACGACGAGGCCGGAGTTTCCCAGTGGTTGATAACGCATACGCCCGACCGTAACGCCCGGCCCCGCCGGTTGTCCGGCGGATGTGACGCGCTCAATGCCTCATCAGGCCAGGTACAGCGCCAGCCCGGTCAGGGCCAGGCTGACCGCGCACGCGAAACCGCGGATCGCGTTCCACCGGCTCCATTTGGACGAGAACTCGGTCCACAGTTTCATCACGGCCCACTCCTCGTCGGAGATCCGGGCCGCGTCGAGTTCCTTGTTCATGGGGACGTTGACGGCGCCGGTGACGCCGAAGCACCCGGCCAGGTACACGCCGGTGGCGACGAACATCGCGATCGACGCGTCGGTCTCGCCGTCGAGCAGCAGCAGGACGGCGGCGATCAGCGCGGTGAGTCCGGACATGGTGAACGCGGCCAGGAAGACCCGGTTGAGGATCTTGGCGTTCATGCTGCGCATCGCCGCGATCGCCTCGATGGGTTTGACGGCGTTGAGGCCGGGCATGACGGCGTTGGACCAGGTGAAGAAGGTACCGGTCATCAGACCGATCAGCATCATGGCCAGCAGGCTGAATATGAGGGCTGCCAGTGTCATCTCGCACTTCCAATACGTCGAATCGGCTCTTCGGGAGTTGTGGGCACGGCCGATGACCTCAACCTAGCGCGACGGGAGCGACAATGGAGGTACCAACGGCTGAATCGAGGCCCCCGTGAACGAGAACTCAAGGGACGAAACCACTCCGCCCGACAGTCCACCCGGATCACTCGGCACCGCCCTGCGGTCGATCACCGCGACCCGCTCGCGGCGATGGCTGTCCGCCATCACGCTCCTCATCGGACTGATCATTCCCATACTGCTGTCCGTTACCCTGCCCGCCAGCGACCAAACCTTCGCGTCGATCGCGAGCCCGACGCAGGCCCTGATGTCGGTCACGGTGCCGTGCGTGGGCGTCCTACTGGCCGCCGAACTGCGCCGGGCGACCGCACCGGTCCGGCTGATTCCGACGCTGGCGGCCGCGGTCGCCGCCGCGGCCGCCGTGGGAGCCTACGGTTCGGCCACCAGCGCCATAGCCGTCGTCGCCACTCCGGCGACCGAGCCGTGGGGCGACGCCGCGATCGTCGCGGCCAGCGGCCCACTGCTCCAGTCCAGCGCGATGCTCGTCGGCACCGGCCTGGGCCTGCTGCTGCGGCCGTCGCTGGTGGCGTGCCTGGCCACGGTCGTGCTGCCGCTGGGCGCGTGGGCGCTGTTGGGTCTGCCCGCCGACGGCGCCGCGCAGCCCTGGCTGACCCCGTTCGGCGCCGCCCAGAACCTGCTGGCCGGGCTGCCGATCGGGCTGGCCCAGTGGCTGGCCGTCGCCGTGCTGTGGAGCGGCGGTCTGAACCTGCTCGGCGCGATTCGGCTACGGGGTGTCGGTCCCCGCCGTTAGCCTCGCGGCATGGCGTACGGATTTCAGATCACCATCGATTCACAGACCCCGCACCAACTCGCCGACTGGTGGGCCGAGGCGCTGGGCTGGCAGGTCGAGCCCAGCGACGAGGAGTTCATCCGTCGGATGGTCAGCGAGGGCCACGCCGACGAGGCCGACACCACCACCCACAACGGTGTCCTGGTGTGGAAGGCGGGTCAGGCGATCCGGCATCCGGACGACGAGTCGTACCCGCGGTTCCTGTTCCAGCTGGTTCCCGAACCCAAGACCGTCAAGAACCGGATGCACCTGGACGTGCGGGTCGGCGCCGACAAGATCGAGTCCGAACTGGAGCGGCTAACCGCCACGGGCGCGACGTTCCTGCACCGCGGCAACCAGGGTCCATTCAGGTGGATCACGATCACCGACCCGGAGGGCAACGAGCTCTGCCTGTCCTGACGCCGCCACAGTGAACGGTTGAGAATTCGCTGGCGCGGATTCACCGCTCGCCCTTATGCTCTATGCGCGCATTTCGGGCAGATCCGGTGTGCGCCAAGGAGTTCCCATGACCAAGTTCAACGAGACCATTGCGAAGGACCTCTTCCCCGAGGTCCGTTCCCGTGAACTTCCGGCCGTGACCTCCGCCGAGGGAACCGTCCGTGACGCCAAGTCGGAGCTGTTCGCCATGGCGGTGGCCAACATGGTCGGTGAGCTCACCTACTACGAGTCCGCCGAGGAGCGTGACGATGACTGTGGACGCCGCGAGCCGGGCGGCGGCGTCCACAGTGTTGATGGACCGGGCGGTCTAACGCGGTGGCGTGTTGGAGGCGTAGTGCTCGCGGCGGCTGCGTCCCGCCTCCTCGTTGAAGGCGTTCTGCGTCAGGTCGTAGGGATGCGGGTTGTTCGGGTCACGGACGTTGTCGACCTTGCCGTCGCCGTCGAAGTCATAGTCCAGGCCGGTGGCCTGGCGTTCGGCGTTGGAGACCCGCTCGCCGTCCTCGGTGTCGGGGTCGGCGGGGTTGTCGTACTCGTCGTCGTTCATGACGTCGGCGAGATTGCCGTAGACGTGCCCCAGCTCGTGCATCATGATGCTCTGTGAGCCGATGGTGTCGTCGCCGTGGTGGTACTTGTCCGTGTCGAGGTTCATGTGGACGTCGACACCGAAACCGGGCTTCTGGTGCTCCACATTGCTGCGACCGTCGGTCTCGCTGATGACGATCTCCTCCTCGCCCGGCCAGAAGTCGTTGTGGGTCTCGGAGACCTCGTGGTGCAGCGCGTCCATCATCTTGCCGCCGGTGGGTGACGAGCCGAGCATGTCGAGGTCGGCGCGGACCCGGTCCTGGAATTCCTCGGAGCCCTCGACCTTGATGAAGTCGGTGTTGACGATCTTCGTGTCGGTGGTCTTCTCGGTGTCGCCGCTGACGGTGTCCTCGCCCTGCGAGAAGGACTCGTCGGTGCCGTCGCCGCCGTCGACGGTGTCCCTGCCGCCACCGGCGTAGAGCTTGTCGTCGCCGCCGCCGCGCAGGTCGTCGTCGCCGTAGCCGCCGGACACCAGGTCCTCGCCGCTGCCGCCGTCGATGGTGTCGTTTCCTTGCGCGCCTTCCAGATTGTCGCGTCCGGCGCCGCCGTGGATCTTGTCGTCGCCGTCCAGGCCGTAGATGTGGTCCTGGGAGTCGCCGCCCTCCAGGGTGTCGTTGCCGTCCTGACCGTCTATGTAGTCGGTGCCACGGCCACCGAAGACCAGGTCGTCGCCACCGTGCGTCTTGACCCTGTCGGCGCCGTCACCGGCGACGACGGCGTCGTTGCCGGAACCGCCGTCGACGGTGTCGTCACCCTCGCCCGCGTAGATACGGCTGCTGCCGGCGGTGTCGATGGCGTCCTTGCCGCTTCCGGTGGAGACGTCGTTGTTGCCACCGACGTCCAGGACGGTGTCGTCACCGTCGTATGTGGAGATCTGGTCGTTGCCCTCGCCGGAGGTGACGGAGTCGTTGCCGGTTCCAGTGGAGATGCGGTTGTTGTCGCCCACCGCGAACACCTTGTCATCGCCGTCGCCGCCGATGATGACGTTGTTCCCGTCCCGGTCGGCCGCGAACACCGGCATCCCGGCGAAGATCTTGTCGTTGCCCGCTCCGCCCAGAGTGGTGACCTGCACGCCCTTGGCATCCACGTCGAACGAGTCGTTGCCGTCGCCGCCGCGCAGGGTGATGTTGGTGCCCGGCGGGTAGACCCAATTCTCGTTGTTGCCGTTGCCCAGGTCCTTGGTCACGACGATGTTGCCCTTGTCGTCCTTGGTGACCTTGACGTTGTCATCGCCCGTGCCCGTATTGACGATGACGCGGCCGTCGGGCAGCGTGATGGTCTGGAACGGTTTCTTCGACTCGGGCGGCAGGTCGAAGGGCTGCTGCTTTCCGGACGCGATGTTCTTCCACTCCCGGCTGGCGGAAAGGAACTGGCTGGCGGCGGTGTTGAGGTTCCCCGCCTCGGTGCCCAGTTGCTTGTCCAGGTCGGCCCGGATCCCCTTGGCGGCCCGCACCGCCTCGATGACAGCTTTCGACTGCTCGGGATTCGCGGGCTTGAAGTTGATCTTGGCCCCACCCACCACACACGGCACCGCACCGGTGATCGCCGATTCCCCCGACGTCAGCTGCCCCTGCTTGGCGGTGATCGCGTTGGCGATGTTGTCCAGCGCGGTGTCCACCGCGTCGGCCTTGGCCTTCAGGTCGACGAGCGCCTTGCTGATCTTCTGCTGATGCTTCTCATAGGAGGTACGGCCCTGCCCCTCCCAACCGTCGTCGTACACGACCTTGGCCTTCTTGAACACGTCGTCACCGGCCTTGTCGACGGCGGTGCCGAGGTTCTTCCAGCCTGTGGACGCCGCGGTGATCTTGGAGGTGTCCGCGTCCAACCGCCACCAGCGGCGGTCCACGTTGATTTCGGGCTCAACCATGAAGGCGACAGTATTCACCGGCGGCGCGAAGACATATCCCCAATGCGTGCCAATGTCATGAATTCTCATCTTTGTATGCCGCCAGGAACGCAGCGACCCCGGCGACAGCGCGGGTCTCGATCTCGGTCTGCGGCAGGGTTTCGCCATCCACCGTGAACAGCGCCCGGTCCAGTGCCGCGCCCATGACCAGGAACGCGAAGTGTTCGGCGGCCAGTCTCGGATCGCTTGCCCGCAGCAGTCCGCGTTCGCCGAGTCGCCCGATGGCCTCGGCGAGGGTGTCCATCACGCGGTCGGGTGCCCGCCGGTAGTACTCCCCGGCCAGTTCGGGGAACCGTTCCGCCTCACCGATGAGCAGCCGCCGCAGCCGCACGACCCTCGGGTCGAGGACGATGCGGGCCAGCCGGACCGCCACCGCCTTGAGTTCGCCCGCGAGGTCGTCGGTGTCGGTCAGCACCGAGACCGTCTCGCGCGAGAAGCGTTCGGCGGTGCCGAACGCCTCGGCGAGGATCTCGCGGAACAGCTGTTCCTTGGTGCCGAAGATGTTGTAGACGGTCCGTTTGGAGACCCGGGCCTCGGCGGCGATCTCGTCCACATTGGCGCCGACGTATCCCTTGCGCAGGAAGTGTTCCGAGGCCGCCGTCATGATGACCGCCCGGGATCGGACGATCCGTGGGTCAAGCGTTGACTCATCCACGGGCGTCAGTGTACAAGTGCACTCATTCGTGTAATACTGCACTGGTTAGTACAATAGTTGTCGAGTGAGGAAGAACGACGATGAACGACACCCCGGCGAAACCGGCCTTCGACACCGCGGCGGCGGTGACCCGGTCCCTGCTCGGCTGGGGCGTGGTCGCCGGTGGCTTCTACCTCGTCGTGGGCGTCGTGCTGGCGCTCACCCGCGAGGGCTTCGACTTCGCGCGGCACCCGTTGAGCCTGCTCATGCTCGGCGACCTCGGCTGGATCCAGAAGACCAACCTCATCCTGAGCGGGCTGATGGCGATCGCGGCCGCGGTCGGGTTCGCGCGCGCCCTGCGCGGCTCCCGCACCGCGGTCTGGGCGGGCGGGCTGATCGGCGGCTACGGCCTGTGCCTCATCGGCGGTGGCGTCTTCCCGCCGGATGCGATGGCGGGCTTCCCTCCCGGCACCGAGACCACCACCCCCACCGTCGACGGCATGCTCCACTTCGGATTCGGGGCGCTGGCCTTCCTGCTCATCGCGATCGCCGGTTTCGTGGTCGCGGCCTGGCAGGCGGGCCGCGGTGACACCGGCTGGGCCTGGTACTCGCGGATCAGCGCGATCGTGGTGATCGTCGGGTTCGTCGGCGGCGGCGCGATGGCGACCCAGACGCTGGGCGTCGTGGGACTGTGGATCACCGTCGTGGCGGGCTGGGTGTGGCTGGCCGCCGCGTCCGTCCACGCGTACCGGACGGTGCCGCACCCCGACGGCGGTGGCGCGTAAGTCGCTGGCGATTCCCTCGGCCAGCTGCTCCAGCCGGGCGGTGTCCACATCGATCATCCGCTGCGCCAGCGACAGGGTGTCCGAACTGTACACACCGACGGAACGGTTGCGGATCAACCGGTCGGACTCGGCCTTGAGCACCCGCAGCCGCAACCGCAGGTACTGCTCGCGACGGCGCACGTCCCCGGCCGGGGTGTGCCGCTCCTCGGAGTCCCCCTTGCCGTCCGGGACCCGGGCGTCGGTACGGACCTTCTCGATGACCTCGGACTCGTAGGCGCGGCCGTCGCTGTCGACCAGGTCCGGATCGTTGAGCACGTCGGCGGCGGCCTCGGTGAGCTCGCCCAACAGCCGCCGGTACTCCTCGCGCTGCTGCCCGGGATCGTCGCCGGGGACCTTGACCAGCCGGATCACGGTCGGCAGCGTCAGGCCCTGCAACAGCAGCGTCGTCGTGGCCACCACGAAGGCGATCAGGATGAGCTGCGGCCGCAGCGGCGTGTGCTGCGGCAGCGTCTGCGCGGCGGCGACGGTGATGGCGCCGCGCATCCCCGACCAGGCCAGCACGACCCCGCCGCGCCAGCCCAGCGTCTCGTTGAGGCGGAAGTCCACGTCGGCCGAGGCGCGGGTGAAGCGACGGTGCAGGTGCTTCTTCTTGCGGTCGCTGAGTTTGCCGCGTTCGTCCAGTTCGGTCAGTCGGCCCCGGATCTGTTTCAGGACCGGTTGTACCTTCTCGGCCCGGCGCTGCTCGCGTCGCATCGTGGCCACCAATGGGGCCGTGAACACCATGCGCGCCACGATGACCAGCGCCGAGGCCAGCAGACCGATCACGATGACCCAGCCGACGCCCATCTCGTGTCCGGCGGCCTCGTCGACGAGGGACTCCACGTTGAGTCCCATGAGGAGGAAGGTGGCGTTCTCCAGCAGGAACGCCAGGGTGCGCCAGTTGGTGGCCTCGGTGATGCGGTCCTCGGCGCGCAGGTGCTTCGGGCCCAGGTGCCCGGCGACGATCCCGGCGACCACAACGGACAGTACTCCGGAGGCGTCCAGTTCCTCGGCGGGCAGGTAGGCGATGAACGGGATCACGAAGGAGATCGCGGTGTTGAGGACCGGGTCCTTCAACAGCGCCCGGACCCGCACGTTGATGACACCCACGCCGATGCCGACTCCGACGGCGATGACCACGGCGTAGAAGAACTGTCCGGCCACCAGCCACACCGACACCGTCCCGGCGATCGCGGCCGTCGCCGAGCGCAGGAGCACCAGCGCCGACGCGTCGTTGACCAGCCCCTCGCCCTCCAGGACGGTCAGCAACCGGTGCGGCAACCCCAGCTTGCGGCCCACCGAGGTGGCGGCGATGGCGTCGGTGGGACTGACGACGGCGCCCAGCGCGAAGGCGACCGGCCAGCCGATGCCCGGCAGCAGCCAGTGGAACAGGCACCCGGCGCCCAGGGTCGTCACGACGACCAGCAGCACGGCCAAGCCGCTGATGGGTTTGAGGTTGCGGCGGAAGTCGACCACGGGCATGGTGACGGCGGAGGAGTACAACAGCGGGGGCAGCACCCCGGCCAGCACCAGTTCCGGCGCGATGTCGGGGTGCGGCACACCGGGCACGAAGCTCAGTCCGATCCCGACGATGACCAGGCTCAGCGGCGCGGCCAGCCCGAGCCGCTGCGAGAACGCGGCCACGACGACGATGCTGATGACACCGACGATGACGACGAGGGTCAGTTCCATGGGCGGTCGGCGACCCTTTCGGCGAGACGACGCGGAACCTCAGAATAGGACGGTCGACTGTGCCGAGCGCTCATCTGACGCTGGTGTCGGCGGCGCGGCGGGTCGGCCGCTAGTCAGCGATGCGCAGGAAGCCGTCGCGGATCAGTCGTCGCACGACTGTGGACAGAGACGCCGCCAGCAGCGCCTCGTCGGCCTCGTGCGCCTGGGCCAGGATCCGCACCTGGGTGCGCATCGCGACGCTGCCGTCACACCCGCCCAGGAACGACACCAGCAGCGGGTCGATCTCCTCGACGCGCGGCGAGGCGGCCAGCAGCTGCCGTTCCACCTCCCAGCCCTCCGGCCCCGGCACCGCCTCCTGGTGCAGCCGCACGCCCTCGGCCAGCCGCAGCCGAGCGCCGTACAGCTGCTCGGGTGTCAGCTCGGCCAGCCGGGCGTGCACGTCGAACCAGTCCCCGATGACCTCGCTGAACGGCCGCTCGGGGGTGTGCCGCAGGTCCTCGCACACCACCGAGGTCTCGCCGCCGTGGAAGCGGGCGTTGACGACGCCGAAGCCGACGGCCTCGATGTCGTTGGCGTCGAACCAGTCCAGCCAGGCCGCCAGCCGATGCGGGTCGTGGTCGACGGCCGCGTCGCGCTGCCAGAACCGCACGTACTCCAGCGGGTCGGCGACCTCTCGCTGGATCGCCCACACGGTGCAGCCGGAACCGGCGAACCACCCGGCGATCCGGTCCGACCACTGTTGCCCCTTGACGTGGCACCAGTTCGCCATGAACTGAAGCGTCCCGCCGGGGTTGAGCAACCCGGGCGCCGCGGCTGCCAGCTCGGCGCACACCGCGTCCCCGGGCCTGCCCGAGTCGCGGTAGTCGAAGTCCCCGTGCCCGGGTCCCACGATGAACGGCGGATTGCTCACGATCTGGTCGAAACGCCTACCCGCCACCGGTTCCAGCATGTCCCCGGCCAGCAACTCCCAGTCCAGCCCATTGAGGACGGCGTTGGTCGCGGCGAACAGCAACGCGCGACGCGAGATGTCGGTCCCGGTGACCCGCTTGGCGTGCCCCGACAGATCGAACGCCAGCACGCCGCCGCCGGTGCCCACGTCCAGCGCCGACTCGACCGGACGCCGCAGCATGTACCCGGCCATCGACTTGGCCGCCCCGGCCGGGCCGAGAACGTGGTCGGCGGCCAGGCCCCGTCCGGCCTCGGCGGGAGCGTCCGACAGCAGCCAGTGCTCGCCGTGGATCTCCAGCGACAGCCCCGCCCGGTACCCGTCCTCGGTCTCGGCGATCAGCCCCGCCGCCAGCGCGGCCTCCAGCGACAGTGGAGCCAACGCCTCGGCGACCTCGTCCTCGTCGACCCGGCACACGAACAGCCGCACCAGAACCGACAGCCGATCCCCATCGTCGGAGGCGGCCAGCAGCGCCCGGTGGTCCCCGCGCCGGGCCGCCGCCAGCGGCTCGGCCCCGTAGCGGTCGCGCAGCGCGGGCTCGCGGAAACCGGCGCTCTCCAGCGCCTCGCGCAGCCGCTCGATGTCGGCGGCGTCCAGGAGTGTGTGCATCGACAGATGGTCACACAGCCGGATCGGCGTCGGCGTCCAGGCGCGCCACCAGTGTCTTGGGCGCCACCAGCCGGTAGCTCTCCTCGACCCAGTCGCACAGCAGCTCGACGTCCTCGGCGACCTCGGCCAGCGGCAGGCTCACCCAGCCGTGCCGCCCCAGCCCGTACCCGGTGGGCTTCGCGCCCGGCAGCGACATGGCGTGCCCGTGGCCGTCGCGCAGTTTCACGGTGACCGAGGACGGATCCTCGTCCGAGCCGAGGAAGGCGAAGATCTTCTTGCGCACCTTGACGACGACGTCCTCCTCACCCCAGGGCGCGTCGCGCCAGGCCTCGGGCAGCGACAACGCGAATTCCAGCAGTGTCGTGCGCAGTTCGGCGGGAGTCATACACACCTCGGTTCCACACGCTCGTCCATGACACGTACATGTTGGCAGCTGTCGAACGTTGACCTCGCGACACGGCGAAACCTAGAGTGGAGTCATCGCCGAGTTACCCCACCGTCGGGAGTGATCATGGCCATGACCACCGTTCCAGGTCCACAAGGGTCAGTTCTGCTGGGATCGTTGCGCGACTTGCGACGCGACCCGCTGACCACCTACCTCGACGCCCAACGCTCCTATGGCGACGTCGTGCGCTTCACCGCCGGACCGCCCGGACTCCGCGTCAACTTCTACGCCCTGTTCTCCGCCGAGGGCGCCAAACACCTGCTCGCCACCGAGGCCGCGACGTTCCGCAAGGACCACTCGTTCTACAACGAGACCCGCGCCATCATCGGCAACGGCCTGCTGACCAGCCAGGACGACGAGTACCTCCGGCAACGCCGACTGCTGCAACCCCTGTTCACGAAGAAACGGGTCAACGAGTACGACAAGGCGATGGACGACGAGACCTCGGCGCTCATGAAACGCTGGCGCGACGCTCCCGACGGCGTCGTGGACGTCGCCTCCGAGATGACGGGCCTGACCCTGCGCATCGTGTCCCGGGCCCTGTTCGGCGCCGACAGCGGCGCCGTCGAGGAGACCATCAAGCAGAACTTCCCCATCCTGAGCACCTCGGTCGTCAAACGCGGCTTCTCACCCGTCCGCGTCCCCCGTGGCTGGCCGACCCCCGAGAACCGCCGGGTGGCGGCGGCCCGACGCGAGCTGTACCGGGTGTGCGACAGGATCATCGCCGCCCGCAACGACAACCACGGCGAGGACCTGCTGAGCCGACTCTCCCAAGCCACCACCCCCGAAGGCGATCGCCTGTCCCCCACCGAGATCCGCGACCAGGTACTCGTGTTCCTGTTGGCGGGACACGAGACCACGGCCACCTCATTGGCGTTCGCCCTGCACCTGCTCGCCAGCCACCCCGAGATCCAACACCAGGCCCGCGACGAGATCGACGCCGTCCTCGGCGGCGAACCACCCACGGCCGCCGACTACGACCGCCTCCCGTACACCACAATGGTCGTCAAGGAGGCGATGCGCCTCTACCCCGCCGCCCCCATCGTCGGACGACTGGCGACAGCGGACACCGAAGTAGACGGTCACCTGATCCCGGCGGGCGCCAACGTGGTCTGCAGCGCCTGGGTCACCCACCGCCACCCCCGCTACTGGGACGACCCCGAACACTTCGACCCGCAGCGCTTCACCCCGGAGCACGAGGCCGCCCGCCCCCGCTACGCGTGGATCCCCTTCGGCGGCGGGCCACGCGCCTGCATCGGCCAGCACTTCTCCATGCTGGAGTCGGTACTGACGCTGGCGGTGATGCTGCGCGAGTACTCCTTCGACGCCATCGACACCGACCCGAAGGTCCACACCGGAATCACCTTGCGTTCCACCGACCCGCTGCGCTGTCGCCTGACCCCGCGCTAACGCGGTGGACCGGATTGCCGTCCGCCGCCGAAGTTGTTCCAGGTCGGCGTCTGGAACCCCGGGAACATGGGAGGCACCGCGTTGTCCCAGGACAGGAATTCGACGTACCCGTGGCCGGAGTCCAAAGTGAACCCGCGCCACAGCTCGGGGCGGAATGCCCGGACCGCCAGCCCGATGTCCATCGCGAGCCTCAACGGGAAATGCCGAGTGGGCCCGAACGCCTCCGGCAACCCGATCCGCAGAAAGACAGCACCCTGATTGAAGGCCGGTGCCCGACCGGCGGCCTCGGGCGGAACAGCTCCCATCAGATCGACGCTGATGAGTTGGGCGGCGCCGCCGCCCCCGCCCCCACGCGACTGGAGCACACTGTGGATCCTCACTCCTTCCACCGCGTCCCACCCGACGTGTGTGGCCCCGTCCGCCGCGGTCCACCACAATCCGGCCTGACCGATGCCCAACCGCTGAGGGACAGGTGCCTCCGGTGTCGCTTGCCGTTGCTTCCGCCGCAACCACACGCCGAACACAGCGCACGAGGCGATAAAGACCATGACACACAACACGCCGACGAGGAGTTCGCCCCCGCTGATTCTCGTACCCGACTTCGTGACGAAGGATTCGCCCTTGGCGAAGAGCACGACTGGCATTACCAAGCCCGGCAAGAAGACCACGGCGGCAGCGATTATGCCCAGCACTCGCATCGTCTTATTTCCGGATTCACCGGCCTCTCCCGCCGCACCGACGTCGAACCACCGCGTCTCAGGCCCCGGTTCACTCATACTCCCCGACGCTAATCCGACCACGGTCAATCCCCAACGGTAAGAAACTGCCACCAACGCGCCACCGCACGACCGTGCTATTCTCGACCCGTGCGCAAAGGCGAAGAGACCCGATTGGCGATCCTGGACGAGGCGGTGACCGCGGCGCGGTTCAACGGCCTGTCCGGGCTGACCATCGGCACGCTCGCCGAGCGAACCGGGCTGTCCAAGAGCGGCCTGTACGCGCACTTCAAGTCCAAGGAGTCCCTGCAACTGGCCACGATGTCCCACCATCGCGAGCAGTTCATCGTCGAGGTCATCCGTCCGGCGCTGGAGGCCCCGCGGGGCGAGAAGCGGCTGCGCACTCTGGTGGACGGCTGGATGCGCTGGTACGAGCATCCCGGCGGTTGCCTGTTCCTGGCCGCCTCCACCGAGTTCGACGACCTGGACGGGCCGCTGCACGATCGCATGGTCGCCGACGAGCACGATCTGCTCGACACGATCAGCCAGGTGGTCGGAACGCTGGTCTCGCAGGGCGACGTCCGCCCCGACACCGACACCGTGCAGATCGCCCAGGAGGTCTTCAGCGTCCTGTTGGGCTACAACTGGATGAGCCGTATTCTCAGCGATCCCACCGCCGAGACCCGTGCCTGGACCGCCGTCGACCGGATACTCGACAGCCTTCGCCCCTGACATCCCGAGGAGTTTTCGACATGTCCGCATCACGCCTAAAGAAAAGCACGACCGTTCGTTTGTTTCAGTTGACTCGACTCGGCTTCCGGATCGGCGAAACCATCGCCCCCGGCATCGCGTCCCGGGTCTCGACGCACCTGTGGTTCCGGTTGCCCGCCAGCGAATCCCGACGCCGACGCTCCCGGGTTCCGGCTTCGGCCAACCGTTTCGAACTCGACTCCGAGGGCACCACGGTGCGCGGCTGGGACTGGGGCTCGGGCCCGCTGGTCTACGTGCAACACGGCTGGGGCGGCTGCGTCGGTGACTTCGACACCATCGCCAGTTGCCTGGTCGCCAACGGATACCGCGTGATCGCGGTGGACGGACCCAGCCACGGCCACTCCGGCAACGGCCCCTACGGCCCCCGGGCCTCGTCACCGTTGCAACTGGCCAACGCGCTCGGCGCCGCCATCGACAAGTTCGGGCAACCGCACGCGGTCGTCGCCCACTCGCTGGGCTGCCTGGCCGCCGTGCTCGAACTGCGCGAACGGGCCATACCGAAGCGAATGGTGATGATCTCACCGTTCATCGGCGGTCCGACGTTCATGAAGATGTTCGCCGGCTGGCTGGGGGTCGGGCCGCGCACCTTCGCCCGGATGGTGGCCTCGGCGGAGGCGCGAATCGGCAGGCCGATGAGTGACTTCAGCATCCCGGATCCGGCGCTGGACGTGGACACTCTGATCGTCCACGATCGACGGGACCGCTCGACGCCGTTCCAACACGGCGAGGCCATCGCGGACGCCTGGCCGAACGCGCGGCTGGTCGCCACGGAAGGCTTGGGACACATGCGACTCCTGCGCAGCCCGACGGTCGCCGGGGAAGTCGTGGCGTTCGTGACTGGACGGTCAGCGCAGCAGGGTGAGCCCGTCCTTGGCGCTGAGCTGGCCTAGCAGGAGCAGGACGAGAACCGCGACGATCACGGCGACCACCGTGACGGCCACGACGAGCCGGTTGGCCTGCTCCACTTGTGAGACGACGTTGCCGTAGAGGACCCCGAGCCGCCCGGGACGCGAGGGACGGACCTCAGCGGCGGTCTGACGGTCGACGGTGATGCCGTAGTACTCGGCCAACTCCTGATACGTGTCCCACGAACGCGGTTCGGCGACCAGCACCATCAGGTCCCGCAGCAGCCGGTCCACATCGTCGGGCAGCTCGCCGCGCAGCGAGTCCAGTTCGCTGAGGTGGTCGAGCAGCCTGCGGTGCAGTCCCCACAGGATGGTCGCGCGCGGTGAGAACGCGTCGGCGGGTGCCAGCAGGTCCAGCATGCGCGCGTACGCGGGCAGTGTTCGCGCTAGGGAGCGCAGGTTGCGGCGGCGATTGCCCGGCAGTTTCGACTTGTCAGCGTCGCGGACCTTCCGCCGCGCCTCGCGGTATCGCGCGTCGTAGCGCAGGCACTCGTCGATCAGGTACAGCAGTTGGGATCGCAGGAACACGCGCCGCAGCCCGAACGACAGCAGGTAGTACATCGCCAGTACGGTCGCGGAGCCCGTCACGGCCACCAGCAGCGTCTTGGGAGAGGTGTCGTCGGTTCCGGGCGGCTTGACCCGGCTGCCGACCTTGACGATGTACAGGAACGCGGTGATGGTGCCGATGACGGCGGCGGTCCGGAGGTATCGCAGGGTGAGCACCCGCCGCACTCTCGGCAGCCTGCCCCGCACCCCGATCCGGGGCTCGGCGACCAGCGGCAGTGGCGAGTCCTTTGCCGACAACTCGTCGGGCAGCCCCGCCAGTCGGCGACAGCCGCGAAACCATCGCCATGGGCCGATCCAGATCCCCGCGAAAATGCCGACGAACACCGGCCCCACGAGCGGATCCGACGTCGAGTACCCGGGTGGCGGTTCGAGCAGAGTGGCCGCGTTGGACAGGAGCACGCCACCGTAGAGGCCCGCGATGACGACGATCCCGGACACCACACCGACGTCGAACGACAACCGCAGGGTCGTCGCGGAACCGGCGCGAAACCCACGGCGCCACGCCGACCGCAACCGGCCGAGCAGCCAGCCGCACGCGCCCCGGAAACCGTTGCGGCGCAACAGGACGACGAAACCGGAGCTGGCCAGCCAGCTGCCGTGGATCGCCGCTCCGCACAGCGCCAGGCCCACGAATATCTGTAGCAGAACCACAGGCGCCCGCCACGCGACATGGCCGAGCGCGTCGCCGAGTTCCATGACCGGTAACACCTTAGGAGGGGGGACACAACGAGGGTTCCGTTCACAATAGACGAGACACAGCGATCCCGCCGGACACTGCGTCCGGCGGGATCGATGGCGCGCTACTTGCTCTGGTAACAGCCCGCGTCCGGCTTGTCCCCCACGGGGTTGCCGTCCAGGTCTTCGTCGTATCCCGCCGGTTCGCCCAGTCCGATCGCCGGGCTGCCCTCGGTGAGGTGCAGGTCGGTGTCGCTGGTGAACTTCGGGTCGTCCTTGACGGACTTGTCGCCGAGCTCGAACTGGTGGTCCTTGCCGGAGTAGACGCCGTTGTTCTCGTCGGCGCCCTCGCCGTCCTCGAAGCCGGTGTTGCCGGTGACCTTGATGATGTTGTTGCGCAGCTTCAGGATGTCCGGGGAGCAGCCGTCGTGGCAGACCCAGCCCGCCGTGTCGCCCGTGGTCAGGTTGACGGAGTTGTTGACCGCGACGGTGCCCTTGACCGGGCCGATCGGGACGCCTTCGCCACGGGTGACCAGGAAGGCGCCGGTCTTCTGGGTGGAGGTCACCGAGTTGTAGGCGAAGACGTTGTCGTCGGCGGTTCCGCCGGGGTCGTGGCCCAGTTCGGTGAAGGTCTCGTTGTCGGCGGTCACGTTGTGGGAGATGACGTTGCGGTCGCCGTTGAAGATCTCGACCGCCGCGCCGTCGTAGCCGTAGTCGTGGCTTTCGGCGAAGCTGCCGGTGATCGTGTTGCCGGAGATGGTGTTGTCGTCGCCGTTGAGGAGTACCCCGAAGGCACCGGAGTCGTTGTCGCCGCCCGGGTCGTTGACGCTCATCTTGTCGTTGTCGACAAGCTTGGAGCCGGTGACCTTGTTCCCCTTTGACTTGTCAACTATGGAGACACCGACGACGTTCTTGTCGGACTGGACATTGCGGACCTCGTTCTGGCTGCCCCGCAGTTCGATTCCGGCCCAGGAGCAGTCGGTGGCGCGGATGTCCTCAATGACCTGGTTGTCGCCGTCGACCTCGACGCAGTTGTCGGCGGCGGTGAACACCGGGGCGTCACCCTCGCCGTAGGCACCCACCGTGACGGGGGCGGCCTTGGTGCCGTCGTCGTCGAGTCTCAGGGTGCCTTCCCAGGTGGAGCCGCGTTTGAACAGGACGGAGTCGCCGGGTTTGAAGTCGAAGTCGTTGACCTTGTCCAGTGACTTCCACGCCGTGCCCGTCTTCTTGCCGGAGGCCGAGTCGGCGCCACTACTGTCTACATAGTATGTAGTGCCCTCGGTGTCGTCGGCGGATGCCGGGATCATCGCCACGGTGCCCGCGACGACGGCGCCCACAGCCGCGACGGCCAGCACGGCGAGTCGCACCCGCGCGGTTCGCATTTCGGTCATTTCGTTCCGATCCATTGGGGGACAGAGACTCTGGAGCATTCCGCACCCGGCCATAAAATGCATACGGGTTATGTCTCATTCGGAACAAAACGGGAGCCGGTCCCCACCGGCTCCCGTACACGACGGGGAGGAGAGATACTCCCGACGATGATGTCGCCCCGTAAGTGTGACTCAGGGCGTCTAGGTATGGGCTAGTTGTGGAAACTAGCGGCCGAACAGCTGACCGTTGGGGCCACCTCAGACCCCGTCCACCCGGCCGTACGCGCGCAGGGTCTTCAGCGTCGACAACGTCAGCCAGCCACCCCATTCGGTGGCCACCACGGGGGTCCACATCAGGAAGTTGGGCGCCCAGCTGCCGTCGTCCTGCTGCCGGTCCACGAGCACGTCCAGGTGCCGGTCCACATCCGCCTGGCGGAACAGCCGCCGCGCCATGGCATCGGGACGGGGCGCGAAGTCCAGCGGTGAGTGCACGTGCCCCTCCGCGTCCGGGTCCAGCGCGACGGTCGCCAACAGCGCGTCGGCGAGCCGGTCGAACTCCGCCTCGGCCCGCTGTCGGTCGGCGGCCCGTTCCAGGAACGCCAGGGTCGCCAGCGCGTCGTAGGCGCTGATGTCGTCCAGTTCCGCGATCGTGCGCCAGCAGAACTCGGTCGCCCGCGCCAGCCACGGGTGCTCGACCCCGTGTTCGCCCAGCAGTCCGGCGATCGGTCCGGTGGGGTTGATCGCCGAGATCGCCCGCCCGTCCGGTCCCTGGTCGGGCTGCCACCACGGCGCCCGCGGCGTGTCCGTCACGCTGGGCAGCACGAACGGCACCCCGCCGTCGTCACCACTGTTGGCGGCCAGCCAATCCCCCAGCCGGGCCACCATCGCGTCGTCGAAACCGCCGACCTCGTCGAGAATCCACAGCGCCAGTTCGGCGGGCTGCGGCTGGCTCCCGTCACCACGCAGGTCCGGCTCCAGGGCGTGCCCGAAACCACCGTCCGGGTTCTGATAGCCGCGCAACACGTGCAGCACCGGCTCACGCGGCCCGTCGCCGAACACGACGTCGAAGCGCCGCCGTTCCAGGAGCCGGGCGTTGAGTGACAGATACCGTCGCGCGGCGGCGAAGCCGTTCTGGTCCAGAGTCCTCATCGCCGACACGTTAGTACCCGGCTACGACAGCCCGGCGGCGTTCGGCGTCGACCGCGGCAACCGCTCCACTGGAGTCGCGGCCGGATCCAGCAGCCCGATGCCCCGGTCGTCGGCACAGGCGGCCAGCAGCGCCGTGGTGGCCGCGTCGTCGGCCACTTCGCCCTCACACTCCCGCAGGTAGTCCTCCAGGAACCCCCGCACCGGCGCCGAGGGCACCCGATCCGCCCCGGGCTCCCGGAACTCGTCGTCGAGGTACAGCGTGATCAGCAGCATCCCGTAGCCGCGCTGCGCGCCCTCGCCCAGCGCGGGCTGGAAGTACGGCAGGTCCAGCACCCGCGCGCCACGGCGGACGTAGAAGTCGAACCGGCGACGCGGATCACCCCACGCCGCCTCCCCCGCCTCGGTCGCCGGGTGCTCGACCTCGGCCAGCAACACCAGCGGCCGGTACCGCGCCACCCACCGCTGCCGGGCCGCGTCCAGCAACCGGCCGCCGACGCCACCGGCCCTGCGGCGGCCGTCGACGGCCAGGTATGTCAGCAACTGGACCCGATGGTCCGCGTCCCATTCGCCGATCGCGGTCCCCAGGCGGTGACCGTCCTCGGCCAGCGCCACCAGGACGCTGGTGGTGCCCGCCGCGATCCCCTCGGCGATGACCTCGGCGGGCTCCAGTTCGTGGGCGGGGAAGTTCGGGGCCAGCATGTCGCGGTAGACCGCGTCGAAGTCCGGCCCCGGCTCCCCCAACTCGATGATGCGCGAAATCGTCACCGGGACATCGTCGCACCCTCGGCCGGGTTTCCCGGCGGATCGGTGCTCAGTCGCCTTCGCCGGTGATGACGTCGGCCAGCCCGGCCAGGACGTCGCCGTCGTCGACGAACTGCCGGGTCACGGACAGGTGGATGTGCCACAGGTGCGAGTCGTCGCGGGAGTCGGTCTCGCGGGCGTACAGGTCGTAGGCCTTGGCGTCGCCGTTGAAGTTGCCGATGATCTCCCGGATGACCGGAGTGTCACCTTTGTACATCCGCTCGTCCCGCGCCTCGGCGGCGTCGACGACGCGCTTGGTGTACTTCTGGATCCGCTCGTAGTTTCCCGAGTGCGCCTCCGGGAAGGTCAGGTCCAGGGCGGCGGCCTTGTCGTCCGGTCCCTTCTTGTCGGCGGGCTTCTCCACCGAGTAGTCGCCGGAGTCGTTGGCCGCGCGCGTGTTGTGGTAGCCGGGCTTGTCCGCGTAGATGCCTCCAAGTTGGACGTCGTCTATCGCGGCCGCGCAGGTCTCCCACAGTTTCCACATCTCGTCGGTGATGTGTCCGGGGTCAGGGTTGTTCGCCATGTTTTTCGTCCTTTCGCGATTCAGCTGTGCCGGTTGATCGGTAGGACAAGGAATCCCTCATGCTTATTCAAGCATAGCCATATATTGTTGAATGGCGAATGAATCCACAGTGACATGACGCCCCAGACGCTCCACTGCGGACCGACGAAGGACGTTCCACGGTTCGCGACGAAAACCGGCGCCGCCCGATTTCTCGGACGACACCGGCTCGAATGGGGTGATCAACGGGGCTCGAACCCGCGACCTCCTGGACCACAACCAGGTGCTCTACCAGCTGAGCTATGACCACCATGTTCGCTGACCTCGGTCAGCGACGCTCAATGATAAACGGCCCTTCGGGGCACCTCGCAACCGGGTTTAGCCCACGGCCTTCATACGCTCGAGAGCCAGATCGAAGGGCTCGGTGCCCAGCGCGATGCCCCGGCTGAACGGGTACTCCAGTTCGAAGACCGAGAACAGCAGCAGCACGACCATGGCGGCGGCGATGACGACCACCACCACGTGTGCCAGGCGGCCGGGCACCCCGAACAGGAGCAGGATGCCGAAGATGAGCAGCGCCCCGGCGACCAGGACCAGCCACATGACGCCGGTCAGGCCTTCGTCGTTGGCGTTGAGACGTTCGTTACGGGCCTGACTGAGGGAGGCGAGGGCCTCCTCGGCGCCCTGGCTGAGGCCGATGCTGGTCTCGTCCTTCTTGGGGATCCCGGCGTCGATCTCGGAGTACATCGCGTCGATGATCTTCCAGCCGCCGTCGTCGACGTCCTCGCGATCGGCCATTTTGGGCCATTCGTCGTCGACGACCCAGTTGGCGTAGTCGAGGCACAGGTTCTGGAGGTTGCCCGACTGTTCCTTCGGCAGGTCCTTGGACGCCCAGTACACGTCCACAAGGGCGTTGGACTCGTCGTAGGTGACCTCGCGGGCCTCGGAACGCTGTTCCCACACCGCGATCAGGACGAAGGCCAACACGATCGCGTACAGGACGCTGATGATCTCGAAGACGCTGCCGGCGACCTCGTTGTAGCCCTCGCGGTCCTGGGGTGGTGAGAACCGTTGCTGGAGCATCACGACGCCACCGGCGAGGATGCTGGCTCCGACGACGATGAGCAGGCCCAATAGCAACGGATTCATAATGCCTCCACGGGATGTCAGTGATTGGTCGCGTACGCGACGTGTAGTAGTTTATGGGCCCTATGGCTTCGAAACGGGTTTTGTGCGCGTGGGCGTGTGGCGTGGCGCTGACGGTTGTGGCGGCGGTGGTTCTCGGTGTCGCCGCGCCGGGAAACACGGCCGCGCCTTCGTGTTCCGACGCGGCGTACCTGACCTGGAGCGAGACCGAGAACGGCCGCCACACTCTGTCCATCATCGACTTCGAGACGAAGCGGCGCACCGACGTGGCCACGCTTGACTTCCATGTCAACGCGATCGGGTACTCGGCGGCGGACAAACGGTTGTACGGCCTGTCGCGGTCGCGCGACGGCGGGATCTTCCCCGACGCGCCGCACCTGATCTCGATCGACTCCGGCGGCGCGGTGAAGGACTGGGGTCCGTTGCGGGCCGGGGACTTCGCCGACGACGGGCTCGGCGGCGCCTACGCGGGCACCGTCCACAAGGGCAAGCTGCTGGTGCTGTCGGGCACCCGGCTGACCTCGATCGACATCGGCGAGGACCGCGGCCGGATCACCGATCAGGTGACCCTGGCGGAACCGTTGGTGAGTCTGAACATCGGCGACGTCACCGGCGCTCCCGGCAGCGGGTTGCTGCACGGCTTGAGCACCGAGGACGGCGCGGTGGTGTCGATCGACCCGGATTCCGGCGCGGTCGAACGCACCGCGGTCACCGGGATTCCGGCCCGGTCACTGGCCGGGGCGATCTTCGCCGGACCGGACCGGCGGCTGCACGCCGTGGTCAACGGCGTCGAGGGCCGGGCGGTCATGTACCGGATGCCGGTGCCGGACAAGGACTCCGGGCCGCTCGAAGCCGAGGCCGAGGCGGACTGGCCCGCGTTGACCTCCGCCGACGCCGCGTTCTGCGTCGCGCCGGTGTCGCATCCGCAGCCCGGTCCGTCCCAGCAGCCGAGTCCGGCCGCGCCCAGTCCGGCCTCGCCGTCGCCGCAGGTGTCGTCACCGGCGGCGAAACCGCCGCCGCGTCCCCGGCCGTCGCGCGACCACGGCCGTCCGCCGGGCACGCACGCCGCCGCCGAGGAGTCCGAGACCGAGGACCCGCGCCGCTGGATCGCCGTCGGCGCGGTGGTCATCGGCATGGCCGGGGCCGCGGGGGTCAAGGCCTCGGCCAGCCGCAAGTCCAAGTAACGCCGCGCGTCCCAGTTCCTCGGTGGGCACCCGGTAGGTCTCGCGGCTGGACAGCACCGCGACCACGTTGACGGCGCACAGTCCGGCCACCAGCAGCGAGGGCAGCAGCCAGCCACCGGCGCCGGGACCGGCGATGCCGTCGGCGATCGTGGGCATGAACGCCGAGATCGCGAACCCGAACTGGGTGCCGATCGCCATGCCCGACAGCCGCACCTTGGCGGTGAACATCTCGCCGTAGAACGACGGCCAGATCCCGTTGGCGGCGCTGTAGACGACGCCGAACATGAGGATCCCGACGGCGAACACCAGCGCGAGGTTGCCGATCGAGATCGCCCACAGGTAGGCGAACATCAACAGCGCGCTGCCGACCGAGCCGACGAGCATCACCGGTTTGCGGCCGACGCGGTCGGAGATCGTGGCCCACAGCGGGATCGCGGCCAGGGCGACGACGTTGGCGATGACGCCGACCCACAGCATGGCGCCGCGGTCGAGTGCGACGGTGTTGACGGCGTAGCTGAGCGCGTAGACGGTGAAGATGGTGCTGACCGAGGCGACCAGCGCGGCGGCGATGACCCGCAGCACGTCGGCCCAGTGGTGGCGCAGCAGCACCGCCAGCGGCAGTTTGGGGACCTCGTCGCGCACCGCCGCGAAGACGGGGGTCTCGTCGAGTCGGCGGCGGATCACCAGTCCGGCGACCACGACGACGGCGCTGAGCCAGAACGGGATCCGCCAGCCCCAGGCCAGCAGCTGGTCCTCGGGCAGGGCGGCGATGGGCAGGAACGCGGCGGTGGCGAGGATCTGGCCCGCCTGGGTGCCGCTGAGGGTGAAGCTGGTGTAGAAGGCGCGGCGGTGGGACGGGGAGTGTTCGAGGCTCATCGAGTTGGCCCCGGCCTGTTCGCCGGCGGCCGACAGTCCCTGCGCCAGCCGCAGCGTGACCAGCAGGATCGGTGCGGCGACGCCGATGTCGGCGTAGGTGGGCAGGCAGCCGACCAGGAACGTCGACACTCCCATGAGGATGATCGTGAAGACGAGGACCTTCTTGCGGCCGGACTTGTCGCCGACGTGGCCGAGGAAGAAGGCACCGACGGGGCGGGCGACGTAGCCGACGCCGAAGGTGGCCAGCGCCAGCAGCGTCCCGGTCGCCGGGTCGGATTCGGGGAAGAAGATCTTCCCGAACACCAGGGCGGCGGCGGTGCCGTAGATGAAGAAGTCGTAGTACTCGAGGGCGCTGCCGATCCAGGCGGCCAAGGCTGCCTTTCTCGGTTTGCCTTGCGTGACAGGGGGAAGGGTCACGGGAATCACCTGGCATCAGTTATGAACTAACTAGCTAGTACATTACATTAACGTGACGTATCCCACTGAGTCAAGCCAGCCGGACGGGGCCCTAAGTCCCCGGTCAGATAGGCGACCACCATGTCGCCGAGCATGGTGCGGTGGTGCTCGCGCCGCGAGGTGTCGAGCATGTCCCGGTCGAAGATGGCGCGGAAGGTGTGCCGGTTCGCGATCCGGAAGAAGCAGAAGGCGCTGATGGCCATGTGGACGTCCAGGGCGTCGACGTCGTCGCGGAAGCTGCCCGCCGCCCGGCCCCGCTGGAGGATCCGGGTCAGCACGTCCAGCGCCGGATTGGCGAGGCTGGGCAGCACCGTGGAGGTGGCGATGTGTTCGGCGCGGTGGATGTTCTCGATGCTGACCAGCCGGATGAAGTCGGGGTGCGACTCGTGGTGGTCGAAGGTCAGCTCGGCGAGCCGGCGCACGGCCTCGGCGGGGTCGAGGTGGTCGACGTCCAGTTCGCTCTCCAGCGCCCGGATCCCGGCGTAGGCCCGTTCCAGCACCGCCAGGTAGAGCTGCTTCTTGCCGCCGAAGTAGTAGTAGAGCATCCGCTTGGTGGTGCGGGTCTTCGCGGCGATCTCGTCGACCCGGGCCCCGGCGAAGCCGTTGTCGGCGAACTCCCTTGTGGCCACGTCCAGGATCTCGGCCCGGGTGCGCTCGGCGTCGCGCTGTTTCTCCGGCTCGTCGTCGGCGGGACGTGGCTTCGCGGGCACCTGGACACCCTACTCCAGCTGGCGGGGACGCACGGCTTCCCAAACGGGGCCCGAGGTCCTATTATTAATTAACTAGTTCGTACATTATAGTTCCGAAGGGGACGATGTGACCGCTCACGACGGATACCTCATCGGCCTCATCGGGTCGGGTATCGGCCCCTCGCTGAGCCCGGCGCTGCACGAACGCGAGGCCGCCGAGCTGGGGCTGCGCTACCTGTACCGGCGCCTCGACCTCGCCGCGACGGGGCGGGGGCCTGGGGCGTGCGTCGAGGTGCTGGCCGCCGCCCGGCTGGCCGGATACGACGGGCTCAACATCACCCACCCGTGCAAGCAACTGGTCATCCCCCACCTCGACGAACTGTCCGCCGACGCGGCCGCGCTCGGGGCGGTCAACACGATCGACCTGTCGGGCGGCCGCGCCGTGGGGCACAACACCGACTGGTCGGGCTTCAGCCGGGCGTTCACCCTCGGCCTGCCCGAAGCCGCCATCGAGCGCGTGGTGGTGCTCGGCGCGGGCGGAGCCGGAGCCGCCGTCGCCCACGCGCTGCTGACGCTGGGCGCCAACCGGATCGAGCTGTTCGACCGCGTGGCCGAGCGCAGCCACGAGCTGGCCGCCAAGCTGTCCAACCACTTTGGAGCGGGCCGAGTAGTGGCGGGGCGCTTGGGCGGCGACGGCGCGCTGGCCACGGCTCCGACGGCTGGGCAGCCGTTCGGCGAAGCCGACGGCTTGGCCGCCGCGCTCGCCGTCGCCGACGGCTTGGTTCACGCCACTCCCACGGGGATGAGCGCTCATCCGGGGTTGCCGCTGTCCGTCGAGCTGCTGCGTCCTCAGTGCTGGGTCGCGGAGGTTGTGTACCGGCCGCTTCAGACCCCGCTGCTGGCCGCCGCTCGGGCGCGCGGCTGTCGGGTGCTCGACGGCGGCCGCATGGCGGTGTTCCAGGCCGCCGAGTCCTTCCGTCTGTTCACCGGCGCCGAGCCCGACCCCGATCGGATGTCGCGCCACTTCCAGGACCTGATCGGAGCCGAAAGCCATGCCTGACAACGCTCCCCGCCACCGAAGGGGAATCGCGACCGTCTGCCTGTCGGGAACCATCGAGGACAAACTGCTGGCCGCCGCCGAGGCTGGTTTCGACGGTGTGGAGATCTTCGAGAACGACCTGCTCGCCACGTCCCAGACCCCCGAACAGCTCCGGGACCGCTGCCGCGACCTGGGGCTGCGCATCGACCTGTACCAGCCGTTCCGGGACTTCGAGGCCGCACCGCCACCCCGTCTAGCCGCCAACCTGCGCCGCGCCGAGCACAAGTTCGACCTCATGGAGCGGCTCGGCGTCGACACGGTGCTGGTGTGTTCCTCGGTCGCCCCCGACACCGTCGACGATGACGACCTTGCCGCCGAACAACTACACGCGCTCGCCGAACGCGCCGCGAAGCGCGGCATCCGCATCGCCTACGAGGCGCTGGCCTGGGGAAGGTTCGTCAACACCTACAGCCACTCGTGGGACATCGTCGCCCGCGCCGATCATCCCGCGCTGGGCCTGTGCCTGGACAGTTTCCACATCCTCTCGCGCGCCAGCGATCCAGCGGGTATCGCCGACATCCCCGGCGAGAAGCTGTTCTTCCTGCAACTGGCGGACGCACCGAGCCTGCGCATGGACCCACTACAGTGGAGCAGGCATCATCGAGTGTTCCCCGGGCAGGGGAACTTCGACTTGAAGCGCTTCCTCGGGTACGTACTGGACGCCGGGTACGACGGACCGCTGTCCCTTGAGGTCTTCAACGACGTGTACCGACAGGCCGATCCGCGTTGCACCGCTGTGGACGCCATGCGATCGCTTGTCGCTCTTGAGGAGTCCGTCGGTGTGCCGCTGCCCGCGCCGCCTCGGCTCACCGGTCATGCGTTCACGGAGCTGACCGTGGACGAGCCGACGCAAGCGCGGCTCGCCGATACGCTTACGGCCCTTGGCTTCACGCTCACCGGCCATCACCGCGAGAGCCCCGTGGAGCTGTGGGAGCAGAACGCGATCCGCGTACTCGTCAACCGCGGCTCGTCGTCGGGCGGCGGTGCGGGCATCAGTTCGCTGGCCGTCGAGAGCAGTGACCCTGTCGCGTCAGCGCGGCGGGCCGAAGCGCTGCTGGCCCCCGTGCACACGCCCGATGCGGCCATGCCCGCTGTCACGGCGCCCGACGGCTCGCGGATCGTCTTCTGTGGACCAGGCGAAGCCTGGCGGGACCGGTTCCGGCCGTCCAGCGAAGCGAGTCGAGCTGAAGGTGGACTCACCCACGTCGACCACATTGCCCTGACCCAGCCCTTCGACCACTTCGACGAAGCCGCGCTCTTCCTCCACTCGGTCCTCGGCCTCGACACAGAGGACAACACCGAATACGCCGCCCCGTTCGGGCTCGTCCGCGCCCGCGCTCTCAGCGACCCCGGCCACCACGTCCGCATCGCCCTCAGCGTCGCGCTCATCCGCCGAGGCGAGGAGTGGTCCCCCGGAGTCCCCGCGCCCCAACACATCGCCTTCGCCACCGACGACATCTTCACCGTGGCCACGACGCTGCGAACCGCGGGCGCACCGCCACTCCCCATCCCCGACAACTACTACGACGACCTCGACGCCCGGCTCGCCCCGCTTCGGCTGGCCGATCTCCGCGAACACCACACCCTCTACGACCGCGACAACGACGGCGAATTCCTGCACCTGTACACGCCAGTCCTCGGCGATCGAGTGTTCTTCGAAGTGTGCCAACGCATCGGCGGCTACCTCGGCTACGGCACCGCCAACACACCGATCCGGATGGCCGCGCACCGCCAACAACGGCTCGCGGCCCGCAGCGCCGCCGCGTGACACCCGCGACACGTCACTCCCGGATGTTCCCTCCAGTGGCGACACGCTTCTTGCCATCAGCTGCCGGACACGGCTTACCACCCGGATTCTCCAACCCTTCCGGGCCCAACGACCACAGCGACGGCTGCTTACCCGCGTAATTCCCCTGCAAGCGGTTGTAATAGAACCGATTGCTCCACGACGCGCACTGCTGAGGAAGATTGTTCTCCACGGCGCAGGCGGTATCACAGAACTCACCACGGTAGTAGGAGATCAGCCCGGCGCGATGAATCACGTTCTCCTCCACCGCGTTGCCGTTGCTCTGATTGCGGAACTTGACCGGGTACCCACTGATATAGGAGAACTTGTTCCGTTCGATGACGTTGCCGGAACTATGGTGCGTCACGTACAACCCATGGATGTTCCCCGCATGGTCGGTGTTCTCGATGTTCACGAAGTGACTGTTGACAATCCGATTGTTCGACGAGTTCGTCAGCACGATCCCGCCGTAGCCCCACCTGCCGTTGGTCCACTTGTTTCCGATGTTGCGGAACTGCATCCCGAACACCACGTTGTTGTTGAGCCCCTTGGTGGGCTGGATGTGCAACGGCGGATCGTAGTTCTCGTCGGCCCAGTCGCGTTCGGAGTTGCCGAAGATCGACAGCCCGCCGTTGGAGTAGCGCTCCACCTTCAGGTAGTAGAAGCGCAGATTGCTGTCGCCGCCGTTGTACAGCGGGTCGTCCTTGTCCTGCGGCAGCCGCGGTTGCAGCCAGACGCCCGGGCAGTAGGAGCCGTCGCAGGTGGCGTTGCGGAATGTCGGCAGTCCGGCGATATCGCCAGCATCGTCCCCGGGTTCGTAGTCGATCGGCATGAACGACACCGAGTGCCCTGGCACGTAGAACCGCCACTCGTGGAAAGGCGTGGAGGTGTACGTGCCCTGCTTGATGCGCACCTCGACATCAGCGTCCGGACGCTCCTCGCTGAGAATCTCGTGCACCCGCGGCAGCGAGCGGACCGGAGTCTCAGGCGTGAGCCCGTCGTTGCCATCCGTCCCGCCCTCCCCCTTGGGCGCCATGTAAACCGCGAACGCGCCTTCCGTCGTCGCCACGTCGCCGGTTTCCTCCGCCGCGCTGGTCGCCACCGTCAAAACCGTGGCACTCACCGCGGCAACGGATACCGCCACCCCGAACCACCAGCGCCGCTTAGTCGATGTCATGGCCACGAGACCTCCATCCAAGGGGATCGATTCGCCACGAAACTACCGAAATCCCCCACCGAAGTCCCGCATCTGGCAGCAACGTGCCCGTGACGCAACGGGCCCCCGCCCCACATCATTCGCATGTGGAGCGAGGGCCCGGAAGCGATCGCTAAGCCGACGCGCGCAGCGCCGCGATGACCCATTCCATCGCCTGAACCATCGACGGCCGACCCGGCCATCCATTCAGGACGCCCAGCAGCGACCAGTACCGCTCCACCCGACGGTCGGTGAACGTCTCCAGGTCGTCGGCCAGCTTGCGTCGTTCGTCTCCCGCCAGCCCGGCGTCGAAGAGCCGGTCCAGCAGCTCCCGGCCCCGCGCCGAGGCGGGGTCGACGTTCTCGGCCAACGCGATGCCGGTCGCCTCGGCGAATTGCTCCGGGTCGTAGGGCGGCCCGGCCTGGGGTTCGTCGGTGTCTCCGGCGACGGCCATCTGCCGGACCCGGGCCTGGAAGTCCTTGTCGCTGACCAGTTCGGCCAGCTCCACCCAGGCGTCGACCTGCTCGGGGCTGGGGTCGTCGGGCAGTTCGGCGGGCAGCGTCCGCATGCCCTGCGCGATCTTCGCGCCCGGGGCCTGCGGGGACACGCCCTCGAAGGTCTTCTCCACGAACTCGTCGAGCAGTTGCTGTCGCTCGGCCGCCGACAGTTTCGCCATCTTGTGCATGATTCTCATCTCCTCAGTCGAACTGTTGCGGTGAGCGACCGATCGCAGCACGGCGCGCCGCACCTTGAGGGTGCGGATCTCGACGTCCAGGGCCCGCGCGTGCGCCGCCGCGACATCGGCCACAGTGGCCTGCCGGTGCAGCACCTCGCGCACCTTTTCCAGATCGAGGCCCAGCTCGCGCAGGGTCTTGACCAGGTCGAGGCGCGCCACCGCTTCGGCGTCGTACAAGCGGTATCCGGTGGCCGAGCGGGTCGTCTCGGGGACGACGCCCTCGTCCGACCAGAACCGGATCGTGCGTACGGCCAGTCCGGTGCGGCGGGCGAGTTCACCGATGGTGAACAGTGCGTTGCGGTCACTCACGGGATCAACCTTCGACCTTCCAGCCGGTGGAGAGTCAACGCGAATTTCTCGCGAATCCGTGTGTCTTGTCTCACAGTTCGGTGACGATGATGTCCACCCGGGACGCTTCGGCTTCCACGCGGTATTTCAAGTCCCGCAACGCTTCGGTGAACGAGGCCACCGAATCGGCCTCGACCGCCTCCCGCAGCAGCTCGGCGGCGAGCCGTCCCTTGGTGGCCTTGTTGAAGTGGCTGACGACGCTGCGGGTCAACTCGCCGCCGACCAGGCGTTCGTGCAGCACCCGCACCGCCGCGTGGCTGCCGGGCGCGGGGCGCCACATCGCCGCGTACGGCCCCGAGCGCAGGTCGACCAGGAACTGCCCGTCGAACTCGGCGGCCAGTTCCGGCTCCAGCTGCCGCCGCCAGAACGAACCCAGTCCGACCGGGCGTTTCCCCTCCACATGCGGCAGCGTCGCCCCCACCGGGCACCGGTACGCCGGGATCGGGTCGCCGGGCCGCACCACGCCCCACAATCCGGAGAAGATCACCACCCGTTCGTCGGCCCGTTTTCTGGCCGCGGGGCTGAGGTTGGGCAGGTCGAGGGCCTCGAACAGCACCCCGGTGTAGACGTGCTCGGCGGCAGCGGCGGGAGCGGTGGCGAGCTTCGCGTTGGCGGCGACGTCGCCGCGCAGCCGCTCCCCCAGCTTCAGCACCCGCATCGCCGCGTCGGTGTCGGCCTCGCACAACCGCACCAGCGCGTCCATGACCTGCTGCCGGGCCTGCCCCAACGCGGGGCGCAGCAGCCGTGGCAACGCCACCGGCGGCCCGGCCTCGGGGGTGGTCTTGCCCTCGGAGGGCGGCAGCAGTATCCGCACCGGTAACGAACCCCTTCCGTGTCGAAGTGAGACCAACAGCCTATGTGGGCTGGTACCCGGGTCTTGACTGGTGGCACACCCGTATAGTCGCTGCGGCCGATATAAGGTCACGATGTAGGTCCACCCAGCGGATTTGTTAAGGAGGCGAGACGATGAGTTCCCTGGACAGTCAGTCACCGACGACGTCGGCGACGGTTCACCAGTGGCGCCATCTGGCCAATCGCCACCAGGTCGGCTGGGGGGAGACCCTGCTGATCGCGCTCAATATTCACGGACTCTCCTCGCACGGAGACGGACCGGGCACGATCCGGCTGAAGGTGCGGCCCCCGGAGACCGAGGTCTTCCAGGTCGTCATCCCCACCGGCCGCGAGACCTCCCCCTTCACGATCGTCGACAAGGACCTGTGCGTGGACGGCACGCCGGTCGCCGAGGTCGTCGACGCCCGCGTCGACCACGCCGTCGGCGGCTACCTGCGGGCCGGTGGCCGCGCCGCCACCATCCACCCGTACGCGGGTTCCTCCGACGCCGGTTCGCCCGACACCCGGGAGGGCTACTCGCGGCTGCTGGCCGACCTGGCGATCTCGCTGCCCGCCGGACTGACGCTGGCCGACATCGACGAGGTCACCGTCTCGGCCTCGGCCTACAACAGCGAGTCCGAGGCCATCGACGACCTCGCCGACCTGCGCTCGGCCATGGCCGGGCTGGACATGAACGCGCGCATCGGTCTGCTGTCCTCGGTGGTCCGCTCCGAGACGGGCATGCAGAGGCTGGCCGAGGAGGTGGCTCCGTTCGCGCTGTTCCTGGACGCCGACTTCCCCGGCGGCGCGGAGGAGACCCCGCTGCCGGACGTGCTGGCCAACGCCCGCGCCTGCGGCCACGACACGTCCTTCACCTACACCGTCGGCAACGACCCGCTGGACGTGATGCGCGAACAGCTGCTTCCGTTGGCGCAGTACACGACCGTGTGGCCGTCCCTGTTCATCCTGCAGACCCCCAGCAGCGACGAGGACGGCGCGCACATCGCCGAACCCGAGCAGCGGCTGGACTTCTTCCTGCAGGCGCGCACCATGCTGGAGCGCATCTTCGCGCCCACGCCGCTGGTGCCGCAGCCGTGGCGCTGCTACCGGGGTCTGTGGTACCGCGAGCACGCCGGCGAACCGCTGCCCGGTCCCTGGATCTAGCGCGGCGCCGACGAGGAGGACGATCCGGGCGGATCGTCCTTTGTCGAGTAGTGGTAGCCGAGCGCCAGCAGCAGCGCGATGAGTGCCGCGATGAACGCGTAGCGGCGCAGCTTCCAGCGGGACCGTGGTGACACGAACCACACGATCGCGGCGAGCAGCATGCCCATTCCGATAAGGACGTAGAAGTTCTCCATGGGGGCTCTCTTCGCTGCGGGGCTCGGCTGTCATTGTCCACCGGACGCGCGCGTCGGGCGAAGCACCCCCGCCGCGGCGTTTGTACGCTACGAGCATGCCGAGCCGCCGCCGAATCGTCCCCGTGCGCATGGACACGACGAGTCCCGACCCGTCCCTGCCGCCGGCCCCGGACATTCCCCCGCAACCGCTGGCCCGGATGTGCCACCGCGTCGCCTACGCCCCGTGGTTCCAGTGGACGTCCACGGCGGTCATCGTGCTCAACGCCATCGTCATCGGTGTCGGCACCTACCAGGAGGCGACGGCCCAGTTCGGGTGGCTTTTGAACCTGCTCGACGAAGCGTTCCTGATCTACTTCGTGGTCGAGCTGGTGATCCGGATCGGCAGCTTCGGCACCACGCCGTGGCGGTTCTTCCGCAAGGGCTGGAACATCTTCGACTTCATCGTCATCGCCGCGGCGCTGCTGCCGGGCATCCGCGAGAACGTGACCCTGCTGCGGCTGGTGCGGCTGGCCCGGACAGTGCGGTTGATGAAGGCGTTCCCGTCGCTGCGGATCCTGCTGACGGCGGTGGCGCGCAGCATGCCGGGCGCGCTGGGACTGCTCGGCGTGTGCGTGGTGGTGCTGTACCTGTACGGGATGGTCGGCTGGATCCTGTTCGCCGAGGCCGAACCCACCGAGTACGGTTCGGTCGGCCAGGCCGCGCTGACCCTGTTCGGACTGTTGACTTTGGACAACGTCGGCGAGGTGGTCCGGGACGGCATGGAGGTGACGGCCTGGGCGGTGCCGTACTACGTGTCGTACATCTTCCTCGCCGGTTTCATCCTGGTCAACCTGCTGGTGGGTGTGGTCATCACGTCCATGGAGGAGGCCCGCCAGATCGAGGGCGCCC
The DNA here is from genome assembly GCF_000024545.1 of Stackebrandtia nassauensis DSM 44728. Lineage (GTDB taxonomy): Bacteria > Actinomycetota > Actinomycetes > Mycobacteriales > Micromonosporaceae > Stackebrandtia > Stackebrandtia nassauensis. The sequence goes on from NC_013947.1 coordinate 5,418,887, forward strand.
AGACCAACTTCCGGTCCCGGGAACCGGAGACCTCCGCCGACACCGCCGAGATCCTGGCGCGGCTGGAGGCGCTGCAACGCAGCCTCAACGAGCTCCAGTCCCGCGACGATTCCCGAAATTGAGGTGCCCGTCCCGGGGGCCGCTGTTAGCGTCGGCGACCATGGAGATCAAACGGGTTGACCCCTTCGACACCGAGGCCGTCGCGGCCTGGCACGCCGCCTGGGCGGCCGGGGCCGGAGCAGGACGCGAAGACCCACCGATATGGACGGTTCCGGAGATCACCGCGACCCTGCGGGACGACAACCCGGATCGCAGCCTCATCTGGAACGCCTTCGCCGCCGTCGAGGACGGCGTGGTCGTGGGCGCCGCCGACATGCAGTACCCGACGAAGGACAACCCCACCCTCGTCGAGATGGAGATCGACGTTCCGCCCGAGCACCGGGGCCGGGGTGTCGGCAGCGCGCTGTTCGAGCACCTGGCCGCACAGGCGGCCGAGCTGGGCCGCACCAACATCATGACCTCGGTCAATCAGCCGATCGGCGCGCCCGAGGTACCGGGGGTGGCCTTCGCTACCAGGCACGGTTTCACCCGCCGCAACGTCGAGTTGCGGCGCGTCCTCGACCTGCCGGTTCCCGCCTCGATTCTCGACGAGCTGGCCGCCGAGGCCGAGCCCCATCTCGGCGGTTACCGCGTCGAGACCTGGGTCGGGCCGTGCCCGGACCGGTACGCCGAGCAGTACGCGCACCTGAAGTCGCTGCTGATGTCCCAAGCGCCCATCGGGGACATGGACTACGAACCGGAGGTGTGGAACGTGGAGCGGCTGCGCGCCGACGAGGCGCTGACGGCCAAACAGGACCGCACCCTGCTGACCGCGATCGCCGTGGCGCCGGACGGTTCGCTGGCCGGGCACACCCAGCTGGCGGTCCCCACCCACGACCCTCGGACCTACCAGTGGGACACGCTGGTGCTGCCCAAGCACCGCGGCCACCGGCTGGGACTGGCCCTCAAGGTCGCCAACCTGCGCGTCCTGTGCGAGAACTTCCCCGACCGCAAGACCAACCTCACCTGGAACGCCGAACAGAACGGCCCCATGAACGCCGTCAACGAGAAGCTCGGCTTCCGCGCCGTGGAGCGCCTGGAGGAATGGCAGCGTTCCTGATCGACAGCTGGACGGGGCACCCGTGTCCATGGGTGCCCCGTCGGCGTCAGTCGGTCCGGTCGAAGGCCGCGATCGCCGCGGCCAGCACCACCCCGGCGCACCCGACGGCCACCAGCACCTGAACCGCGACCGGCACCTGCCAGCCCCACCAGTCGATACCGGAGTCGACCGTCGCCGTGGCGCTCGCGGGCAGGTCGAGGCTGCCGTAGACGACCGAGCGCATCGGCTGCACCACATAGGTCAGCGGGTTGAGTTTCGTCAGCACCGCGAGCCAGCCCGGCAGGTTCGCCATCGGGAACAGCGCGCCCGACAGGAACATCATCGGCGTGATGATGAGCTGCATCGTCGGCATGGCGGACTGGATCTGCTTGACCCGGGCCGACAGCAGCAACCCGATCGCGGTCAGCAGGAACGAGCCGACGAACAACAGCGCCAGCAGTTCCAGCAACAGCAGCGGGTGGTACGGCACCCCCACGAATCCGGCCAGCACCAGCAGGACGACACTCTGCACGGTCGCGGTGGTGGCGCCGCCGAGGCACTTGCCGACGATGATGGACGCCTGCGACACCGGCGCCACCAGCATCTCCCGCAGGAACCCGAACTCGCGGTCCCACACCAGCGAGATGCCCGCGAACGCGGCGCTGAACAGCACCGACATCGCCAGCACGCCCGGGAACAGGAAGGTGCGGAAGTCCACCGCGCCACCGGTGTCGACGACACTGGCCAGGCCGGTGCCCATGACGAACAGGAACAGCACCGGTTGCAGCAGCATCGCCAGCATCCGGGTGGTGTCGTGCCGGAACCGGATCATCTCGCGGCGCCACACCATCGCGGCGGCGCGGGTCTCGTGGCTGAGTCGCCCGGGGTACTGGTGTATCGCGATGGTCGTCATCGCCGTCCTCCCATCATCGCCAGCGCGCCCTTCGTGCCGCCGGTCTCGGCGTCGCGCAGGGTGCGTCCGGTGTGTGCCATGAATACGTCGTCGAGGCTGGGCCGGGTCACGGTGACGCTGTCGATGCCGACGCCGAGCTCGGTGACCAGCCTCGGGATGAACTGCGCGCCTTCGGAGACGGCGAAGGTCACCTGGTGCTCGTGGGTGGCGGCCTCGATGCCGAACCGCTCCGCCAGCCGAACTATCGCGGCCGCGTCGTCGGCGGTGCGCAGTTGGACGCGGTCGGCGCCGACGCCGCGTTTGAGCGCGTCGGGGGTGTCGGTCACCACGATCCGGCCGTCGTCGATGATCGCGATCCGGTCACAGTGGTCGGCTTCGTCCATATAGTGCGTGGTGACGAAGATCGTGATGTCCTGGGTGCGGCGCAGCTGTCCGATGTAGTCCCAGATGGCCGCGCGGGTCTGTGGATCCAGCCCGATGGTGGGTTCGTCGAGGAACAGCACCGACGGCGCGTGCATCAGGCCCCGGCCGATCTCCAGCCGCCGTTTCATGCCGCCGGAGAAGGTCTTGACCGCGTCCCGACGCCGGTCGGCCAGGTCGACCATCTCCAGGACGACGCCGATGCGTTCGCGCAGCAGCGAACGCGGCATGCCGTACAGCTCGCCGTGGAAGGCCAGGTTCTGCTCGGCCGTCAGGTAGGCGTCCAATGTGGGTTCCTGGAACACCAGCCCGATGGCGCGGCGCACCGCCGCCCGGTCGCGGCCGACGTCCCACCCGGCGACCTCGGCGGTGCCGGAAGTGGGTGTCGACAGCGTGCACAGGATCTTGATCGTGGTGGTCTTGCCCGCCCCGTTGGGGCCGAGGAAGCCGAACATCTCCCCCTTGCCGACGTCGAGGTCGATGCCGCGCACCGCCTCAACGGAGCCGAAGCTCTTCGTCAGTCCGCGTACCCGGACCGCCGGTGTCGTCATGATCTTGCCTCTCTAACGGTGTTTGAGAAGCCCATGATGCCCTAACACTGTTAGAGTGTCAACCATGAGTGTGACCAGGGATGACATCGTGCGCGAGGCCGTCGAGCTGCTCAAGCAGGACGGCCTGGACGCGTTGAGTCTGCGAAAACTGGCCGCCCGGCTGAAGATCACGGCCCCGACGCTGTACTGGCACGTGGCGAACAAGCGCGAACTGCTGGACCTGGTGGCCGAGGAACTGGTGCGGGCGCAGCGTGAAACCCAGCTGCCCGAACCACCGCCGGGCCAGCCATGGTGGGACTGGCTGCGACTTCGCCTGTGGGACATGTTCGACGCGCTCATCACGATCCGCGACGCCCCCCGGGTGCTGGCGGGCAACCGGCCGCGGCTGGAATCGTTGAGCCACATCGACCAGACCCTCAAGACGCTCATGGACGCCGGCCTGCCGCCCGCCGACGCGCAGCAGGCGCTGTTCACGCTCGGCTCATACGTCGTGGGTTCGGCGATCGAATGGCAGGCCGAGGCCGACCGCGCCCGCGAGGGCATCGGCATCGACGCCGAGGTGGTCACGGCGATCAAGAGCGGCGAGTTCCCCCACATCGAGATCGCCATGCGCGGCGTCAACGAGCAGCCGCCCGAGGCCACCTTCGGGTTCGGGCTCGACCTGCTCATCGACGCGCTGCGCGCCCGCTACGCGCCGGACCACGACCGCGACACCCCGCTGTCCGTCGAGTCGTAACGGGTTGGCGGCCCCCGCCGCGACCGGGTACCGTTCCGGCTCGTGCTTCCTGTCGACATCCGCGCCCTGGTCCCGCATCCGGAGGGCACCGCCGTCTGGGTCATCGAAACCGACGGCGGCCTCGCGCTGCCGTCCGTCACGATCGACGCGGACGGTCCGAACGACGACCTCGCGCCGAAACTGGCCGCCTTGGCCAAGGCGCACGGCATCGACTCGCCGTTCCTGCGCCGCGTCGGCCTGACGAAACACGACGGACGCGACCTGATCCTCAAGGAGTTCGAACCGCTGCCCGCCACCGGCAGACGGTGGCTGCCCTTGGACGAGCTGGCACGGCTGGACCTGCCCGAGGACCTGCGGCCCGCCCTGGCCACCTGGACCGCCTACCAGCGCGGCGCGGAATACCCCGAGTTCCGGCCCGCGTGGACCCGCCCCGGCTGGCATGCGAGCACCCGACGGTGGCTGACCGACCAGCTGACGCGGCGCGACATCGAGCCCGTCGGCGAGCCGACGCTGGTGCAGCAGTGGGCGATCTCCTCGGTGTTGAAGCAGCCCACTCGCGAGCACGGCGACCACTACCTCAAGTCGGTGTTCGGCAGCCCCGGGCGGGCGTTCTGGCACGAACCGGCGCTGTCGGCGACCCTCGCCCGCGAGCACCCCGGCCAGGTCCCTGCCGTCACGACGATCGACTCCGACCGGGGCCTGATGCTCATGCCCGACATGGGAATCACCTACGTCGACGAATTCCCGGTCGAGCGCTGGGACGGCGGCCTGCGGGTGCTGGCCGAGATCCAGCGGCACTGGGCCAACCGCCGCGACGAACTGCTGGCGTTGGGCTGCCCCGACCGCGACTTCGCCACCACCGCCGACCAGCTCGCCGCCGCGCTGGCGGATCCGCTGTTCGCCGACAAACTCGACCCTGCCGTCCACAAGCGAGTCTCGGAGCTGATGCCGCGCTGGCGTCAGCTGCTACTGGACGCGACACAGTGGCCGGTCCCGCTGTCCCTGTCGCACGGCGATTTCCACCCCGGCAACGTCGGACTGCGCGCCGACGGCAGCACCTGCGTCTTCGACTGGTCGGACGGCGCCTGGAGCCACCCGTTCCTGGACGTGGAGGTCTACGTCCGCAACAGCGGCGAGGCCCAGACGCGACTGTGGGACGTCTACCTGGACCACTGGACCGACTACGCGCCGCTTTCCGAACTGCGGCAACTGATCCCGTCGGTGAACCTGCTCGGACTGCTGTACCGCACGGTCACCTACCACGGCCTGTTGACCAATGTCGACCCCGACGATCGGTTCGTGTTCGGCGAGTTCGCCGAACTGCACTGGACCAAGTCGCTGGAAGCCTGGGACGCGATGGCCTAGTCGGCTGACACGGTGGCGTCCTCGGCGGCGTCCTCATCCTCGGTGTCGGCGGCCGAGTCGATCGCCTCCTTGCAGAACGCGGCCAGGTCGATCGGCCCCAGGAACCGTTCGGTGATGATGGAACGGATCACCAGCATGCTGATGTCGAACAGGTCGTCGCCGTCGATGGCGTCGAACTCGTCGTAGTCCCCCAGGCCGCCACGCAGCACCGCCGTGACGTCCTCGGTGTCGGCCAGCGCCGCCGCGTCCGGGTACTTCCGCCGCAGCTCGGCGGCGAACACGGTCAGCAGCCGCTCGTCCTCGACCTCGCCCTCGTACTTCATGTCCAATGCGTCCACAAGGGCCGACAACACCACCGCCAGCGCGTCATCGGAACCCAACCGTCGCAAGGCATCGGCGGGGATCTCCGCGTCCTCGGTGGCGATCGCCTCCAGGATTGTCGTAGCGTCGGCTCGGTTCACGGCTGCTCCTCGGCTGCGGGTGGCGTTGCCCCGAAACGGTAACAGCCGCACTGTGGGCCGCCTCACCCGTGATGGCACGGACAAACCCCTCGAAGGAAAACGTTTTCCTTGATAGTGTCGATCTCGGTTTCGCCCGCCCCCGGAAAGGACCTCCCCATGACAGCCCCCGCCGCCGTGACAGCCACCTCGACGGCGGACGGCGGCGCGGCGAGACGCGGGCCGATGCTGGCCACCCTGCTGATCGCCTGGTTCATGGCCCAGTTCGACTTCTTCGTCGTCAACGTGGCCGCGCCCTCGTTGTCCCACAACCTGAACGTCACCCCCGCCGCCCTGGAACTCGTCGTCGGCGGCTACGCCTTCACCTACGCGGCGGGCATGATCACCGGCGGACGACTGGGCGACCGGCTCGGCCACCGACGCATGTTCGTCTACGGCATGGCCGCGTTCACCCTCGCGTCCGTCCTGTGCGGCCTGGCGATGAACCCGGGGCAGCTCATCGCCTTCCGGCTGTTGCAGGGCCTGACCGGCGCGGCGATGGTGCCCCAGGTCCTGGCCCTCATCACCGCCACCTTTCCGGTCGCCGAGCGCCCCAAGGCCCTGGGCTGGTACGCGCTCACCGGCGGCCTGGCCTCCATCTCCGGCCAGGTGCTGGGCGGCCTGCTGGTGGACGTGAACCTGTTCGGCCTGGAGTGGCGCACCATCTTCCTCATCAACCTGCCCATCGGCCTGCTCACGGTCCCGCTGGCCCTGAAACTGTTGCCCCGCCACACACCCGGCGCCCGCATCGGCCTGGACCCGGTCGGCGCCATCGGCATGGCCCTGACACTGGGAGCGGTCCTGGTGCCGTTGGGTCTGGGCAACAGCCAGCACTGGCCGCTGTGGACCTGGCTGAGCCTCGGCGCGGCGGTGCCGCTGGCGGTGTTCACGGTGTGGTGGCAGCGCCGCCTGCACCGCGGCGGCGGCCAGCCGGTGCTGGAACTGGCGCTGTTCAAGGTGAAGACCTACGCGGCCGGAATGGCCGCCGGAGCCGCGTTCATGGTCTACTGGGCCGGGTTCATGTTCACCCTCGCACTGTTGCTCCAAAGTGGCTACGAGTTCACGGCTTTCCAAGCCGGACTGTGCTTCCTGCCGATGGGCGTCCTGTTCTCCACCGCCGCGCTGGCGGGCGGCCGACTGGTGCGACGGTTCGGGCTGCGGGTGCCCCTCACCGGCTCCATCATCGTCCTCATAGGCCTGTTGGTCGCGATCGCCGCCATGTGGACCTCCACCGACGCGGCGAACCTGCCGCTGCTCATCGTCGGCTTCAGCATCATGGGCACCGGCAACGGACTGCTGCTGCCGCAACTGGTCAGCGCCTCGCTGACCGAGGTGCGCCGCGAGCAGGCGGGCATCGGCGCGGGCATGGTCGCCACCAGCCAACAGTTCGCCCAGGCCGCGGGCGCGGCGATCCTGGGCGCGGTGTTCTTCGCCGTGGTCCACAACCGCGAGGGCCTGGCCGCCTACGACACCGCGATGGAACGGGTGCTGTACATCGACCTGGGGCTGCTGGCCGTGGTCGCGAGCCTGGTCATCTACCTGCACCGTCATGCGAAACTGTGACCATGGTGACCATCGGATCGATAGTTCTACACGTATCGGACAACATCCGGGCGGCCGAGTTCTGGAAGGGCGCGCTGGGATACGTCGCCCTGCCGAACAACCCGGACTTCCTGGCCCCGGCCGACGGCAACGGCCCCCGGCTGCACCTGGACGAGGACGACCGCACCCACCTCGACCTGTACGCGGCCGACAAGCGGGAGCAGGAGGCCGAGGTCGAGCGGCTCATCTCCCTGGGCGCCAAGCGCGTCGACTGGGACTACCCCGACGGCGCCGACTTCGTGGTGCTGGCCGATCCCGACGGCAACCTGTTCTGCGTGATCGACACCAGCCACTAGCCACGGCCGATCCCCGCCGACGGCGGCGGCTCAGTCCAGCAGCGAGTCGATGCCAACCGTCAGGCCCGGCTTCGAGCGCACCGCGCGGGTGGCCAGCAGCACGCCGGGCATGAACGAGGCGCGGTCCACCGAGTCGTGCCGCAGCGTCAGCGTCTCACCGGCACCGCCCAGGATGACCTCCTGGTGGGCGATCATGCCCGCCGAGCGCACCGCGTGCACCTTCACGCCCTCGACGTCGGCGCCACGGGCCCCGTCCAGGGCCTGGGTGGTGGCGTCGGGTGAGGCGCCCAGCCCGGCTTCCTTGCGGGCCGCGGCGATGAGTTCGGCGGTGCGGGTGGCGGTGCCGCTGGGGGCGTCGACCTTGTTGGGGTGGTGGAACTCCACCACCTCGGCCGACTCGAAGTGCTTGGCCGCGGCCTGGGCGAACCGCATCATCAGCACCGCACCGATCCCGAAGTTGGGGGCGATGATCGAACCGAGTCCGGGTTTGGCCGACAGCCAGTGCTCCACCCGTTTGATCCGCTCGGGTGTGAAGCCGGTGGTGCCGACGACGGTGTGAATGCCCTGGTCGATGCACCAGTGCAGGTTGTCCATGACGACCTCGGGGCGGGTGAAGTCGATGACGACCTCGGCACCGGCGTCGGACATGTTGAACAGCCAGTCCCCCACCTCGACCATCGCCACCAGTTCCATGTCCGGCGCCGCGTCGACGGCCTTGCACACCTCGGTGCCCATCCGGCCGCGAGCGCCCAGGACACCCACGCGGATGGCGTCGGGGGCGACCTCGCTCATCGTCTCCTCATCAAGCATGGTCGTCAGGATACGTGGCCGGAAAAATCGGACTCGGTGAACGGACCGGCCACCGCCAGCGAACGGGGTCGGCTCAACACGACGGCCGCCAGTTCGGCCACGTCGGCCAGGGTCACCGCGTCCACCTTCGCCAGGATCTCGTCCACCGTCAGCTTGTCGCCGAACAGCAGTTCACCCCGGCCCAGCCGGGCCATCCGGGAACCGGTGTCCTCCATGCCCAGGACGAGTCCGCCCTTCACCATTCCCTTGCCGCGCTTGAGTTCGGAGGCGGTGACACCGTCGGCGGCGATCTCGGCGAGGACCTCGTTGGTCAGTTCCAGGACCCGGTGGGCGTTGTCGGGGGTGCACCCGGCGTAGACGCTGAACAGTCCGGTCTCGGCGTATTCGGACGTGGACGAGAACACCGAATAGGCCAGCCCCTCGTCCTCGCGGATCCGGTGGAACAGCCGCGACGACATGCCGCCGCCGAGGATCCCGCCCAGCACCTCGAAGGCGAAGCGGCGCTCGTCGCGGCGGGCCAGCCCGTGGCAGCCCAACACCAGGTGCGCCTGCTCGGAGTCCCGGGTCGCCACCCGCAGCCGCGTGGGAGCGGGCGGCACCGTGGCGGTCTCGTCCCGCAGCGGCGCCGGTTCGGCGTCCACGTCGGACAACAGTGGCGCGAAGCCCTTCTGTACCAGCGTGACGACCTGCTCGTGATCGACGTTGCCCGCCGCGGCCACCACCATGTGCGGGGCGGTGTAGCGCCGCTTGTAGAAGCGGTGGATCTGGTCGCGGTCCATCGCCTCGATGCTCGCGGGGGTGCCCGAGATGTCGTGCGCCAGTGGATGATCGCCGAACATCAGGGCCGCGAAGATGTCGTGCACCTCGTCGCCGGGTTCGTCGCGCTGCATGGCGATCTCCTCGAGGATCACGCCCCGCTCGGTCTCGACGTCGTCGGCGTCCAGCTTCGAGTCGGTGATGACGTCGGCCAGCACGTCGATGGCCAACGGCACGTCCTCGTCGAGCACCCGCGCGTAGTAGCAGGTGAACTCCTTGGCCGTGTACGCGTTGGTCTCACCGCCGACGGCCTCGATCTGCGCCGATATGTCCAAAGCGGACCGGCGGTTGGTTCCCTTGAACAACAGGTGTTCCAGGAAGTGCGAGGCCCCCGACAGCTGCTGCGACTCGTCGCGGGAGCCGATGCCGACCCACACGCCCACCGAAGCGGAACGCATGGCCGGGATCGACTCGGTGAGAACGCGAAGCCCGCCCGGCAACACGGTGCGGCGCACCGTGCCGCCCAGCGGGTCGTCCGCGAGCGTTCGTGTGAAAGCGCGGGTCATACCGAGGGGCCTACTCCCATTGGCGGATACGGATACTGGCTCAAACGCGTGACGCCCAGACGGCGCCTGGCTCTGTCGAACCATGCTCTCGTCTGGGCGCCACGTCAGCGTTTCAGCTTTTAGTCTTCCTCGGTGCGCCGCTGGCGGCGCCGACGCTGCCGGGGCTCGCCCGAACCGGCGTCGCCCTCGGCCGACTCCGAGACGACCTCGGCCTCGGCGGGCTTGGACTCGCGCGGACCACGGTCACCGCGGTCGCCACGGTCCCCGCGGGGTCCACGGTCGCCCCGGTCGCCACGCGGGCCACGGTCACGGCCGCCGCCCTCACGGCCACGGCCACGGTCGCCCTCGCGTCCGCCACGGTCGCCGCCGGAGGGACGCTTCGGCGGCTCCTGGCCTTCGGGGTAGACCTTGTCCAGGTAGATCTTGCCGCGACCGTCCACATCGGCGATCTCGACCTCGATCTTGTCGCCGACGTTGAGGACGTCCTCGACCTTGTCGATCCGCTTGCCGTCACCGATCTTGGAGATGTGCAGCAGACCGTCGCGGCCGGGCACCAGCGAGATGAAGGCGCCGAAGGCGGCGGTCTTGACCACGGTGCCCAGGAACCGGTCGCCGACGTTCGGCAGCGTCGGGTTGGCGATGCCGTTGATCATCGCGACCGCGGCCTCGGCGGCCGGGCCGGTGGTCGCACCGATGTAGATGGTGCCGTCGTCCTCGATCGAGATGTCGGCGCCGGTCTCCTCGGTGATCGAGTTGATGGTCTGACCCTTCGGGCCGATGACCATGCCGATCTTGTCGACCGGGACCTTGACGGTGGTGACGCGCGGCGCGGTCTCGGCCATGGCGCTCGGCTCCGCGATCGCCTCGGCCATCACGTCCATGATGGCCTGGCGGGCGTCGTACGCCTGCGACAGCGCACCGGCCAGCACGTCGGACGGGATACCGTCCAGTTTGGTGTCCAGCTGGAGCGCGGTGACGAAGTTGCGGGTACCGGCGACCTTGAAGTCCATGTCGCCGAACGCGTCCTCGGCACCGAGGATGTCGGTGATGGTGACGTACTCGGTCTTGCCGTCCACCTCGTCGGAGATGAGGCCCATGGCGATACCGGCGACCGGGGCCTTCAGCGGCACACCGGCCGCCATCAGGCTCATGGTCGAGGCACACACCGAACCCATCGACGTGGAACCGTTGGAGCCCAGCGCCTCCGACACCTGCCGGATCGCGTACGGGAACTCCTCGCGGCTGGGCAGCACCGGCACGATGGCCCGCTCCGCCAGCGCGCCGTGGCCGATCTCGCGGCGCTTGGGCGAACCCACGCGGCCGGTCTCACCGGTGGAGTACGGCGGGAAGTTGTAGTTGTGCATGTAGCGCTTCTTGCTGACCGGCGACAGCGTGTCGATGGCCTGCTCCATGCGCAGCATGTTCAGCGTGGTGACACCCATGATCTGGGTCTCGCCGCGCTCGAACAGCGCCGATCCGTGCACTCGCGGCAGGATCTTGACCTCGGCCGACAGCGGCCGGATGTCGCGGGTGCCGCGACCGTCGATGCGCACGCCCTCGGTCAGGACCCGGCGGCGCACCAGCTTCTTGGTCAGCGACCGCAGCGCCGAACCGATCTCGCCCTCGCGCTCTTCGAACTCACCGGCGATCTTCTCGACCAGCGCGGCCTTGATCCGGTCGAGCTCGGCCTCGCGCTCCTGCTTGTCGGCGATGGTGAGCCCGGCGGCCAGCTCGGTGCCGACCTCGGCCTCGACCCGGGCGAAGACGTCGTCGCCGTACTCGGGGAACAGCGGGAACTCCACGGCCGGTTTGGCCGCGACGCCCGCCAGCTCACGCTGGGCGCGGCACAGCTCGGAGATGACCGGCTTGGCGGCCTCCAGGCCCGCGGCCACGACCTCCTCGGTCGGCGCGACCGAACCGCCGCCGATCAGCTCGACGGCCTTGTCGGTGGCCTCGGCCTCGACCATCATGATGGCCACGTCGCCACCCTCGACGACCCGGCCGGTGACGACCATGTCGAAGGTCGCGGTCTCCAGCTGCTCCAGGGTCGGGAACGCGACCCACTCACCGTTGATGTTGGCGACGCGGGTCGAGCCCAGCGGGCCCTGGCACGGCAGCCCCGACAGCGCGGTCGAGGCGGAGGCGCCGTTCATGGCCACCACGTCGTACGGGTGGGCCTCGTCGAGGGCCAGCACGGTCTCGATGACCTGGACCTCGTTGCGCAGCCCCTTGATGAAGCTGGGACGCAGGCCGCGGTCGATGAGACGGCAGGTGAGGATGGCGTCCTCGCTGGGACGGCCCTCGCGGCGGAAGAACGAGCCGGGAATGCGTCCGGCGGCGTACATCCGCTCCTCGACGTCCACCGTCAGCGGGAAGAAGTCGAAGTGCTCCTTGGGGTGCTTGCCGGCGGCGGTCGTGGACAGCACGACCGTGTCGCCCAGCTGCACCAGGACGCTACCGGCGGCCTGCTTGGCGAGGCGTCCGGTGGAGAAGGTGATCTCGCGCTTCCCGTGCGCCCCGTTGTCGATTACCGCGGTCGCGGTGTGTTCACCCAGCGCCGCCACCTCGGGCGTGCGGGTGCTTTCTTCTGTGGACATGTTTGTCTACAGCTCCTTTGTGTCATGGCACGTGATTTCTCGGAGCTGTCTTACGGCCGGTCTTCGATCGAAGCGCACGGGCGGTATGTTCCGCACCCGGGCGCCACTACCGAGGACCGGATCGTCAAGACGGGCTCAACGTGCCGGGTTTCTTCTTTGCACGGTACCCCGTCACGGGCGGAGGAGGACCGTACGATTCGAGGGAGCGACCTCGTGTCGCTCCCTCGATGGTCTTAGCGGCGGATTCCCAGTCGCTTGATCAGGGACCGGTACCGCTCGATGTCCTCGCTCTGCAGGTACTTCAGCAGCCGACGGCGCTGACCGACCAGCAGCAGGAGGCCGCGGCGTCCGTGGTGGTCGTGCTTGTGCACCTTGAAGTGTTCGGTGAGGTCGGCGATCCGCTTGGACAGCAGGGCCACCTGGACCTCGGTCGATCCCGTGTCGCCTTCGAAGGTGGCGTATTCCTTGATGATGGCCGCCTTGGTGGCAGTATCGAGCGCCATGATCTCCCTTAATTGTCGAGATGAGTGAACACGTACCCACGGCGTCGGGCAGGCACGTGCGTTCGCGAACGTCGCGATGAACCTGTCAACGGTAGCAGACGGGCCTACAGGCCCAGCACCTTGCGGGTATCGATCACATCGGCGTCGATCTGCGCGATCAGCGCCGGAAGCGCGTCATAGGTGCGCTGTTCCCGCAGCCGGGCCACGAAGTCCAGGCTCACCGGTTCGCCGTAGATGTCGGTGTCGAAGTCGAGGATGTGGGCCTCGACGGTGCGGCCGGTGCCGTGGAACGTCGGGTTCGTGCCGACGCTGATCGCGGCGGCCAGTGGCTCGGGCGATCCGGCCCAGGTCAGCCAACCGGCGTACACGGCGTCGGCCGGAATCGCGGCATGCTCGGCATGCCGCAGGTTCGCCGTCGGGAACCCCAGCTGGGTACCGCCCCGGTTCGCGCCGCGCACCACCATGCCGGACAACCGATGCGGACGCCCCAGTGCCTCAGCTGCGGCCTCGACATCCCCGTCGGTCAACCGCGACCGCACGAACGTCGAACTGAACACCGTCGCGGACTCCCCCACCGGCTTCACGGCCTCGACGGTGAACCCGAACTCGGTCCCGAGCTCGGCCAGCGTCCCGGTGTCCCCGGCGGCCTTGTGCCCGAACCGGAAGTTCTCCCCCACCACCACGTGCTGGGCGCCCAGTCCTCCGGCCAGCATGTCGCGGGCGAAGTCCCGGGGCGACAACTGCGACAGCTCCCGGGTGAACGGCAGCACGCACAACCCGTCGGCCCCGAGCTCGGCGATGAGGTCCCCACGCCGATCCAGCTCGGTCAGCACGGCGGGATGGGTCCCGGGCCGCACCACCTCGGACGGGTGCGGATCGAAGGTCACCACGACACTGGACACCCCGGCCTCACGAGCGGTCGCCACGGCCCGTCCGATGACGTGCTGGTGTCCACGGTGCACTCCGTCGAAGACGCCGATGGTTACCACCGACCGCCCCCAGCTCCCCGGAGTGGCATCGATTCCGCGCCAACGCTGCATGGCGAACATCTTTACCTACCCATACGACGCAGCCGTTCCCGGGTGCGTCCGGCTTGCCCGCCACCACAACCCGGCGGTCGCCTCGGCCCCGGCCCACCGGCCGCAGCCGTAGCGGCCCCGACCATCGCGGCTTACTGTCCGGCCGCCGAAGGCTGGCCGTGGGGCCATCGCGGCCCGCCATTCGGCCACCGCCCGGCGTGGCTTCCGGGGCCCGTGACCAGCCGATGCCACGGCGGGTCGATCCGCTTCCGCCGTCCGGCCGCCGCAGGCTGGCCGGTCAGCCTCCGCTGGGAGCCAGCACGATCTCGGGGCGGGCGCCGCGACCGTCCTCGGTCAGCACCGCCACCACCACGTCGCCGGGCCCGACGGCCGCGTATGGGCCGGGCTGGCCCGACGGGGTCAGCTTCTGGCCGTAGCCCAGCTTGCGGGTCTCCTCGGCCTCGATCTCGCGGATCGGCATCAGCCGCCGAACCGTCTCCACAGTGGTGTGCGTGATCGGGTTGTCGGTGCCCGACAGCTCATCCAGCGTGCGGGCCTCCGCCAACGTGAAGCCCCCAACCCGCGTGCGACGCAGCGCGGTCAGGTGCCCGCCCACGCCAAGCGCCGCGCCCAGATCGCGGGCGATCGCCCGGATATAGGTACCCGAGGAGCAGTCGACGCTCACGTCCACATCGAGGTGGTCCTCGCCGCGAGCGATCGCCGTGACGTCCAGCCGGGAGATGGTCACCGGACGCGCCGCCAGCTGCACGTCCTCACCGTCGCGCACCCGCTTGTAGGCGCGCTGGCCGTTGACCTTGATCGCGCTCACCGCGCTGGGGACCTGCTCGATCTCACCGCGCATCGGTTCCAGGGCCGCGTATATGTCCGCCTCCGTGACGGCGGCGGTGTCAGCGGTCGCGGTCACCTCGCCCTCCGCGTCGTCGGTCACCGTGGCCTGCCCCAAACGGATGGTGGCCTGGTACGCCTTGTCGCAGCCGGTCACGTAGGTCAACAGCCTGGTGATCCGTCCGACGGCCAGCACCAGCACCCCGGTGGCCATCGGATCGAGGGTGCCGCCGTGGCCGACCTTGCGGGTCTTGGCCAGCCGCCGCATCCGGGCCACGACGTCGTGCGAGGTCATGGCGGGGGGCTTGTCGACGACGACGAATCCGGTCAGGTCCTGGCTCACGGCCGCCAAGCCTATGCCACCGCACCGGCCCGGCCCGCCCATGTCCGCCCGCTCCCACCTCAGCGGACGGTGAGTGGCCGCTTGCTGCACTTTATGGACCTTTCTTGGAGCAGGCCCCTAGGCTCGCCAACCTGCCCAACGCAAAGGAGCATGCAAATGTCTAGATTGCGTCGCATCGCGATGTGGGCGGTGCCCGGCCTGGCGGTGGCACTGACGACCGCCGCCTTCGTCCTGCCCGCCAACGCCGAACCCACGGTCGATCGGGACAAACTGACCACCGCCCAGAAACTCAAACTCGACAACGCCTGGGTCGACCCCTCCGCCGACCTGCAATTCGGTACCGAGCCGCTGGCCTCGGTGCGCACCGCCGCCGAGGCCGCCGTCCCCGGCGCGTCCTGCCAGATCAGCGTCGACGCGGCGGTGGCGCTGTCCATCGCCATGACCTGGCCCGAGACCGCCCCGTCCGGGGAACCGCCCTCGCCCATGACCCTGTCCCGCTACGACACCCAGCCCACGCTCGGCGACCCCGAGGGTCGCGCGCCCGGCCTGTGGTTCCACCCCGGCATTGGAATGTGGCAGATGGACTCGGCGGGGCTCGGCACCGACTACACCGCCGGTGAGGCCATGAACGTCGAGTACACGGCGGGACGCGCGGTGCCCGGTATCCTCGCGTCCTACTGCGACTCCCTCAACG
Source organism: Stackebrandtia nassauensis DSM 44728 (assembly GCF_000024545.1). Taxonomy (GTDB): domain Bacteria; phylum Actinomycetota; class Actinomycetes; order Mycobacteriales; family Micromonosporaceae; genus Stackebrandtia; species Stackebrandtia nassauensis. The sequence goes on from NC_013947.1 coordinate 5,434,539, forward strand.
GCGGAGCGTCCGAGGCCTCAGCCCGCCGCGCCGCCTGGCAGCCCTGGGTTGCCTGCTGGGAGGGCGCCTGCGAGGACACCTACCAGCGCGCGCTGGCCGGAGTCGTGACCGTCGACGGCGTCACCAACCTCGGCGGCGCCGAGCCCCGCGAATGCGAGTTCGGCGGTGTCAAGGTCGAGTGCCTGTTCGTCAACGCCGCCAACGCCCAGGGCGCCAACTGGTGGGCCGACCCGGCTGGTGGCCGGTCCCCGGTCGCGGCACCGTTCTACGTGTACCGCCTCACCGAGGGCGACGCCGTCACCGAGATCCGCTACTGGCTGGCCGCCGACTCCGGTGCTGCCACCGACGTCCAGGCGGCCCGCCCGTTCGGCGGCAACGCCCGCGACAGCCTCACCTGGAGCGCGGGCGCCGGTCTGTGCGACATGACCACCGACCGCGGCACCTGCTAGGACCCCGTCCGGCGCGATCCGTCCCCCGTGGACGGATCGCGCCGGTCGTCTTCGCCCGACGGCAAGCGCCCCAAGACCTTGCGGGCGCATTCGTCGACGGTGTCCTGCGGATCGAAGCCGAGACTGGAGATCGCCACCAGGGACGAGATCACCACGTCGGCCAGTTCCGCGGCGGTCTGCTCTCGCGTGTGGGTCACGCCCTTGCGGGGATTGCGACCCAACGCGCCGATCCAAGCGGCCGCCGCCTCGCCAGCCTCCTCGGTGACCTTCAGGATCCGGCAGGTCAACTCGTGATCACCGGTTCCGTTGGAATTGTCGAGCCAGGAAGTCGAGGCGGCGACCGCCTCCCACGTCGTTTCTGCCACGCGGGAAGTCTAGGACCGGTTTGTGACTATCCGGCCGGCTCCAGTTCCCTCGGTTCGGCGTCGGCCTCGGACTGTTCGCCCCGATCGGCCATCGCGTTGTCCTTCGCGACCTGGTTCATCCGCTCGTACAGCATGCCGCCCGAATGCGCGATGGCGCCCACGAGCGCGGGCACGACCGGCAGCACCCAGTCGGCGATGAAACCCTCGTGCGGCATGTTGAGGACGAACACCGCCGAGGCGGCGACGACGAATCCCTGGACGGTGGCACGCCACGCGGCCCGTCCGGCGTCGACGACGGCCGCGCGACGCTCGGCGACCATGTCGTGAAGTTCGCTGAGGGCCCCCACATCCCGGCGACCCAGGTAGACGCCTCCGACACCGCAGGTGACCGAGGCGCCGAATACGGCGGCCACGAGCTCGTTCTTAGTGATCACATAGCACAGCAGGAACACCGCACCACCGGCCGCGACACAGATTCCCGACTTGATCCAGTCGGACTTCTGTCCCGGATACCAGTAGTACTTGGTGACGCCTTCACCCAGTTCCCGAACAACCCTGCCCATTGCGACGGCTCCCCTCGAACTAACCCGTGACTGGTTGACGGTTGAGTCGTTGACCATTGCGTACAGGAGTCATTATCGCGATGACGGCCTGCCACGGTGCGTGTTCTCACAGATCCGATTATGACACTAATGTCCGTTTTAGCGCTTCCCAACCGGCTGTCACGGGGAGAAACAGTTACCTGACACCCACTCAACACCCCCGCCCGGAGCGGAAGTGTCGGATTTGCGACGTTTCAGGCGTCGGATTTGCGTCAATGCAATCTGTCAGTGCACTTCTACGACCGGACCTGCCAGTTCGCGAAGTTCCTCGGGAATCTCGGCGCCCATCTCGTCGGCGAGCCGCAGTGCCTCGGTGATCAGCGTTTCCACGATCAGCGACTCCGGCACGGTCTTGATGACCTCGCCCTTGACGAAGATCTGGCCCTTGCCGTTGCCGGAGGCGACCCCCAGGTCGGCCTCGCGCGCCTCACCCGGTCCGTTGACGACACAGCCCATGACGGCCACCCGCAGCGGCACCGGCAGCCCTTCCAGGCCCGCGGTCACCTCTTCAGCGAGCTTGTACACGTCCACCTGGGCGCGGCCACAGGACGGACACGACACGATCTCCAGGCCCCGCTCCCGCAGCCCCAGCGACTCCAGGATCGCGTTGCCGACCTTGACCTCCTCGACCGGCGGCGCCGACAGCGACACCCGGATCGTGTCCCCGATGCCCTCGGACAGCAACGCGCCGAACGCGGTCGCCGACTTGATGGTGCCCTGGAACGTCGGCCCGGCCTCGGTGACGCCCAGGTGCAGTGGATAGTCGCACTGCTGCGACAGCAGCCGGTACGCCCGCACCATGACCACGGGGTCGTTGTGCTTGACGGAGATCTTGATGTCGCGGAAACCGTGCTCCTCGAACAGCGAGCACTCCCACAGCGCCGACTCCACCAGTGCCTCGGCGGTCGGTTTGCCGTACTTGGTCAGCAACCGCTTGTCCAGCGACCCGGCGTTGACGCCGATCCGGATCGGGGTGCCGGCGGCCTGCGCGGCCTTGGCGATCTCGCCGATCTTGTCGTCGAACTTCAGGATGTTGCCCGGGTTGACGCGCACCGCAGCACAACCGGCGTCGATCGCGGCGAACACGTACTTCGGCTGGAAGTGGATGTCGGCGATGACGGGGATCTGCGACTTCTTCGCGATGGCGGGCAACGCTTCCGCGTCGTCCTGACTCGGCACCGCGACCCGCACGATCTGGCAGCCCGAGGCGGTCAGTTCGGCGATCTGCTGCAACGTGGCGTTGATGTCGGCGGTGACGGTGGTGGTCATCGACTGGACACTCACCGGCGCGCCGCCACCCACGATCACGCCGCCCACGTTCAGGGCACGCGTCTTGCGGCGCTCGGCCAGAGCGGGCGGAGGTGCTTGCGGGATACCAAGACTCACAGCGGTCATTACGGAGGGCTCCTAATTGAACAGTGTGATCGGGTTGACGATGTCAGCGGTGACCGTCAGGACGGTGAACCCGATCATGATCGCCAACACGGTATACGTCAGCGGCATCAGTTTCATGTAATCGACGCGCCCTGGATCGGGTTTGTTGCGCTTCTTGGCGATCCAGGATCGGACCTTCTCGAACCACGCGATCGCGATATGGCCGCCATCCATGGGCAGCAACGGAAGCATGTTGAAAACGCCGATGAAGAAGTTCAGGGTGATGAGCAGGTAGAAGAACATCTCCCACAGGTCGTTCTCCACCATCTCGCCACCGAGTCGGCTGGCGCCAACGACACTCACCGGAGTGTCCTTGTCGCGTTCCTCACCGAAGATCGAGTTCCACAGCGCCGGGATCTTCTCGGGGATGCGAGTCATCGCCTCGCCCATCTTCACCGCCATGTCACCGGTCATGGTGACCGCGGCACCGACGCCGTCGACAGGTCCGTAGGTGACGGTGCCCGGGACGGTGGGGTTCTGCTGCGAGATGCCGACCTGGGTGACCTCCTGGGTCTTGCCGTCGGTTCCCTTGATCTCCACCGTCTTCGGCGCGACCTTCTTGGTCAGCGTCTTACCGTCGCGCTCGATCGTGAAGGTGGCTTCCTTGCCGGGGGGCAGCGCCCGGATCGCGTTGATGGCGCACGACCACGACGTCGGGTCGAGCTGCTCGCTGGTGCCGGGAACCCGGCACTCCTCACCGGCGACCTGCTTGCCCGCGACCTTGATGAGCGTGTCCCCGGATTTCAGTCCGCCCGTCTTGGCGGGCGCTTCGGGGTCCTCGTCCGAGCACTCGGCCCGGCTGGCGTCGGTGATGAGACAGTCCGAGACGGTGATCTTCGTGGAAGTGTTGATCTCGTTGGCGAACGCCGGGTTCGGGGCCGCGACGAACGACACCATGATCCACAGGATCAGGAACCCCAGGATGAAGTGCACCGTCGACCCGGCGGCGAGCACGATCGTGCGCTGCCACACCGGTTTGCGCCAGAAAACCCGGTGCTGCTCCTCGGGAGGGGTCTGGTCCTCTTCCTCCTCCTGCGGCGTCATCCCGGCGATCTTGACGAAACCGCCCAACGGGATCCACTTCACGCCGTATTCGGTCTCCCCCTTACGGAACGAGAACATCGTCGGACCGAACCCGACGAAGAACCGCGTCACCCGCATCCCGAACATCTTCGCGGTGCCCATATGGCCGGCCTCATGGAGGCTGACCGAGATCAAGATGCCCAGGGCGAACAGCACCAACCCAACGACGTAAGCCATCTACACCCTCTGCTCTACGGCCGTATCCACCACGGCTCACTTCGCCACCCGCGCGATCCGTTCGCGCGCCGTGTCTCGCGCCCACTTCTCGGCCGCCAGCACGTCATCGACGGTACCTGGTTCGTCAAATCCGGGCGTGGCCGCTAGGACCTCCGCCACAGTGTCGACGATCCCCAAGAACGGCAGCTCACCCTTAGTGAACGCGTCCACGCACTCCTCGTTCGCCGCGTTGTAGATCGCGGGCAGGCACCGCCCCGTCCTACCCGCCTCCCGCGCCAGGTTCACCGCCGGAAACGCCTCGTCATCCAACGGGAAGAACTCCCAGGTGTGCGACCGCGTCCAGTCCACGGCCTTCGCCACCCCCGCCAACCTTCTCGGCCACGCCAGCGCCAACGCGATCGGCAACTTCATGTCGGGCGGCGACGCCTGCGCGATCGTCGACCCGTCCACGAACTCCACCATCGAATGAATCACCGACGTCGGATGCACCATCACAGCGATGTCGTCATACCCGATGCCGTACAACTCATGGGCCTCAATGACCTCAAGCGCCTTGTTCACCATCGTGGCCGAGTTGATCGTCACCACCGGCCCCATGGCCCACGTCGGGTGCGCCAGCGCCTGCTCCACCGTCACATCGGCCAACTCGTCCCGAGTCCTCCCCCGAAACGGCCCCCCGCTGGCGGTCACGACCAACCGCCGCACCTCCTCGGCCTTCCCACTCCACAGACACTGGGCCAACGCCGAATGCTCACTGTCCACGGGCACGATCTGCCCCGGCTCGGCCAACCCCCGCACCAACGCCCCACCGGCGACCAGCGACTCCTTGTTGGCCAACGCCAACGTCCGCCCCGCCTTCAACGCGGCCAACGTGGGCGCCAACCCGATCGACCCCGTAATCCCGTTCAACACGGTGTCACAAGGCCAAGCCGCCAGCTCCTCCATAGCGGTAGGCCCGGCAATGATCTTCGGCAACCGATACTCGCCCTTGGAATACCCGTTCTTCTCCGCCACAGCGTAAAACGCCAGCTGCAACTCCTGGGCGGCACAAGACCGATGAATGGCCACCACATCCACCCCGAGCCCGAGCGCCTGCTCGGCCAACAACCCGGGGTTGGACCCCTGCGCCCCAATCCCCACGATGCGCAACTTGTCGGGGTTCGCCTGGGCCACCTCGATGGCCTGCGTCCCGATGGAACCGGTGGAACCGAGCAGTACGACGTCACGAGTGGTCACGCGGCCATTGTCGCGCAACGGCCGATCTCGATCTCCGGCCAGGTCCTCGGATGTGGCGAGACCCCGCGCGCGACATCAATCAGCCCCGGACGGCCGCCACCGCCGCGCCTGCCGGACCGCGACCTGCCCGGCCCACAGGGACATGGCAGCGGACAGGACGAGCGTGACGATCACGATCGTGGCCACGAGTCCGGGTGAGATGAATCCGGCGAAGTCAAGCGGTTTGGCCAGCCAGACTCCCACGGCCAGACTGGCCCCGATTCCCAGACACAACGGCAGTGACACAACCCAAGCGGCACCCGTTCGAAACACGGTGAACCTTCCAGTGAGGACTGTCAGTGGCGCCAGGGACTTGCCATGACGAAGAAACTCAGCGGCCCCCGACAATGCCGCCGCGGCGGCCATGATCGCCACCGCTATGACGCCGAACAGGAAAACCCACCGCGACTGGTCCCGCAGAGCCGCACTGTAACCCGTGTCGCCAGTCGTGAGCTCGATCTCGGCGCCACTCGGCAAGTATCGATACGCGGTTTGCTTCATCGTCGGAACATCGATGTCATGTCCTCGTTCGTCGAATATCAGCAACTCCGGGGAGTAACCCCCGGTTTGCGAGGCAACGATGTCAACAAGCCGATCGGTGACATCCACTGTCATGACCGGCATGGGTTCCCCTTCATCAATGTGGTCGAGCCCGTGGACAGCCCCGAACGCCACATCGCTCAGCCATTGGTCCATCCGTTTCGCGTCGGCGAACTCCACCGACGCCCCGTCCTGACATTTCAGACCGGTCGATCTCAGATCGCCACACGATCCATGAACCGTCACGAACTCCTCGTCGCCGTCACCGTCGCGTCGGGTCACGGCAATGGGTCTCGAGTGTGGAGACAGCCTGTCGAGAAAGCCTTCGATGTCCGCCCTCCCGCCGAGTTCAGCACTTTCACTCTCAATCTGTACCGCACCGCGGCCCAGGAGCTCCTGTCGTTGCTCGGCGAACAACGACTGGCTCGCGAATATGCTCTGCCAGCCGACGGCTTGCAGGAACAGGAACACGCCAATGGTGATGCCAGCGACCATGCGCCCGGTCGCGGGTGAATGCACCGCGGTTCGGCGGCCCGCCACCAGCTGTCCGGCATTTCGCCGTGCCCGCCCCAGCTTCGCCAGGACACGACCCGACACGATGGTCCCCGCGGCGACGATCGCTGGCAACGTCAGTGCTGTGCCCACGGTTCCGAGCCACCCGCAGTAGACGTACCGAGGGGTTCCCGGAGCGAACACCAGGTCCGGCAGAAACACCGCGGTGAAGATCATGATCGGGCACAGCGCTGCCCACCCCCACGTCAGCGGGCGCATGGAGCCCACGGGCCTGGTACTGGCGCCACCTCGCTTCGCACTGGTGTGACGCCTGTGCCGGTTGGTCCACACCACCGTGCTCATCACCAGCGCGAACGCCCCCAATATCGCCAGCACGACGTTCACCGCCACGCCTCGCATGTCGGCCGCCGACATCACGTAGCCGATCACCGGCACCGGCACGTCGACGAACATGGAGACGGCCGCGGCGCAACCGGTGACCACGGCGCCGGTGGACACCGGACGCCAAGCCTCGCCGATGCTCAACCACACCCGGTCTCGACCTCGTCCGCCAAGCGCGGTCACCAGCGCGATGCGTCGATCTCTCAGATGGGAACCGGTTCGCGACGCCACGAACACGAACGCCAGGGCGGGAGCCACCAGCAATCCGAAGACGAGCAACCGCGGCGACCATTCAGGACGATCGTGGCTGTGGAAGCCGCCCAGCGCCCACTCATCCCTGGTATCTCCGAATGCGATCACGCGTGTCACGTTCGGGTCGCCCGGATCGAGACCGTCGCGCGCCCCCACATAGGCCATTCGCTCCATCGGGTCCGTCAAACCGTCCTGACCGACAGTCCCCACCGGCGTCCCGTACCGCTGCTCGATGTTCTCGGATGTCCCATCCTCCCGCAGCGCGGGTGACAGGAGCACCTCGCCGGGCCCAGGCCATGTGTCGACACCAGGCGGCTTCGTCGCATTCTCTCCGGGATCGACGACAACCACGTCAAATGTCCGACCGTCCGCCAGACTGTCGTCCCGGAACTTCATGAGGACCACGGAATCCGGATCGTCCGTATCCTCCGCCTCCACAGCCAATCTGGCCTGGGTGCGCTCCCAGACACCCGCGTAGCCAGCGTGCACGGCGACCAGCGACACCAAACCGAGACTCAGCAAGACCGTCGCCAACAGCAGCGAAACGAACCGCACGTCCCCGGACTCACCCCGCCGCCCAGCGACCCGACCGACGGCCAACAGCCGCCGCGTCAATGATCCTCGTCCGTCCAGCGCCATAGTCAGTCCAATCCCGAGGGTCGCCATTGCCGGGCCTGCCGGACCGCGATCTGGCCCGCCCATACGGACATGGCACCGGAGAGCGCGAGCGTGGTGACCAGGACTGTGGACACGAGTCCAGGCGAGACGAATCCACCCTGGTCAAAGGGTTTCGCCAGCCAGGTCCCGACCGCGAGGCTCACGACCGTGGCCAGGCACATCGCGAGGGACACCATCCATATGGCATTGACACGGAAAATCCGATAGCCACCTGTCAGAACGGTCAGCGGCGCCAAGGCTCGGCCGTGCCTGAGAAACTCCGCGACCGCCGACAACGCTGAGGCGGCCGCCGCGATCGACACCGCGACGATCCCGAGCAACAACGACCAGTTGGATTGATCCCGCTCCGCAGCGCCCACGGTCTCACCGACCAGATCAATGCTCGCGCCCTCGGGCAGAGCCTGATACGCGACACGTTTCAATTCGGGAACATCCAGTTCGCGGCCACGGGTATCGAACAACAGCAGTTTCGGCGAGGAGTCGCCATTCTCCGAGGCCATGACTTTCGCGGAATTGGAATCTACATCGGACTCAAGAGGCGAGAAGAATCCATCCATCCCTCCGCCGGTCAATTCTTCTTCCGACACGTACCCGTATATCGCCGTCCGAAGCCAGGGTTCCAGCCCGGAGATCGCGGCAACGTCTTTCATCACCCCATCGCGACAAGCCAATCCGGCCGACCGGATGTCGCGGCATTCCCCGTGAATCACCTTGAGGTCATCACCGTCCTCTGTTTCAGCGGTGGTGAGCGCCAGTGAGGCCACGTGCGTTGGCAATCGATCGAGAAAGTCCTGAATCTGTTTCTCTGTCCCGAGCTCGGACGCCTCGTTCTCAATGTGGACGGCGGAATGCCCGATCTCCTGGCTTGCCCGTTCGGTGGCGATGGATGCCTTGGCCGAGTTTCCCTGCCAGGCGACGGCTTGCAGAAACACGAATATGCCTACCGTGAGCCCGGCGATCAATCGGGCGGTGGGTCCGAAGTGGTTGGCGATGCGGCGTCCGGCCACCAGCGGCGCGGGCCGACGCCTTCGCAGTCCAACCCGGGCGAGCGACCAGCCGACGAGAATGGTCGCCGACGCGATGACGGCGGGAAGCGTCACAGCTGTCCCCGCGATACTCGCGAACTTGACGAGGATGCTCGGTGGCGTCCGGGGCGGGAACAACACTTCGGAGAAGTACACGGCTGTGGCGACGCACACCGGACACAGGAGCGCCCACAACCACAATGACCTGCGCACCACCCCGACCGGACGCGTACTGGCGCCACCTCGCCGCGATCGTCGCACTCGCTTGTGTCGGTTGGTGTACACGGTCGTCGCCAGAACCAGGCATCCCGCCGCCAAGACCGCGGCACCCAGCCAGCCAGCTGATTCACGCAGGTCCGCGGACGAGAGAACGTAGCCGGTCACCGGTATCCGCACATCCACGATGGCGGGGACGGCGACCGCGAGTGCCGCCGCGGATGATCCCCAGACCACCGGTCGCCATGCTTCACCGACACTCAGCCAAGCCCGGTCGCCTCGCCGTCCCCCCAGGGCGGTGATCAGGGCGATGCGGCGATCGCGGGAGTGTGAACCGGTACGCGCCGCCACCAACGTCAACGCCAGTCCGGGAACCACGACCAGGATCGCCACCAGAAGCTGAAGAGCCCATTTAGGACTGTCGTGGGTGTAGTAGGTACCGCTGAACGGTGGGTCCGTGCTTCCGCCGAATCCGGCGATCTCCTGCACCCCGGTGTCGCCGGACGTCAACTCCTCGACGGGATTGACGAAGACCAACCGTTCGGAGGGGTCCGCCAACCCCTCCTGCCCGATGGATCCCGCGAGCTTGCCGTAACGCTTCGAGATTCCCTCGGCGGCACCCTCTCGAAGCAGCGCCGGAGAACCGAGGAACTCCCCCGGTTTCGGCCAGCGCCGAACTCCCGGCGGCACCGGCGCGTCCCGTGACGACGGTGAAACCAGCACCACATCGTACGCCCGGTGATCCTCCAGATCGTCGCTTGTGTACTTCAACAACAGGTCGGCTTTCGCGCCCCCGTTCGCGGAGGCGGGAATGGGTGTACGCGCTTGCGCCCGCTCATGTTTGCCGCCATATCCGACATCCACAGCGGCCAGCGCCGCCAACCCCACGGCGAGGACGAATGTGGCGAGCAGCAAAGCCACGTACCGAACTCCCCCCGACTCACCCCGGCGTCCCGCGACCGTCCCGATCGAGATCAAGCGGCTCGTCAGCGACCGCTTTCGCATCACGAAACGGCCTCCTTGATCGAAACGGTTTCCAGCGCGCCGTCAACGATGCTCACCACGCGATCCGCTCGTGCCGCCACCGCCAGGTCGTGCGTCACCAGCAGCATTCCGCAGGAGTGGCGTTTGGGCACGTCGAACAACATGCCAGCGGTCTTGTCACGGGCTTCGGCGTCCAGGGCACCGGTCGGCTCATCGGCCAACAGCAGCACCGGAGAGTTGATGAGCGCTCGGGCCACCGCGGTGCGTTGCCGTTCTCCGCCCGACAGCGAGGCGCTCGTCTTGGCCTCCGGCACCCCGAGCTCATCCAGCAGCGCCTGAGCGCGCTGGTAGATGTCGGCCGATGCCTTGCGCGCCAACATAGCCGCCAAGGCGACGTTCTCCACCGGACTGAGCTCCGGCAGCAACTCTCCGAACTGGAACACCATCCCGATCGACTCGGCCCGTGTCTTGGCCAGGCCCCGCGAACCCAGCTTGGTGATCTCGGTACCGGCCACCCGCACCGAACCCCGATCCGGTCGCAGCAGCCCCAATACACACGACAACAAGGTCGACTTGCCGGAGCCGCTGGGACCCAGCACCGCCAAGGTCTCCCCAATGGCCACCGACAGCTCCAGTCCGGAGAACAACCGGCGATTGCCGATGGCATAGTCCAGCTCGGTTATTTCCAGTGCGACACCATCCACATCGCTGTTCCGCAACGTGAAGCACCTCCCGTATTCCTCGTGACGGGATCGTCACTCATCTATTTGCGTGCACGAGACTGTACATTGGCCTCGCTCACCCGACGGCCGAGCTTTCACGCACGGCCAAGGGCGCGCAACCCCATGAGTACCGGTCACGCGCCCCATGGGATCAGGCAGTGAAGTGCTGGTATCCCGAGCAGTCGTCCTCTTCGTAGTCGAGCTGTATGCAGCCGCGGAACTTGTAGACCTTCCCCTCGGTGAGGTTGAGGTCGTGCACGTCCGTGGCTCCCTCCTCATACGGCCCCACCAGGGTGCTGAAGCTGGGGGATCCCTTTCTCGCGTACTCCAGGTAGATTCGGTTTCCGGCCGACTTCTGGCGGTAGAGATAGAACTTGTCGTCCGCGTGCTTGAATTCCACGTACCCGGCGTAATCCGGTTCCCCGAACGTGTACGTGTACACATTGATCTTCTCGTCCGAGCCCCGAGGCGATGGTCCGTCATCGGCCGCCGCCGGAGTCGACAGCAACCCGACGGTGCCGAGCGCGGCGAGAGTGGTCACCGCTACCGCCCTAATGGTTTTGCGCATGCGAATGCACCTTTCCGTCATTCTCGAAGGATGGTTCCCCGAACCGATTCCTTGGATTAATCCCGTTGAAGTTCTCCCCGGGGAGAACTTCAACCAACGTAGGCAGCTAATGCATGATCAACGCATGACAATCGCATGGGGACTGTCCTGCTCCTGTTGACACACCGCTATAGCCTGGCGCGCACGGTGTTTCAGCTTGCCCACGGGAGGAATTCATGGCACCTCGTTTCAGGTTGCTGGGCCCGGTTCACCTGGACGGCGATGTCCGCGCGATCACTCCCGCAACTCACCTTCGTCGCGGACTTCTCGTCTCGCTGGCCACCCGCCCCAACCACACGATTGCCTTCGAGCGCCTTCTCGACTGCCTGTGGACGGAACCGACAAGGTCCGCCCGATCCAACCTCCGCACTCAGCTTTCACTGCTGCGCAAGGATCTTGAGTCTGCTCAACCTGGCCTGTCACAGCGCCTGACTGTCATACGAGGTTCGCGATCCAGTGGTGGCGACGGGGGCGGAGTCCGTCTTGACGCCTCCGATGACGAGATCGATGTGCTGTGGGCACAAGATCTTCTGAACTCGGCGATCGAATACCTTCGCGGCCAGCCACAGCGACTGTCACAGGTGGAGGAACGCTGCCGTCACGCGTTGGGTTATTTCAGCGGCGACATCGGTGTCGACCTGCCGTCAACGGCCTGGTTCGACGAGCATCGCGAGCGAGTTCGGCGACTGCGACTCTCGCTTTTGGAGACCCAGTGCACGGTTCAGTTGCTGTCGGATCGCCCTGCCGCGCTGCTTCGGGACCTCGCCGATGAGTTGGAGAGCTTTCCGTTCCGGGAACCGTTGTGGCGCCTGCTCATCACCGGTCCCGCCATCGGCGGGGATATTCAGCAGAGCTTGTCCACATTCAACAGGTGCCGGATGACATATGGGGAGCTCGGGCTCGATCCACCGGGTAAGTTGATCGCGCTTCAGCGTCCGTTGCTGGACAACGACACCGATGTGTTGCGCAAGTTGTTGCGGGAGGGGTGAGGTGTGGGGGTGAGACAGGCGGCTCACCCCCACGGGTGTTAACCGAGGTTGAGGGTCCAGGAGTTGATGGTGCCGGTGTTGCCCGTCGCGTAGTCCTTGACGCTCAGGCGCCAGGTTCCGTTGGCCGGTTCGGTGTCGAGGTCGACCGTGTAGGTGTGTTTGAGGTCGGCGCCGGAGTCTCCGGTGCGTTTGAGGACGTAGTAGGTGCCGTCGGGGGCGTAGAGGTAGATCGACAGTTCGCCTCGGTTGGGGTGGGTGATGTCGACGGTTGTTTGGCTGGTGGTTGAGGCGTTGCCGGTGCAGCCGGAGACGGTGATGTCGCTGGTGACGATGGCGTTGTCCCGCAACGTGACGGGGTTGGCGTTGGTGGCCGGGTCGCAGGTGGGTGGGTCGGTGGGGGTGCCGCCCCAGATGGTGTTGACCCATTCGGGGTGGTCGATGAAGGGGTTGCGGTTGTGTTGGTACTTGGAGTAGATGACCTCGTTGCGGTTCTTCTCGAAGGTTGAGGGTGGGTCTTGGGCCGACCATTCTTTGAGGACGGACAGGCGGCCGTGGAACGGGGCGGAGTTGTTCTCGACCTTGTCGTTGGGTTCGAGGTTGGCGAAGGCGTCTTCGCCTTCGTAGCGGACCGCCATGTAGAGGATCATGCGGGCCACGTCGCCCTTGTCGGCGTCGCGGGGTTCGAAGGAGTCGGAGTCGTAGAAGTTGCCCGGGGCTTGGGTGACTTCTTTGCCGCCGTTGTCGAAGTCGAGGTTGTTGCGGGTGGAGTTGACGACCGGGTTGGCGGGGCGGAGGTGGTGGATGTCGGTGCCGGGTCCGATGGTGGTGCCGAAGTCGCCGTGGCTCTTGGCCCATACGTGTTCGCGGTTCCAGTCGCTGCTGGACGCGGGGACGGAGGTGCCGTTGTAGATGAGGACGACTTTGCTGGGGTCGGACGGGTCGGCGTCGGTTTCCTTGAGGGCCTCTTTGGCTTCGCTGTAGGAGAGTTGGTCGTTGCCGCTGATGATGTCGTTGAGGCCGGACTTGAGGGCTTCGCCGGTGAGGCCGTCGACGGCGTCGTAGTAGCCGTCGGGGATGGCGGTGGGTTCGTGGGCGGACGCTGGGGCGGCCAGGAGGAGGTAGGAGCCGGTGAGTAGAGCCGCTGTGAGCAGGGCAGGGCGGAGTGTGGGGCGCATGGGGTATTCCTTGCCGGGGGCGATAGGGGGTTGCTATCGAGGAATGTCAATCTGTTCTCAGCGTTACAGGCGTACGGTTGGCGCGCGTCGGCCGAAAGGATGGTGCACTTGCGACAAACCACTGAAGACCGGGGATGGTGGGGACGTGAAAACGGGCCGAGGCGTACAGCCTCGGCCCGTTGAAGAGGGGGCGGTTACTTTCCGGCGCCCACCAGTTCGCGCTCGGGGGCGGGTTCGGGGTCTTCGCCTTCCTTCACGCCGTACTTCGCGTAGAAGATGCCGAGAAACCGGGGTGCCCACCAGTTGGCGCGCCCCAGGATGCGCATGGTCGCGGGGACCAGGAGCATGCGGACCAGGGTCGCGTCGACGAAGATCGCCACCGCCATGCCGATGCCGATCATCTTCAGGAAGACGATGCCTCCCATGGCGAAGGAGACCACGACGACGATCAGCAGGAGGGCGGCGGAGGTGATGATGCCGCCGGTGCGCTGGAGTCCGGTGAGCACCGAGGCGGTGTTGTCACCGGTGCGGTCCCATTCCTCGCGGACCCGGGACAGTAGGAAGACCTCGTAGTCGGTGGAGAGTCCGAACAGGAGGACGACCATGAGCAACAGGTTGGACGGTTCCAGGTAGCCCGAGGGGGTGAAGCCCAGGAGGTTGGACAGGTGGCCTTCCTGGAAGATCCACACGATGACGCCGAAGGACGCTCCGATGGAGACGATGTTCATCAGGATCGCTTTGAGCGGCAACAGGATCGAGCCGAAGGCCAGGAAGAGCAGCAGCAGGGTCACCGCCGCGACGTACAGGCCCAGCCAGGGGAGGCGTTCGCCGATGTCGGAGAACTGGTCGTTGAGCTGGGCCGGCATGCCGGTGACCTCGACCGTGCCCTGTGTCGGAGGTTCGAGGGCGAGGATCTCGTCGGCGAGATCGCGGGCCTCGGGGCTTTGGGCGTCGGCGTCGTAGCGGACCTGCAGGACCGCTGAGTCGAGGTTGGACTCCAGGGGGGTGACCGCTTCGACGAGGTCGAGGTCCTCGACGTCCTCTATGGTCTGCGCCAGCGAGACGTCGCCCCCGCCGTCGACGAAGATCGTCAGGGTGCCGTCCTTGCCGTTGGGGAAGTCCTTCTCCATCGTCTCGGTGACGGTGCGGCTCTCGGTGCCCGACGGGAGGACCTTCTCGTCGACGGTTCCGAAGGCGGCGTTGAGGAACGGGCTGGCCAAGACGGCCAGGATCGCCAGGACGCCGATGATGTAGAGCGCGGGACGGCGCATGACGCTGCCGCCGATCTTCGACCAGACGCCGCGTTCCTTGGTGACCTTCTTGCCCTTGCGGCGCCAGGGCATGCGGACGGCGTCGACGCGGTGGCCCAGCACCGCGAGCAGGGCGGGCAGCACGGTCAGGGAGCCGAGCATGGCCACCGCGACCGCGGCCATGCCGCCGTAGGCGATGCCGTGCAGGAACGGCAGCGGGAACAGCAGCAGTCCGGCCAGCGACAGGATGATGGTGAGGCCGGAGACCATGACGGTGCGGCCCGCCGTGGCCATGGTGCGGGACACCGCGTCCTTCTTGGTCTGGCCGTTGTCGAGTTCCTCGCGGAACCGGTTGACGACGAACAGGGCGTAGTCGATGGCCAGGCCCAGGCCGATGATCGTGATGACGTTGATCGCGAACACCGACACGTCGGTGACGTAGGTGAGCAGGCGGGTGATGATGAAGCCGCCCATGATCGCCAGCACGCCCACCAGCAGCGGGGTGGTGGCCGCGACCAGGCTGCCGAAGATGATGATCATGAGGCCCAGCAGGATCGGCATCGAGTAGGTCTCGGCGGTGACCATGTCGGCCTTGGTCTGGGTGTTGACGTCGTCGAATATCGCCGCCTGGCCGCCGAGCGTCGTGGTCAGGCCCTCGGCCTTGAGGTCGTCGCGGATGTCCTCGAACTGTTCGGCCCGGGCGGCGTCGTCCTCGCCGTTGAGGGTGATGGCCACGTAGGTGGAGTGGTCGTCGTCGGACACGAAGGGGTTGGGGTCGTCGTCGATCTCGCCGCAGGTCACCTTGGGGTCGGTGCGGGGGTCGCCCTCGACGATCTTGTCGGCGTAGCAGGAGGAGACCTTCTCGACCTCGTCACGGTCCTCGACGTCGGCGATGACGTCGGTGACGGACTCGGCGAAGTCGGCGTCGGTGACCTTGTCGTCCTTCGACTCGTACAGGGCCACCACGTCGGTGTCCTGACGGCCGAACTCGTCCTCGATGTGGTCCTCGGCCTTGGCGCTCGGGGACTTGTCGTTGTAGAAGCCGCCGTCGGACAGAGAGTCGAATACCCCGGCACCCCACGTCGCTCCTAGCGCGATGACTCCCGCGCCGAGTAGCAGAATGGCCCACCGCAGTCTCACTACGGCGCGGCCCCAGCCTGCGAACAACTCGATCATCTCCTCTGGAAGGGTTGTAACATGGTGTTTCGACTTGGAAGCGAACGCTGTTAACTATGGCGAACGGTGTTCACATCGTCAACTCGGACATCGGACATATCAGGACAAAGGACTTGTGTGAATCAGCCCACTGACGCTCGGGACCGGCGGCAGAAACGCCGCGATGCCACCGCCGCCGAGATCAAGGCAGCCGCCCGGGCACAGCTGGTGGCCTACGGGCCCAACGGGATCTCACTTCGGGGTATCGCCCGGGAGGTCGGACTGTCGGCCCCGGCGGTGTACCGGTACTTCCCCAGCCTGGAGGCCCTGATCGTGGGGCTGTGCGTCGACCTGTACGACGAACTGCGGGAATTCCTTGTGGCGCAGGCGCAGCAGCACGACAACGAGCTGGCCAAACTCGTCGTGGCCGCCCGCGCGTTTCGCGCCTGGGCCGTGGAACACCGTCCCGAGTTCGCCCTGATGTTCGCCAGCCTGGTTCCCGGCGCCGTCCTCACCAAACCCGGCTGCCACTCCGCCGACATCGACCCCGAGGCCGAGCCCTACGCGTCGATGCTGCGGTTCTCACAGACGTTCGGGCACCTCATCACCCGGGTGTTCCAGCAGCCCGAGGAGGAACGCGGCTTCCCCATCAGGATGCCCGCCCTGCCGCCGATGACCGACGCGCTGCGGGCCGAGGTGCAGCGCTGCGCCGAGGCGATCGGGATCGAGGCCCCGATCGAGTTCGCCTACGCGTTCCACTCCTACTGGGTGCGCCTGTACGGCCTGGTCGCGATGGAGGTCTTCGGGCAGCTGCCGGTGATCCAGGAGGCCGAGGCGCACTTCGACGCCGAATTGTCCGAAATGGCCTCCCGGCTCGGCGTTCCGCTGGGCGTACTCGAATTCTGAGCGATTTCGCCTCACACCGCACCGAAACGGCGTCCGGCTCGTTGTCCCTTACGTGTGAAAACCCGCGGTTATCCGTGACCGACCGGTCACCGTTGTGACAGGTTGACCGTCGGTGTTTTCGAAGATGGCGACCACACCGGAACCGACAGGGGGTTGACGGCTCATGCTGCACGCTGGTGACGTGCTGGCGGGAAGGTACCAGCTGCTCGAACGCGTGGGCGGCGGCGGCATGGGCGATGTGTGGCGCGGTGAGGACCTCTTGCTGCGACGGACGGTCGCCGTGAAGGTATTGCTGGCGAAGCTCGCCGACGAACGCAACTTCCGGGAACGGTTTCTGCGCGAGGCACAGGCCATCGCCACTCTTGAGGGCCCCGGGATCGTCGACGTCTACGACTTCGGCGAGGAGGTCGTCGCCAACGGCACCATCTCCTACCTGGTCATGCAGTTCGTGGACGGGATGGCGCTGTCGCGACGGCTCGCGGGCTGGGGCCGTCTGAACACTCAGGACACTCTGCGGATCGTGTCGCAAGTGGCCGATTCGCTGGAGATCGCGCACCGCTCCGGGATCATCCACCGCGATGTCAAGCCCGGCAACATCCTGGTGCGCGAGGACGGCCGGGTGGTGCTGGTGGACTTCGGGATCGCCCGCACCGAGACGAACCTGACCATGACCACCACCGGAGTGGTGCTGGGGACGGTCACCTACATGTCCCCCGAACAGGCCTCCGGCGAGAAGCTCGGACCGGCCTCCGACATCTACTCGCTCGGCGTCGTGGCGCACCAGTGCCTGGCCGGGCATCCGCCGTTCAAGGCCGACACGCCGCTGGGCGTGCTGTCGGCGCACCTGCGCAACGTCCCGCCCCGGCTGCCCGCCGACGTGCCGCAGCCGGTGCCCAACCTGATCCTGCGCGCCATGGCCAAGGAACCGCACGCGCGCTGGCAGACCGCCGGTGAGTTCGCCGACGCCTGCCGCGGCGCCACCGCCGAACCGGTGACGCCGGTGCCCGAACTCGCCGGGGCCGTCACCACGGTGATCCCCCGGGTGCGGCAGCCCGGGCCGGTCGCGGCCGCCGCCCCGATCCCGGCCACCGCCGCGCCGCTGCCCCAGATCGGTTTCGACGCGCCCCGGCAGCGCACCGGGCCGCCGACCCCTCCCCCGCCGACGCCGCCGGAGGAGACCACCGGCGGTCAGAAACCGCCGAAACGCCGCCGCACCAAGTACCTCGTGTACATCGCGGCGCTGATCCTCGTGCTGCTGGGCACCGCCACGATGACACTGTGGCCGCTGGATCACATCAGCAGCAACCTTCCCGGCGCCGTCGACGAGGCCTCCCGCTCGGCGGGCGCACCCGGCGGGCAGGACGACGCGCAGCCCGGCGGCAAGGGCGACTCCGGATCCAAGGAGAAGTCCAAGAAAAAGAAGAAGTCGCCGTCGCCGGGCGCCAAGGACTCCGGCAGCGCCAGCGACGAGGCCTCGACCTCGGCGTCCTCGCCGGTCCCCGACACGGTGGCCGTCCCCGACGTCATCAACAAGACCGAGGCGGACGCCCGCAGCGCGCTGACCGCCGCCGACCTGCGTCCGGCGATCATCTACGAGGGCGAGGGCGACAACATCTGCTCGGTCATCAGCCAGGACCCGCCGGGCGGACGGCAGCTCAAACGCGGTTCGACCGTCACGGTGACGGTGCGCAAGGCCAAGGAAGGCTGCGACAAGAACTGAGCCGGTTTTCGCTCACTGTAGACTCGGCGACCATGGACGCGGCGATCATCGCGCAGGATCTGCGGAAACGGTACGGGGACCTGGCCGCGGTGGACGGGGTCTCCTTCGAGGTCGCCAGCGGCGAGTTCTTCGGCATCCTCGGCCCCAACGGGGCGGGCAAGACCACCACCGTGGAGATCGTCGAGGGGCTGCGCAAACCCGATTACGGCACCGTGAGCCTGCTGGGTGTCTCGCCCTGGCCGCACGATCGCGACCTCAGCCGCCGCGTCGGCGTCCAGTTGCAGGCCACCGCGTTCTTCGAGCGGCTGACGGCCCGCGAACAGCTGCACACCTTCGCCGACCTGTACGGGGTGGCGGCCAGCCGCGCCGACGAGATGCTGGAACAGGTGGGGCTCACCGAGAAGGCCGCGACCCGGATCGAGAAGCTGTCCGGCGGGCAAGCGCAGCGGCTGTCGATCGCCTGCGCCCTGGTGCACGATCCGGAGCTGGTGTTCCTGGACGAACCGACCGCCGCGCTGGACCCGCAGGCGCGCCGCAACCTGTGGGATCTGTTGCGGCAGGTCAACTCCGCCGGACGCACCGTCGTGCTGACGACGCACTACATGGACGAGGCCGAGTCGCTGTGCGACCGGGTGGCCATCATGGACCACGGCAAGGTGCTCAAGGTCGACACGCCCGCGAACCTGGTGCGCGACCTCAACGCCGCCACCCACATCTCCGTGTCAAGTGGACACCTGTCGGCGGAACAGGCCGCGGTCATCGCCGACGGCGTCGCCGAGGTCGACGACGACGGCATGGATCTGCGCTTCACCACCCACGAACCCTCCGCCGTGCTCACCGCGCTCGCCGAGCAGTCCGCATTGGACGGCCTGCGGGTGCGGGGGGCGACCCTGGAGGACGTCTTCCTCGAACTGACCGGACGGGAGTACCGCGCGTGAGGGGTTTCGCAAGCCTGTCCAAGGCGCTGTTCAAGGGCTTCGTGCGGGACAAGGTGTCGGTCTTCTTCACCATCGTGTTCCCGCTGATGTTCCTGGTGATCTTCGGGGCGCTGTTCTCCGACAGCGGATCCAGCTCCAGCACCATCATCCAGGTCGGCAAGGTCGAGGCCCTGGACGGCATGAAGCAGGCCGACCCCGACGCCTACGAGAAACTGTTCGACGTCACCAAGTCGAACGACCAGGACGCCGCGATCGCCGCCGTGGAACAGGGCGACGCCGACGCGGTGGTCCGCCAGGACGGCGAGGACGTCTACGTCTACTACTCGGCGGCCGACCAGACCCGCGCCGCGATCGTCCAGGCCAGCATCTCCGGCGTCGTGGACGCGGGCAACCTGCACAAACTGACGGCCGCCGCGCCGGACGTGCCGGTCGACGCGGTCAAGCCCGAGAAGGTCGAGGACGAGTCGCTGACCACGATCCAGTACCTGACGCCGGGACTGCTGGGCTGGGCGATCTCCATCTCCGGGGTCTTCGGCGCCGCCGCGACCCTCGTGGACTGGCGCAAGAACAAGATCCTGCGCCGGTTGCGGCTGGCGCCGGTGCCGATCCCCTCGGTGATCGGCGCCCGGGTCGGCGTCAGCATGGTGACCTCGATCGTGCAGATGGGGATCTTCGTCGCGGTGGCCAGCATCCCGTTCTTCGGGCTCCAGCTGACCGGCTACTGGTGGATGGCGATCCCGGTGCTGCTGGTGGGAACGCTGGCGTTCCTGTCGATCGGCATGGTCGTGGGCGCGATCGCCAAGACCGCCGAGGGCGCCAGCGGACTGGGCAACCTGATCGTGATGCCGATGGCCTTCGCGTCGGGTTCGTTCTTCCCGCTCGACCAGTCGCCGGTGTGGCTGCAGACCATCGCCAAGATCTCGCCGTTGACGTACATCAACGAGGGCCTGCTGTCGGTGATGGTGCGCGGCAACGGTCCCGCCAGCGTGCTGGCGCCGATGGGGATGCTGCTGGCCTTCACCGTCGTGTTCGCGGCGCTGGCCTGGAAACTGTTCAAATGGGACGATCTGTAGAACGCTCGGCCAGTACCGCGTCGTAGACGTCCCGTTTGGGGACGCCGTGGTCGACCGCGACCCGTTTGAGGGCCTCCTTGCGGTCGACGCCGTCGTCGACGAGGACGCGCACCGCCGCCGCCAGCGAGGCCGCGTCGGTGGCGCGGGTCGGGTTGGCGCCCGCGACGACGAGCGTGATCTCGCCGCGCGGCGGATCCTCGCGGGCACCGGCGGCGAGTTCGGCCAGACCGCCGCGCCGGATCTCCTCGTAGGTCTTGGTGAGCTCGCGGCACAGCACCGCGGCCCGGTCCCCGCCGAACGCCTCGGCCAGCGCGTCCAGGGACGCGTCGATGCGGCGCGGCGACTCGAAGAACACCAGCGTGCGACGTTCGTCCGCCAGTTCGGTGAGCCGGGTGCGGCGTTCGCCGTCCTTGCGGGGCAGGAAACCCTCGAAGCAGAACCGGTCGCTGGGCAGCCCGGAGATCGCCAGCGCCGTGGTGACGGCGCTGGGCCCCGGCACCGAGGTGACCGGGATTCCGGCGTCGACGGCGGCGCGCACCAACCGGAAACCCGGATCCGAGACGCTGGGCATGCCGCCGTCAGTGATCAACGCCACAGTCGCGCCGGTTTTCAGGCGTTCCAGCAGCTGAGGTGTGCGCTGTTTCTCATTTCCTTCGAAATACGAGGTCACAGCGCCGGAGATATCGAGCCCGAGTTCGTCGGCGAGCCGCCGCAGCCGACGGGTGTCCTCGGCGGCGATGACGTCGGCGGCCGACAGTTCCCGGCCCAGACGGACCGAGGCATCCTCTGTGTTCCCCAATGGAGCGCCGATGAGGAGCAGTTTTCCCGGTGAATCGGTATGCGACACCCGAACATTATCGCCGTCGCGGCCTTCGGCGGCGTTTCGCAGTCGGCCCTCCAGATTATCAGTTGTGGGGCAACAACTCCAGCGACCGGTCGACAATCTGACACTCGATTGTTACTCCTTGACGGGGCTCGTCATACTGATGCTTGTCGTCGCCTAGACGACACGAGCCCCGGCATTAATAGTACTCAATGGAGTCAGCGATGCGTAACCTGTCTGCCCCGGCCAAGGCTGTAATCGCGCTGGTGGGGCTGATCCTCGGCTTCGCCGTCGTCAAGTACGTATTCGCGTGGATCGCCGCGAACTGGTTCACCCTGGTGGTGGGACTCACCCTGCTTGTGGGCCTTACCGTCGGGGCGGTCCTGTTCCGCCGGCACCAGACCCAGGCCGACCGGCTCGAGAACCGGGAACTGGAACGGCATCTGGAGAGCATCGACGACATGGACCTGCCGCAGTTCGAGTCCTGGATCGGGCAGCAACTGCTCAGCCACGGCTTCCGCAAGGTGCGTTACGTGGGCCGTTCCGGGGACTTCGGCAGCAACTTCGTGGCCACCGCCCCCGCCCCCGACACACGGCGGGTCATGGTGCGCGCCAAGCCCGACGACGGCACGCTCAGCCGCCGGGGCGCCAGGCACATCCAGGCGCTGGGCGCCGACGCCCACGCCCGGTGGAAGGCCGACACGGCGATCCTGGTGACCAACGCCGACCTGCACCCCCTCAAGACCGCAGCCCGCCACGACGCCCTGGCCCAGCAGCTCGGCGTCGTGCTGGTCGACCGCCTGGAGCTGGCCGCCTGGGTGGCCGACCGCAAACCGCCAGCCGCGCTGACCGCCGCGCCAGCGGCGGCCGGATAGCACTGCGCCGCGCCAGCGGCGGCCGGATAGCCGCGCGGCCTCGGCGGCGGCTGGACAGCGTGACCTGATACCCCACCAACGCCGCCGGATAGCGATTGCCGTCCGGCGGCGCTAGCCTTCGCCAGGTGACTGATCTTCGAATTGGCGTGGCCGGTCTCGGCCTGCGCAAGACCCTGGCCGTCGAAGCCCACCGCCCCGGCTCCGGAGCCCGCGTCACCACCGTGTGCGACCCGGACCCGGCCGTCTACGACTGGGCCCGCGCCAACTTCGGCGACGACGTGCGCACCGTCGCCGACTTCGACGAACTGCTGGACGCCGACCTCGACGCCGTCCTGGTGCTCACCCCCGACCACACCCACATCGACCTGGGTGTGCGGGCGCTGACCGCCGGGGTGCCCACGTTCATGGAGAAGCCGCTGGCCACCACGATCGGCGACTGCGACACGCTGCTGGACACCGCGCACCGCACCGGCACCCGGCTGTACGTCGGCCACAACATGCGCCACATGCCGGTGATCCGCACGATGCGCGAGGTCATCGCCTCCGGCGCGATCGGCGAGGTCGAGGCGGTCTGGTGCCGCCACTTCGTCGGCCACGGCGGCGACTTCTACTACAAGGACTGGCACGCCGACCGCCGCAACACCACCGGGCTGCTGCTGCAGAAGGGCGCCCACGACATCGACGTCATTCACTGGCTCGCGGGCGCGTCGACCCGGCAGGTCACCGCCATGGGCAAGCTCAGCGTCTACAACCGCGTCACCGACCGGCAATCGGCTCCCGGCCAACGCCCCGACGACTGGTACGCCCCGGACAGCAACTGGCCGCCGCTGTCGCAGACCGGGCTGCACCCGGTCGTCGACGTGGAGGACCTGTCGATGATGCTGATGCGCCTCGACAACGGCGTGCAGGCCAGTTACCAGCAGTGCCACTACACCCCCGACTACTGGCGCAACTACACCGTCATCGGCACCGCCGGACGGCTGGAGAACTTCGGCGACACCGGCGGCAACGCCGTGGTGCGGGTGTGGAACTCCGGCCGCCGCGGCTACGACGCCGAGGGCGACCGGACCATCGAGATCCCCACGGCCACCGGCGGGCACGGAGGTGCCGACACGGCGCTCATCGACGAGTTCCTGCGGTTCGTCCGCGACGGCGGCGCCACCGACACCTCGCCGGTCGCGGCCCGCGACTCGGTCGCCGCCGGGGTAGCCGCGACGGAATCGCTGCGCGCGGGCGGGACCGCGCGCGAGGTGGCGCCGGTATCGGAGCCGCTGACCTCGTACTTCAACTCGGGGCAACCATCCCGTACCCAAAACCCGTCCGTTTAGAGAGAACAGCGGAATCGTTTCGTTACCGCGGCGTGTAATGCTCGAGGTTCGTGCCCCAGGTGGCACAAACTTGGGATGTTTGCCCACCGCACAGCCTTTAGATTCGTATCAGTAACGAACACCGGCCATCGGGGCCGCAGAGTTCTTTCACATGGAGAGGCATCACAATGAACGACTTCGCTGACGACACCTCGATGGACGACGCGGGAACTGAAGACAACCTGGACTACGACGACGTGGACCTCAACGGTGACGGCATCGCCGACCACACCATGGAGACCGACGACGGCACCTCGGTTGACGTCAACAACGACGGCACCGTGGACGGCGTCATCACCGACGACGGTTCGGCCTACTACGACAGCGACGGCAACGGGACCTTTGACCAGCACCTGGTCGACTCCAACGCCGACGGCTACGTCGACGTCGTCGAGTCCGACCTGAACGAGGACGGCCAGGTCGACCAGACCTCGTCCGACACCAACTACGACGGATTCGTCGACCAGGTTGACACCGACACCACCGGCGACGGCGTCGCCGACACCTCGACCGCCGACACCAACGGTGACGGCTTCGCGGACACCACCGCCTCCGACGCGGACCAGGACGGTGCCACCGACTCGACCTTCACCGACAACAACGGTGACGGCGTCGCCGACGACGTGACCTACACCGACTCGGAGATCGACGAGGGCGCTGGCCTGGGCAACGAGTCCGCCAACCCGTACGCGGCCAGCTAAACCACACGGACCACAACTCACCTGCCATAAAAGCTTGAGGCTCCCCCCACTGCACGGTCGCGGGGGGAGCCTCAAGTGCGTCTCAGGCGGGCGGGCAGCCGG
Source organism: Stackebrandtia nassauensis DSM 44728 (assembly GCF_000024545.1). Classification (GTDB taxonomy): domain Bacteria; phylum Actinomycetota; class Actinomycetes; order Mycobacteriales; family Micromonosporaceae; genus Stackebrandtia; species Stackebrandtia nassauensis. The sequence goes on from NC_013947.1 coordinate 5,458,916, forward strand.
GACAGCGCGACGCCGTGGGGCCCAGCGGGGCGTGGCACAGGATGGTGCCGGGGCCGTCGGAGACGTCGCCGGGGAAGACGAACTCGCGGGTGGCCTCGTGGAAGCCGTGTTCGAGGTGCAGATCGATGGACGCCTCGTTGCTGGAGTTGACGATGTACCAGGCCTCGTCGGCCAGCCGGGACAGCAGCTTCATCCGGTGGACGGTGAGCTGGCGGCCGACACCGCGGCGCCGGTATTCGGCGGCCACGGCCATACCGCCGAGGTAGAAACCGGGGGGCGCGACGTTGTCGGGGGCCTTGGGGGGCACTCCCACCCAGGTGACCCGGGCGTAGCCGACGATCTCGCCGTCGGGCAGGCAGGCGATCAGGACCGAGTTGCCCCGTCCGGCGGCGTGGCGCTGGGTGTCCTCGCGGGAGCTCTCCAGATCCGCTTCCCGGATGTACCGGTTCGACAGCACCGCGCAGGCCTCGAAATCCGCCTCGGATTCGGCCACCCGTATCGATATCTCCGCCGTGCTTTGTTTGTCCTTTGGGGACGGGTCGTATTCCACGTACCGCATGGGATAACACTTTAGAAGCTTCGATATCGTCATGCGTGCCAGGGAGTTGGCCGGAGAGGACTTTCGGCGTGAAGGTTCGCAAGGAATTCGATGAGGCCACGGCCGCGCACCGTGCGGCGGCCGGGCACCTGGAGCGGGCCCGCGCCCTGCTTCCCAAGCACGGCAAAGCACCGGTGACCGACCGGCAGCGCGCGCTGGTGACCCGGTTGGCCCAGGCGGCGTTGGCCGCGACGCCCGGTTGGCTGGGGCATCGGCTGACCGGTGCCATGCCCGGGGTGCCGTTGGGTGAGGCCGACGCGGCGCAGCCGTTGTCGGTGCGGGTCGGCGAGTGCCGTCTCGACGACGACCACCGGTTCCCCGCCGTGGTCAACCTGCTCGGTACCGGGCATCTGGCCGTGGACGCCGACGCCACCGATCCCCGGGCGATGTCGCTGCTGCGGTCGGTGCCGCTGCGGCTGTTGGCCGCCCGGCCGTCGGAGACCCTCAACGTCTCGTTCGTGGACTGCTGTCTGGACGGCGAGGTGTTCGCGCCGTTCGGGCCGCTGGTCGAGGCGGGGCTGGCTCCGGAGGTCGCCACCGGCGAGATCGGGCTGGCCGGGGTACTCGACACCGCCGAGGCGCACCTGGACCACGCCCGCCGACGCGGGGGCGCCGCCGCCGACCTGCCGGAACGGCTGGTCGTGATCGCGGGGCTGCCGCCGGAACCGGGCGCGGTGACGGCGCGGCTGGCGAACCTGATCGCGTCCGGCCCCGAGGCGCGACTGCACCTGGTCCTCGCCGACGCGCGCGTCCGGCCGAACCGCTCGGGCACCCGCACCACGCATGTCAGCCTGTCCGGCGACCGCGCCACCGTCGCGGGGATTCCGCTGCCGGTGCGCGTCGACGCCGAACCCGAGCCTGAACTCATCACCGAACTGTGCGGCAGGCTCGCCGCCAACCGGCAGTGGGTCATTGAGGACGATCTGACGTGAGCACCATCGACTACGAGCGGCTGCTGACCGAGCTGACCGAGGCCCGCGCCGAGACGGCCGGGACGGTGGACACCGCCTGGAAGGAGACCGCCGATCGCATCGAGCGGCTGGAGGACCGGCTGCTGGTGCAGCAGGCGGAGTTGCTGAAGCTGGCGACGACCCTGCACTTCAAGGCGCCGCCGCTGCGTCCCACGCCCGAGGACATCGGCACCGCCCGCGAGCCTGAGTCCGCGTGCCGCTCCTGCGAACGCGAGGCCGACTCCGCCGACGCGGCGGCGCAGCGGGCGCTGTCGCTGGCGCGGATGCCGTCCTTCCTGCCGAACCAGCGGCCCCTGGTGCGGCACCTGACGATCTACCTGCTGTGCGCGCTGGGCGCGGTGGCGGTGGAGTGCCTGGCGGTGGCCTCGCAGGGGTTCGTGAAGGCGTCGTGGATCTTCGCCGCCGCGCCGCTGGCGGCCTTCGCGGTCGGGTACGTCGTCATCGGCAGCGTCGGACGGCCCCGGGTGCTGCCGGAGTCCAAGCGGGCCCGGCGCGCGCTGCTGCCCACCCGCGATCCGAAGCCCGGGCTCATGCTGTGCCTGATCGCCAGCGTGGTGACAGCGGCGGCGTTCCTCCTGTCTTAACCTCTGCGCATACACTTGCGCCGTTCGGCGGCGGAAAGAGGTGGACGACGATGAGAGCTTCCGGGCCGCGTAGCGCCCGCGCCAAGCGGCGTTCCCAGTCCCGTCATCACGTGGCCGAGCACGCGCCCAGGCCGGACGGCTGGCCCGACGGCGAGCTCCTCGCCGAGACCCTCGACCTCAACCCGCTGGCCCGCACCCTCCTGGAGGAGATGAAGCCGGAGGTGATGCGGACGATCCTGCAGCGTCTGGACGTGCAGGTTCGCAAGGCGATGCTGGAGCCGCACAACATCCCGGTCACGAAGGTGAGCCTGCGGGCGGCCAGCCAGGTGCTGACGCTGCTGCGAGCCGAGGACAAGCCCGCCGAGTCGATGCTGCTGGGCGGGTTGCTGGCACCGGCGGCCGACCTGTTCAACGACGCGACCGTCGGGCGGACGCAGTGGACCGGGCTGCGGTTGAAGCTGGTGGACCTGGCGCTGCCGCTGATCGTCAACAGCGAGTCGACGTTTCGGGGACTGCGGACCTGGCACCGCTGGTGCGAGGACTCCTTTGAGGACATCACCCTGGTGGCGGTGATCGGGCAGCACTGTTCGCACGCCGGACTGGCCGCCGCCTATCTGGCGCACAGCTATCCCGAGATCAAGCAGCGGTACGAGAGCCTGCGGGCCCAGTACCCGCGACTGCCGGAGGTCTTCGACTCCCGGCTCACCTCCTCCAACCCGCTGAGCCGGTACCTGGCGGCGCGTCCGGACCGCAAACTGCCCAACACCGCCGCCGAACTGCGGATGCTGCTGCGCGAGGACAACCGGGTCCGGCAGGCCGAGATCGAGCAGATGCGGCGGCAGCGCGCCAAGGCCGCCGCGGAGCGGGAACGGCTGGTGCGGCAGCGCGAGGACGCGCTGACCCGCCACGTCGAGGTGACCGAGGAGCCGCGCCCCACGGTGGCCCGGCCCGATCCATTGACCACCCCCAGTGATCCGGGCCTGGCGGCGCTGCCGAGTGTCGCCGAGTGGGCGGCGGCCGTCACCGACAGCCGAGCGCTGACGCAGCGGATCATCAACGGCGAACCCCCGAGCATCACCGAGCTGCGCTCCATCGTCGACCTGAGTCTGCGGTTGCGCAACATGGCCACCGTCGCGGCCCGGGTACTGGGCGAGGAGGTCAAACCCAACCGCAGCGACATCGACCGGGCCCTGACGGTGATCCTGTCGGATGCGGAACTGTCGGCGAAGCTGGGGACGGTGCCGCAGACCGTCGCGGACGTGACGGCGGCGCTGGAACGGCTGGAGCCGGTGCCGGGTGAGCGGGCCGAGGCGCCGCGCACCGGGTCGGTCCCGGCTGAGGCGCCGGAAACGGCCAGCCCGTCGGCGGAGCTGGCGGCGGCGAGGTCGGCCGCCGCGACCGGGCGCCCCGAGACCGTCGTGACGACCGAACCGGACAAGGCCGCCTCCGACCCGTCCGATCTGTCCGATCTGGACTCGATTCTGCACGGCGAGGCCGGTGCCCGGCTGGTCGCGCTGGCCGGGACGGCCAAGCACGCGCCCGTCCGGGAGTCGTCGGCCTCGCGCGCCGAGGACGACGAACCCGACCCGACGGACGACGAGGACGACGAACAGCCCGCGATCCCATCGCGGCAAGCCGGAACCGCCACGGCGGCAACGGTTTCCGCCGAAGCGCCGCCCGAGGACCCCGAGGCCGCCGAACTGGAACATCGGCTGGTCACCGCCGCCAGCTGGGCCCGGCACCCCGGCGGCGCGATGAGCGAGGACTACGCCGCCACCCTGTCCCGTTTGGACGTCGCCGCGCACCTCGACCCCGATCCGCGTCGCCGTCTGGTCGTGGCCGCCAGCGCGCTGCCCATGGCGCTGCTCGACCCCGCCAGCGGCGCGACCAAGCTGCTGGACATCGAGGTCCCCGAGTTGGCCGACTGGCCGCACCTGGTGTCGCTGCGCCGCCTCATCGGCGAGTTCACCCGCAACGGCGGTTCGCTGTACGCCCCGGACCTGCAGTTGCAGGCACTGCTGTCGTACCGGTTGTCGAAGATCCGCTACCGCGCCCGGCAGATCCGCGAGACCGCCGGAACCCGCACCCTCAAGTACGACAAGGCGACCAAGGTCTACCGCGCCTGGTTCACACCCGGCGGCCGGTTGCGTCCGCTGCTGGACTGCCTGGAGAGCACCGAGTTCAGCAAACTCCAGGTGCTCGTGGACGACGCGGCGAAGGTCGGGGCGGTGCGCTCCATCAACGAGACGCTGTCGGAACTGTTCGACAAGGGCAAGCCCCGCATCGTGGCCGGGGCCCGGCAGAGCCTGGTCGACTCCTACGACGAGGTGGTCAACCTCGGCACCAGCACGCTGGCCGTCCACCGCACCATCGTCGACCGCGCCAACGCCCAGCACGACGCCCACCGCCGGTTCCAGCGCGCCACCGACTTCGGCGACCAGGTCGAGAAGCTGCGCGAGGGCGTCAGCGCGGAACTGGAGGGCCCGCACCCGCCGCCGCGTGCGGTGTGGCTGCTGGTGAACCGGGCGCTGGGTTTCCAGCACCACATCCACCCGCTGACCGGCCCGGAACCGTCGATCGAGTGGGTGCTCGACCACGCCGACTCACCGGACGACGCGGCATGAACGAGGCCGACGACCTGGGACTGCCCGCCGGGGTGCGGCTGGTTCTGGCCGCCACCGCCAGGATCGCGACGGCCAGAATGGACGATGAGGTCGATCCGGCGCGGCTCGCGGCCAGCATCGACGGTGCCCGCAGTCTGTTGCCGCTGCTGAGCGGTTCGGCGGGACTGCGGCGGCTGCTGCGCGACCAGCTGGGCGGCGGGCGGGAACCGTTGGCCGCCGAACTGCTGTCGCCCGACGCCGAGGTGTCCGAGCGGGCCTGCGCGGCGGTGGGCAAGCTGCTGGACGCGGCCCGGCGGGCGAACCGCCGCGCGCTGCGGGCACAGCGCCGGGCGGCGAGGCCCGACGCCGACACCAAACGCACCGCGCGACTGGAGCAGCGCATCACCCAGCTGCGGGCGGTGCGGGACCGGCTCGACGGCCAGGTGTCCACACTGTCGGCCGAGAACGCCGAACTACGGTCCACCATCGACAATCTGGACGGCGAACTCGAACAGCTGCGGCGGCACCTCGACGTGGCCTACGCCCGGATGGACCGGGTCCAGACCGAACGCGACGAGGCGCTGCGGCAGGCCGAGCGCGCCGCGCCGCGGGTCAGCGTGGGCGCCGACCTGTCGGTGTCGGTGCGGGTGCTGGGCGGCGGCACCGAGATCGGCGGTTCCTGCGTGCTGATCACCGGCGGCGGCACCCGGCTGCTCGTCGACGCCGGAACCCGTCCCTCCGGTGTGGACGAGGACTCGCTGGCCCCCGCCGACATCGCCGAGGTGTACGCCGAACCCCCGGACGCCATTGTGGTCACCCATGCGCACAACGACCACGCGGGCTGGGTTCCGGCGCTGGTCAACCGGTTCCCGAACCTGCCGGTGTTCGCCTCCACGGCCACCTGCGACCTGCTGGGCACCATGTGGGCGGACTCGGCGAAGGTGCTGGCGTTCAAGGCCGACACCGACGAGTCCTGGGCGGGCGGACCGCTGCCGCCCTACAAGCAGTCCGACGTGGACGCGGCGGTGGCGGCGCTGATCGACGTGCCGGTGGGGCATCCGCGCCGGGTCGGGGCGCTGTCCTTCGAGCTGTTCGACGCTGGGCACATCATCGGCGCCACCGGCGTGGTCGTGACCGCCGGGGACCAGCGCGTCGTCGTGTCGGGCGACGTGTCCGGTCCGGGCCAGCTGAGCGTCGGTGGCCTGCACCTGCCGGACGCAGGCGTAGGCGCCGACCTGCTGCTACTGGAATCGACCTACGCCGGGGCCGGGAAACTGCCGCCCCGCGAGGCGGTCATCGACCAGTTCGTCTCCGATGTGGACCGGATCCTGGGTGCCGGTGGCCGGGTGCTGGTGCCCGCGTTCGCGCTCGGCCGGGCCCAGGAGATCGCGCTGATCTGCGGCCGTCACCTGCCCGACGCCGAGGTCCTGGTCGACGGTATGGCCCGCGACCTCAGCCACGCGTACCGCCGCCACGACGGCCCGGACGGCGAACGCGTGCAGGTGTTCTCGGGCCGGGTCCGCCCGGTGGAGCCGGGCCGCACCCGCCGCGAGATCGCCGACAAACGGCCCTGCGTCGTGGTGGCCACTTCGGGGATGCTCTCCGGCGGCCCCGCCGTCGGTTGGGCCCGCGAGATCCTCACCGAACCCGAGTCGGGCCTGATGGTGGTCGGTTACCAGGACGCCGACAGTCCGGGCTCCCGGCTGCTGGGTCTGGCCGCCGCCGGTGGCGGCCGGTTCGACCTGCCCGGCATGAACGAACCGATCGAGGTCTCGGCCCACATCGGCAACTACCGGCTGGGGGCGCACGCCTCCGAGGACGATCTGGTCAAGATCGCCGCCGAGGCCCGGCCGCAGACCCTGATGCTGGTGCACGGCCGTCTGGCGGCCCAGCGCCGCTTCGCCGACCGGCTGCGACTGCGGCAGCAGAAGGTCATCCTCGCCGACCGCCCCTGGTCGTCCTGACCGCGAAACCCGTACACAAAAATACGGTGGGGTGGACCGGTTTGCCCGAACCGGTCCACCCCACACCCCTTGTGGAGAGAACTAGAGAAAAGTCTCAGTCACCCGATGTCGAACCGAGTTCCGCCGATGTGGAGTCACTCTTGCCGCTGCGGGTGTATTCGATGTCTACTTTGGTGCCCGGCTTGGCGCCCTGGACGACGGCGCCCACATCGGACGCCCCGCCGACCTTCTCACCGTCGATGGAGGTGATGACGTCGCCGCGCTTCAGGCCCGCCTTGTCGGCGGGGCTGCCGTCCTCGACCTTGTTGACGACGGCGCCCTCGGAGCCCTCGACGTTGTCGACGACGCTCACGCCCAGGTAGCCGTGTTCGATGTCGCCGCCGTCGATGAGCTGGTCCACCGTGGAGGAGACCGTGTCGGACGGGATCGCGAACCCAAGACCGACGCTCCCCTCCGATGAGCCGGTCGTGGCGATCACGGTGTTGATGCCGATCAGTTCGCCCTTGCCGTTGACCAGCGCGCCGCCGGAGTTACCCGGGTTGATGGCCGCGTCGGTCTGGATCAGGCCGTTGAGTGTGGTGGCGTTGCCGCCCTGCTCGCCGCCCCCGGCTTGCACGGTGCGGTTCAGCGCCGAGACGATGCCCGAGGTCACCGAGCCGTCCAGGCCCAGCGGCGAGCCGATCGCCAGCACGGTGTCGCCGACGTCCAGCGCCCCGGAGTCGCCCAGTTTGATCGGGGTCAGGTTGTCGACGTCGTCGACCTTGATGACCGCGAGGTCACCGGCCGGGTCGGTGCCCACGACGCTGGCCTGCGAGGTGGTGCCGTCGGCGAAGGTCACCTCGAGCTTGCCGCCCGAGGCGGTCTCGGCGACGTGGTTGTTGGTGATGATGTGGCCCTTGTCGTCGTAGACGACGCCCGAGCCGCCGGCGTTCTCGGTGGCGATGGACACCACCGACGGCTGCACCTTCTTGGCGATGTCGGAGATGGTGTCGCCGTTGGCGACCTGCTCCGAGGGCGAGGACGAGTCGCCGCCCCCGCCGAGTCCCGCCAGCGCGAACCCGGCCACACCGCCCGCCGTCCCCGCGCCCAGCGCGAGCACCAGGGCGGCGGCGACCAGCGCGGGCGCCTTGCTCTTCTTCTTCGGCGGCGCCATCGCGGGGCCCCCGAAGGGTTGCCCGGCGGGGCCTCCCACCGGGATCGGGCCCGTCGGCGGTCCCGCGGGCGGCGGCGCGCCCGGCGCGGCGAACGAGCTGGTCGGCGGCGCTCCCGGCGGCGGTGGCGTCAGGCCCGGCGGCATCGGCGGCCGCTGCCCGGGTCCCTGCGGCGGTCGCGGCCCGGCGGCGGGACCGGACGCGGCGGCCAGTGTGGCGGGTTCGGTGCCGGTCGGGGTCTGCGGTGGCTTGTTCTCGGCCGTGCCCAGCGACGGCTCGACGGCCCCCGACCGCGGCGTCAGCCCCGGCGGCGGCGCGGACGGCTGGCCGTCGCCCGCGCCGGGCTCGGCAGGTGCCGATGCCGCCCCGGCATCGAACCCGGCCGGAGACGGCGTGGCCAGTGTGGCCGGTTCAGGCGCGGCGGCCTGGGACGGCTCGGGCCAGTGCGGCGCCAGGCTCTCGCCCGCGCCCGGCTCGGCCGAGGAGTCGCTTGTGGCCCCCGCCTGCGGCTCAGCCGAAGCGGCAGCCGAGCGGTCGGCGTCGGCTCCGGCCCCCACGTGCGGCTCGCCGGCGGTGGCCGACGGGCTCACGTCGCCGCCAGCGGCGGCCAGCGCCGAGTCGGCCTCAGTGGACGTTTGGTGCGCGTCGGCCGTGGCAGCGGCGGACGGCTGTTGCGGCGTCGGCTCAGCGCCGGACGCGGCCGACTCGGAGTCGGACAGTGGCGGCACCGGCCGGGACGAGGCGTCGTCCGGCTTCGATGCGGAGGGATCACTGTGATGATCGTTCATGTGTTACAGGATGGGCCGCCAGACTTCGGGGCCGCTGGGGAATGGCTAAGAGTTTCCTGTGCGTTTGGGCGGTCAACCCGGCGTCACGCAGCGAGTTCGCGCCCGTGTTCGACGGGCAGGAACATGCCGGGAAGTGTCCCGAATGGTGGGACGAACGCGGAGGTCGCGAGCCGTCTAGACGGTCTCGGAGCTGTCGGCGTCGGGGATCTCGTGCTCGGCGCTCACGTCTGGATCCAGCGCCAGCCGGACGGTGAACTTCGCGCCCTCGCCAGGTTTCGACCACACGGACACCTCGCCGTTGTGGGCGTCGACCAGCGCCGCCACGATGGCCAGCCCCAGTCCGGTGCCACCGGCGTTGCGCGAGCGCGCCTTGTCGGCCCGGTAGAACCGCTCGAAGACCCGCTCCACCTGTTCCTCGGTCATGCCGGGACCGTCGTCGACGACCTCCAGCTCGACGTGGGTGTCGTCGGACCGCAGCCGCACCTCGATCTGCGACTCCGGCGGGGTGTAGCGCAACGCGTTGGAGACCAGATTGGACAGCACCTGCCGCAGGCTCAGTTCGTCACCGCGCACCAGGAACGGACCACCCTGTGTGGACAGTTCGATATGGCGACCGTGCGCGGTCACCTCGGCGGCGGTGACGGTGTCCACCGAGATCGTCAGCAGATCCACCTGGGCGTCCCGGAACGGACGCTCGGCGTCCAGCCGGGCCAGCAGCAACAGGTCCTCCACCAGCAGGCCCATCCGGGTGGCCTCGTCCTCGATGCGCCGCATCAGACCGGCGACCTCGACGGGGTCGACGTCGGCGCGCTGCCGGTACAGCTCGGCGAAGCCCCGCACCGTCGTCAGTGGAGTCCGCAGTTCGTGGCTGGCGTCGGCGACGAAACGCCGCATCCGTTCCTCGGACTCCAGCGCCCGCTTCTCGGATTTCTCGCGCGCCTCCAAGGCCGTCTCGATGCGGCTCAGCATCTGGTTGAAGACCCGCCCGAGCCGTCCGGCCTCGGTGCGGGGATCCCGTTCGGGAACCCGCTGGCTGAGATCACCTCCCGCGATCGCGGTGGCGGTGTGCTCCATCTCCTTGAGCGGGTAGAGACTGGCCCGCACCAGCGCGACCCCCACGGCCGCCAGCGCCGCCAGCACCCCGGCACCTACGAGCAGGTCGATCCACAGTAGCCGGGCGACGGTGTTGTCGACGTCCACAAGGGGCGTGCCGACGACGACGTAGCCCTTCTCGTTGGTGGTCTCGATCGTGGCCTCGCGCACCAGCAGTCGCCAGCGCTTCTTGTCGTCCTGCGCGGTGACGGTGTGCGAACCCTCCCCCAGCTTCACGACGTCGTCGTAGTCCAGTTTGGGCGCGTTGAGGTCCTGCCGCCCCATGAACTCCTCGATGCTGCGGAACGAGAAGTAGAAGACGTAGTTGGTGGTCTTGGAGTCCGGGGGCACCGCGTTCATCTTCGACGCGACCACCTCGTCCAGCCCCTCGCGGCTGAACTGCTTGTTCAGGTTCTCGTCGACCTGCGTCGTCATGTAGCTCTGCAACGCGGTCACGTTCGCGAAACTCACGAGCACCAGCGCACCGGTCACCAGCAGCAGGACGGCGGCGACCAGCCGCACCCGCAGCGGTGTGCGCTCCCACCACTGGTGGTACCTGGTGGCGATGCTCATCCGGCTCACGACGGTGTTCTCAGCACGTAGCCGATGCCGCGCAGCGTCTGGATCAGCCGCGGCTCGGTGTTGTCGATCTTGCGCCTCAAATACGACACATAGGACTCCACAATGCCGTCATCTCCCCGAAAGTCGTAGCGCCACACGTGGTCCAGGATCTGTGCCTTGGACAGCACCCGGCCCGCGTTGACCATGAAGTACCGCAGCAGCTTGAACTCCGTGGGCGACAGCTGCACCGAGTTGCCGCCCCGCCAGACCTCGTGGGTCTCCTCGTCCAGCTCCAGGTCGGCGTACTGCAACCGCGGTGGTGGCGGCGCGTCCCCCTTGCTGCGCCGCAGCACCGCGCGGATCCGCGCGATCACCTCTTCGAGACTGAACGGCTTGGTCACGTAGTCGTCCCCGCCCAGCGTCAGGCCGCGCACCTTGTCCTCGAGGGCGTCCCGCGCCGTCAAGTACACAATGGGCGTCCGATCCGAGCCGGACCGGATCCGGCGCGCCACCTCGAAACCGTCGAAGTCGGGCAGCATCACATCCAGCACGACCAGGTCCGGGCGGTGCCGCGCCACCGCGCGCACCGCCTCCTCGCCGCCCTCGGCCCGGTGAACGGTGAACCCCGCGTACCCCAGGCTCGTGGCCAGCAGCTCACAGATGTTCGGATCATCCTCGACGACCAGCAGCGTCGCCTCGCCCTCCCGATCTTCTTCCGTTACCGCCATGGGTCCATCCTCCGTCGTGAGCCTTGCGTTCGCACTGAGTATCTCCTGGGAAGATCCTGGGAATTTTCCGCTCCCATACCGACGTCACCTGCAATTCCTTTGATCGGAAGGGTGTGATCCGCGCGTTTGTGTTCATCGCGCTACCCGCCGCCGGTTTCGATCGGATAGGCTGAAACTCCCCGCCCGGGTGCCTCCCGCATCCGTGTCGCGTGGGCCACCAGGCCCGATCAAGGGCACCGACTACCGACCTCAATGAGGGCGCAGATGACGCTGTCGATCAAGACCGGTCCGACTGCGGACGGCGGTATGGTTCTGACGCTGGATGGTGAGGTGGACTACGCCACCGCACCACAGATCCGGGAAAAGATCTCCCAGGTGCTTCGCGCCGACGATGTCGCCTACATCAAGGTGGATGTCGCCAAGGTCACCGTCCTGGATTCAACCGGCATCGGAACCCTCGTTGTCGCATACCGCATCGCGCGGGACGTTGACGTACCCGTCTTCGTCACCAACCCCACCAAGTTCATCAAACGATTGTTCGCGGTCGTGGGTGCTCAAGAGCTTCTTGAGGAGCCCACGGACGCGTTCGCTGCTACCACCGGCAACGTCTGAACACGAACTTCTGGGTTAACAATCGGGCCAACGCCCATTTGAGAATCATCAACGCATAGGCGACGTCCGGCAGTGGTGTCCACATCACTTCCGGGCGTCGCCTCGTGTCGTGTGCCCACCGTGTGGCGAACCACCCGATGATGTTCCACACGCGTACCACCACCCGCGCAGGTAGGCATGGTGGTCGGGTGTGCCAACCAGCGTGCCGACGCGTAGTCTTAGCGATCGGGAAATTACGTTCATCCGGTGCCACAGAAGAGGCGATCAAAGGCCGTGTCGACTCAAGACCGCAACGCGACCAGTAAGTCCAACCCACTCTCGGAGTTCGGGCCGAACGAGTGGATCGTCGAAGACATGTATCAGCGATATCTCGCCGATCCGTCCAGTGTCGAGTCCACCTGGCACGAGTTCTTCGACGGTTATCAACCGCACTCGGCCGATACCGCGGCCGCCGCCGAGACCAAGACCGAGGCCAAGCCGCAGTCCGCCCCAAAGACCGCGGAAACCGCCGACGCCAAGCCAGCGGCCAAACCCGCCGCGCAGGCCAGCCCCTCCAAGCCCGCCGCCAAGGCCGACACCCCGCTGGCCGCCGACGCACAGAGCAAGCCGCTGCGCGGCGTCGCCGCCAAGGTCGCCGAGAACATGGACGTCTCGCTGGAGATCCCCACCGCGACAAGTGTTCGCGCGATCCCCGCGAAGCTGCTGTCCGACAACCGCATCGTCATCAACAACCACCTGCGTCGCGGTCGCGGCGGCAAGGTCAGCTTCACCCACATGATCGGCTACGCGCTGGTCAAGGCGCTGGCCAGCCACCCGGAGATGAACAACTCCTACGGCGTCGTCAACGGCAAGCCGACCATGGTCAGCCCCGCCGCGGTCAACCTGGGCCTGGCCATCGACCTGAAGAAGGACGACGGCTCGCGCACCCTCGTGGTGCCCAGCATCAAGGGCTGCCAGGACATGGACTTCCGGCAGTTCTGGCAGGCCTATGAGGACATCGTCCGCAAGGCCCGCAACAACAAACTGACCATGGAGGACTACGGCGGCACCACGCTGACGCTGACCAACCCCGGCGGCATCGGCACCGTCCACTCGATACCGCGGCTGATGCGCGGCCAGGGCACCATCATCGGTGTCGGCGCCATGGAGTACCCGGCCGAGTACTCCGGCGCCTCGGACGAGACCATCGCCCGGCTCGGTGTCTCCAAGGCGATCACCGTCACCTCCACCTACGACCACCGCGTCATCCAGGGCGCGCAGTCCGGCGAGTTCCTCAAGCGGGTGCACGAACTGCTGCTGGGCGCCGACGGCTTCTTCGACGACGTCTTCACCTCGCTGCGGGTCCCCTACGAGCCGGTGCGCTGGGTGCGCGACGTCGCCCACACCTCCGAGGGCCAGATCGACAAGGCCGCCCGGGTCATCGAACTGATCCACGCCTACCGGGTGCGCGGCCACCTCATGGCCGACACCGACCCGCTGGAGTTCAAGATCCGGCGCCACCCCGACCTGGACATCCTCGAACACGGCCTGACCCTGTGGGACCTGGACCGGGCGTTCCCGGTCGGCGGTTTCGCGGGCAAGTCCACGATGAAGCTGCGCGACATCCTCGGGGTGCTGCGCGAGTCGTACTGTCGCCGCGTCGGCATCGAGTACATGCACATCCAGGAACCCGAGGAGCGGGCCTGGATCCAGCAGCGGGTGGAACGGCCCTACGAGAAGCCCGACATCGAGGAACAGAAGCACATCCTGGGACGGCTCAATGTCTCCGAGGCCTTCGAGACCTTCCTGGGCACCAAGTACGTCGGCCAGAAGCGGTTCTCGCTGGAGGGCGGCGAATCGCTGATCCCGCTGCTGGACGAGGTGCTGTCCAACGCGGCGCGCGACAGCCTCGACGAGGTCGTCATCGGCATGGCCCACCGCGGCCGCCTCAACGTGCTGTCCAACATCGTCGGCAAGCCGCCGGAGAAGATCTTCAGCGAGTTCGAGGGCGCCATGGACCCCAAGTCGGTCCAGGGTTCCGGCGACGTCAAGTACCACCTGGGCATGACCGGCAAGTTCACCACCTCCGACGGCGAACACGCCACGACGGTGTCGGTGGCGGCCAACCCGTCCCACCTGGAGGCCGTGGACCCGGTGCTGGAGGGCATCGTCCGCGCCAAGCAGGACCGCCTCGACCTGGGCCTTGAGGGCTACACCGTGCTGCCGCTGATGGTGCACGGTGACGCGGCCTTCGCCGGTCAGGGCGTCGTCGCCGAGACGCTGAACCTGTCGCAGCTGCGCGGGTACCGCACCGGTGGCACCGTCCACGTCATCATCAACAACCAGGTCGGCTTCACCACCGCGCCGGAGTACTCGCGTTCCTCGCTGTACTCCACCGACGTGGCCCGGATGATCCAGGCGCCGATCTTCCACGTCAACGGCGACGACCCCGAAGCCGTCGTGCGGGTCGCCAAACTGGCCTTCGAGTACCGGCAGGCGTTCAACAAGGACGTCGTCGTCGACATGATCTGCTACCGCCGCCGGGGCCACAACGAGGGCGACGACCCCTCGATGACCAACCCGCTGATGTACCAGATCATCGACGCCAAGCGCTCGGTCCGCAAGCTGTACACCGAGGCCCTCATCGGCCGCGGCGACATCTCGCTGGCCGACGCCGAAGAGGCGCTGAAGGACTACCACGACCAGCTGGAGCGGGTCTTCAAGGCCACCAAGGAATCGGTGTCGGCCAGTGGCCAGCCGGTCCGCCAGCGCGCCGCCGAGCCCGAGGCCACCGTCGACACCACCGTCAGCGCCGAGCTGATCGCGCGCATCGGCAAGGCCCACACCGACGTCCCCGAGGGCTTCACCCCGCACAAGCGGGTGCGGCAGCTCCTCGAACGCCGCGAACAGATGTCCACCCAGGGCGGCATCGACTGGGCCTTCGGTGAACTGCTGGCCGTCGGCTCGCTGCTCAACCAGGGCGTATCGGTCCGGATGTCCGGTCAGGACACCCGACGCGGCACCTTCGTGCAGCGCCACTCGGTGGTCGTCGACCACAACAACGAGCGCGAGTACACCCCGGTCGCCCAGGTCGCCGACAACGGCGCCCGCTTCTGGGTCTACGACTCCCTGCTCAGCGAGTACGCCGCGATGGGCTTCGAGTACGGCTACTCGGTCGAGAACCCCGACGCGCTGGTGATGTGGGAGGCCCAGTTCGGCGACTTCGCCAACGGCGCCCAGTCGGTCGTCGACGAGTTCATCTCCTCGGGCGAAGCCAAGTGGGGCCAGCGTTCCGGCGTGACCCTGCTGCTGCCGCACGGCCACGAGGGCGCGGGCCCGGACCACACCTCCGGCCGCCCGGAGCGGTACCTGCAGCTGTGCGCCGAGGACAACATGCGCATCGCCAACGTCACGACCCCGGCGAACTACTTCCACCTGCTGCGGCGCCAAGCGCTGTCGCCCAAGAAGAAGCCGCTGGTCGTCTTCACGCCGAAGTTCCTGCTGCGCTACAAGCACTGCGTGTCGGGCATCGAGGAGTTCACCTCGGGCGGCTTCCGTCCGGTGCTGACCGACCCGCTGGTCGACTCCGGGCAGCTTCCCGCCGCGAACGTGCGCCGCGTCCTGCTGTGCTCGGGCAAGATGTACTACCACCTGGCCGACGCCCGGGAGCTGAACGGCAACACCGACACGGCGATCATCCGCCTGGAGCAGCTCTTCCCGCTCCCGGTGGACGAGCTCAAGGCGGCGCTGGCACCGTTCACGGGCGCCTCCGAGCACGCCTGGGTCCAGGAGGAACCGGCCAACCAGGGTGCCTGGTCGTTCATCGCCCTGAACCTGCTCGAGCACCTGGACGGCATCAGCCTGCGTCGCCTCTCGCGTCCGGCCGCCGCCGCCCCCTCGGTGGGTGTCAAGAAGGTCCACGACGTCGAGCAGCAGGCCCTGCTGGACGTCGCGATCCCGCCGAAGAAGTAGCGTCCGATGTACTACACCGACCGAGGCATCGAGGAACTCGAGAAACGACGCGGCGAAGAAGAGGTCACCCTGGAATGGGTGGCCGCCCGGCTGCGCGAGTTCGTCGACGACAACCCCGAGTTCGAAACGCCGATCGAGCGGCTGGCCACCTGGCTGGCCCGGCTCGACGACGAGTCGGACGAGGACGAGTAGCCGTTTGAGTGAACGTAAGCCCCACCCCGAGGCAAAACTAAGGGGTGGGGCTTACTTTTGCGCCATGGACGTGAACCTCAAGTTCGACAACATGGAAGAAGCCACCGCGGCGGTTCGGGCGGCACACCCGACCGCGCACAAGTTGGGAGCCATGAGCCAGGACTGGCGTGGGGATGTCTACTTCGACCCCGACGAACGCGTTGTCGTCATCGTCGACGACTGCTCGGACGACGACATCGACCCCGAGAACGTCCGGCTGCGCCAGTACGAGGGCCTTGACTGGCTGGGGTCCGCCGACCTGGTCGACGAGTACGAATACGAACTGAGCAAACTGGAGGAATGCGACGACGATGTCGACAGCGGTCGCGCGCAGGAGTTGATCCGAGAGGCTCTCACCGTCGTCGCGACCTGCGGCATAGCTGAACGGGAGTCGGGCGACGACGAGAAAGCCAACCTGATCAACCTTGATCTGACCTTGCGCATCGAACGGCTGAAAGTCCAGATGAGCCTGCTCTCCAGCATGCGGGCGGAGAACATCCTGGGCCGTCTCGAAGCAAGGAACCACCGCCACGGCGCCAAGCGCGAGGTCGCCGCGGCACTGGGCATAAAGCCGCAGAACGTCCAGGACAATCTCGCCGCCTATTACCGGCGGCTCAACAGGATCGACTGATCGCCGCTATTCCCCCGGGTACGTCACACCCAGCTGCGAACGGGCCTCGTCCATCACCGCCATGACGTCGAGTGTGGACTGCCACGGCACCAGCGGCGACTCGGTCAGCCCCTCCCGCAGGCACCGCATCGCCTCGATCGCCTGGTGCACATAGCCGAGACCGTCGTGCGGCACCTCGACGATCTCCAGCTCGGCCTCGCCGCCGCCCCGGCCCAACAGGTAGCGGCTGGGTCGGAAGAACGGCGCGGGCAGTGTGACGTGACCGGTGGTGCCGTTGACGGACGCGACGATCGGCATGTCCGAGGTGATCGAGCAGGCCAGCGTCGCCACCGCACCGGAGTCGTAACCCAGCACCAGTCCCGCGGTGGCGTCGACGCCTTCGGGGGTGAGGCTGCCGGTCGCGTGGATGCTCGCGGGCCGTCCGAGGATGAGTTGGGCCAGCGAGATCGGGTAGACGCCGAGGTCGAGCAGCGCGCCACCGGCCTGGTTCGGGTCGCGCAGTCGGTGTCCCGGCGGGAACGGCCCGCCGAGTCCGAAGGTCGCGTTCAGGGTGGTCACATCGCCGATGAGGCCGTCGGTCAGCGCTTTTCGCATGTGGCGGATCGCGGGGTTGAGGCGCATCCACATGGCCTCCATGAGGAACAGGCCGCGTTCGCCAGCGAGGTCCACAAGGGTCTTGGCTTGGACGTGGTTGACCGTGAACGCTTTTTCGCACAGCACCGCCTTGCCGCCTTCGAGGCAACGTTTGGCGGCCTCGTAGTGGGCGTTGTGGGTGTTGGCGATGTAGACGATGTCGACGTCCGGGTCGGCGATCAGGTCGTCCCAGCTGCCGTGGGCGGCCGGGATGTCGAAGCGCTCGGCGAAGGCCCGAGCGGTTTCGGGTGAGCGGGATCCCACGGCGGCGACGTGTGCGTCCGGCAGCCGCTTGAGGTCTTCGGTGAAGGTCGCGGCGATACCGCCGGTGGCCAGGATCCCCCAGCCGATGGAGTCGGTCATCCCGACATCTCAGCACAGCGCGGCCGGGCCACAAGCCGAGGTCGGCGGCAAGGTGTTGTCGGCGACCTCGGCTTGTGGCCGGTCATGCGTCGAGCAACGGCAGGATGTCGACGGCCAGGGTCTGCATGTCGCCGCCCCAGTCGGCCGCGTTGCTCGCGAGGAACAGCATCGTCTCGGCTTCGGGACAGCGGACGATCATCGCCGAGGACCATTCGTTGCCGCCGTCGTGCCACACGACCTTGCGGCCCGCCTCATCGGTGGAGATCGTCCAGCCGTAGCCGTAGTGGGACTCGCCGGTCTCGTCCTCGGGGACGTGGGGTTTGAACAGTTTCCGTTTGGCCTTGGCCGACAGGACCTCGTCGCCGTCCAGTGCCCGGTGCCACGCGGTCATGTCGCGCGCGGTGGACAGGATGCCGCCGTTGCCGCGCAGGATCCAGTAGGGACCGTCGTCGTCCCACGGGAGTTCGTGGGGTTTGCCCATCACGCGGCCCTTGTCGTCGTACTGCTGCGCGACGGTCGCGGGATCCCAGTCGGGCAACAGGTACCCGGTGTGACGCATCCCGGCGGGGTGGAACAGGTTGTCGGCGAGGTATTCCTCGTAGTTTCCGGAGGTCACGATCTCGATGACGGCGGCCAGCACGCTGTAGCCGAGGTTGGAGTATTCGTAACGGGTGCCGGGTTTCCACTTCAGTTCCCGATCGCCGAATTCGCTCAGCAGTCGGGAACGGTCGACCTCGTCGTAGTCGCTGAGGTCGGGGAGGTCGGTGAAGCCGCCGGTGTGGGTGAGCAGTTGGTGCAGCGTGATCTTTCGCTTGTCGGCGGGCAGTCCGGGAAGGTGCCGCGACAGCGGATCGGAGACCTTCAGCGCACCGTCCATGTCGAGCCGCAGGATCGCCGCGCCGGTGAACTGCTTCGTCACCGAGCCGATGTCGAAGACGGTCCGGTGGCCGCAGCGGATGTCGGCCTTGCGATCGGCGAGTCCGAAACCCTTGCGGTACAGGGTTTTCCCACCCCGGACGGCGACGATCGCGAGGCTGGCGTCGTCGGGGAGGTTGTCGCGCAGGTACTCGTCGATGGTCTCGTGTCCGGACGTGGCCCACGCCCAGGCGCCGCCACCCACGGCGAGAGCCGAGGCGGCTCCCACCGTGGTGGCCACGAGTCCGCGCCGAGACAGCCGGGTTCGTGTATTCATCGTCATCGCCTATGAGTCGCAGTGCGGTTCGTTGATGTAGACGGAGATCGCCTCGATCCAGGTCAGCAGCTCCGCGTCGCTGGGGTCGCCTTCGACGACCGTGACGACGAGGGAGACGTCGACGCCGTTGACCGACTCCCCGGAATCGAAGGCGACGACCCGCTCGCCGGTTTCGGCATCGGTGCCGATGCGGGCGGAGTCGAAATGCAGCTCGGCTTCCTCGGAAGCCTGGATCGGCAGCTTCTCCACCGGGGTGTCCTCCGCTTTGACCGCGACCCGGTAGTCCCCGAAGTTCACCGGGTGCTCGATGCTGCCGGATTCGCCGCCGGTCCATTCCGCGGCCTCGAGTTCGTCCACGCCGTCTTCGCCGGTCTCGACGAGCAGCAGTCGCTGCGGGACATCGTCCTTCACGTCGAAGCAGACGCTCACGTCGCGGTCGTGCGGAGGCACGCCGCCGTGGCTCGCCGGTTGCAGCAGCTGGCCGGTCAGCAGCGCGGCCGCACCGGTCACGGCGAGTGCCGAGGCCCCCGCCGTGACCCGGCGCCAGATGCCGCGCCTGCGGCTGCGTGCCTTCACGGTCTCCAGCAACCCGGCCGAGTCGGGCGCGTTGCGTGCCTGCCGCTCGAACATGCCGCCGATGGCCGTGGCGAAGTCGTTGTCGTTCATACCCGCTCCTCGGTCTTGATGGTGAAGTTCGGCAGCCCGGGGTGCTCCCGCAGTTTCGCCAGCGCCCGGCTGACGTGCACCCGTACCGTCGCGGCCGAACAGCCCAGCAGTTCGGCGACCTGCGCGTCGGGCAGGTCCTCGTAGTAGCGCAGCACCAGTACGGCGCGCTGCCGTCGCGGCAGCGTGGCCAGCACGCGCCACATCGCGTCGCGTTCGGCGATGGCCTGTGCCGTGTCGGTTCCGGACGCGGTCTTGGCCATCTCGTCGGCGACGTGTTCGCTGGCGACCTTGCGGCGGCGCCAGGACAGGAACTGCCGCAGCACGGCCTTGCGGACGTAGGGTTCGGGATCGCCGTCGCGTTCGATGGCGCGCCATCGGCGGTGGCAGCGGATCAGAGCCTCCTGGACGAAGTCCTCGGCTCGGTGCCTGTCACCGCACAGCAGATAGGCGAATCTCATGAGGGCGTCGCCGCGCGCCCGTACGTAGTCGTCGAAGTTCTCCATGCCACCTCACTGGTGTGCTTGCTCGTACCAGTGTTGACGACCTGGGGGGCCACGGACATTTACCTGGCCGCCCGGTTTTTCACGAGCGTGCCCGACACCACCCATAGCCGAGGGCTATGAGTACGTCCGTACCGCGTACCTACCGGTTGACCGAACGGCGACGAAGGCTGGAAAGCGTGAAGGACTCCGCGCCACCTCGACACCGGGCCCCCGACGATTCGCCGCTGGCCAACATCGGGCCCAACTGGTTCGCCTCGGTGATGGGCACCGGCATCGTCGCCAACGCCGCGATCGCGCTGCCGTACCAGTTCCCGGGGCAGCGCGTGGCGGCGACCGTCGTGTGGCTGCTGGCCTCGGCCTGGCTGACCACGGTCACGATCTGCTTCGCGGCGCACTGGCTGCGGCACCGCGACCGGGCCCGCAAGCACCACACCAACCCGGTGATGGCGCAGTTCTACGGCGCGCCGCCGATGGCGTTCCTGACCATCGGCGCCGGGGCCCTGAACTTCGCGCCCCCGTACATCGGCGTCGACGCGGCCTACACCGTCGCGCTCGGACTGTGGTTCCTCGGCACCGCCACCGGGCTGTTGACGGCCGTGGCGATCCCGTACCTCATGTTCACCAAACACGAGGTGGCCGCGGACGCGCCGTTCGCGGGCTGGCTGATGCCGGTGGTGCCGCCGATGGTCTCGGCCGCGACGGGTGCCGCGCTCATCCCCCACATCGCCGCCGGGCAACCGCGCGAGACGATGCTGTTGGCCTGCTACGCGATGTTCGGCATCAGCCTGCTGGCCACGATGGTGATCCTGCCGCAGGTGTGGTCCAAACTGGTGCATCACGGGGTCGGCGCCGCCGCGGCCGTCCCCACGCTGTGGATCTGCCTGGGTCCGCTGGGCCAGTCGGTGACGGCGGCGGGCAACCTCGGCAAGGTGGCGCCGCTGGCGCTGGGCGCGCCGGTGAGCACCGCCCTGGACAGTTTCGGCCTCATCTACGGGGTGCCGGTGCTGGGTTTCGCGCTGCTGTGGATCGCCATCGCCTCGGCCGTCACCATCCGAACCGTCCGCAATGGAATGCCGTTCGCGTTGACCTGGTGGAGCTTCACCTTCCCCGTCGGCACCTGCGTCACCGGCGCGGCGGGGCTGGCCACCCGCACCGAACTGCCGGGCCTGGAAGTCCTCACCATGGCGATGTACGGACTGCTGCTGTCGGCCTGGCTGCTGGTGGGCGTGCGCACCGCGCGCGGCATCGTCACGGGGAAGCTGCTCGCCGCGCCGCCTGCACCGCCTGCGCCACCCGCAGCAGGTCCGCAGCCGGTCCCGACGGCCGTCGGCCGCGCGGCCATACCGCGCGTAGGCGACGGTGAAAGTCTGCTCCCGATACCGGGACTGACACCAGTCTTCCGGATGTCAGCTCCTCCACAACAGACAGAGAGCTGGTCACCGCCGCCCCCGCTCCCGCGGCGACCGACGCCTTCACAGCGGTAGTCGAGGCCAACTCCAGCAACGGCGCCACCTGGGTCCCGTACTCGCGCAACGCCTCGGCCACCGCCGCCCGGGTGCCCGAACCCTGCTCCCGGCAGATCAGCGGTGTGTCGCGCAGCTCCGGCGCGGCCACCGGCGCCCCGCGCCGAGCCCAGCGGTGCCCGGGCGCCACCACCAGCACCAGCTCGTCGTCGGCCACCGTCACCGACTGCAGACCGTTTTGGACATACGGGCCCTCGACGAAACCCAGGTCCGCCTCGCCCTCGATCAGCGCCCGCGCCACCTCGGTGGAGTTCGCGAC